>NZ_JBSFJW010000005.1:429221-429360 GCF_053598255.1 Streptomyces sp. NPDC001157
GGACGATTGGTGTTCTCCGGGTCGCCACCACCCTCACCACCGCCGCCACCCTCGCCACCACCGCCGTGACCACCACCACCGCTGGGACGATTGGTGTTCTCCGGGTCGCCACCACCCTCACCACCGCCGCCACCCTCGC
>NZ_JBSFJW010000005.1:429456-467836 GCF_053598255.1 Streptomyces sp. NPDC001157
TCGCCACCACCGCCGTGACCACCACCACCGCTAGGACGATTGGTGTTCTCCGGGTCGCCACCACCCTCACCACCACCGCCACCCTCGCCACCACCGCCTTCGCCGCCGTCACGGTCGTAGATGCCGCCGTGGCCGAAGTGACCGGCGTCCCCGCCGCCTTCCCCGCCGGCACCGCCGAAGCCGCCATGGCCCCCGAAGTCGCCGAAGCCGCCGGAACCGACACCGCCGTCACTGGCACCACCGGATCCGACACCGCCGTCGCCAAAGCCACCGTCGCCGAAGCCGTCGGCGCCAAGACCGCCTTCGCCGAACCCGCCACCGGCACCGCCACCGAACCCGCCGAAGTCCCCTTCAGCGCCGCCGAATCCGCCGTCACTCCCGGCGCCGAAGTCGCCGAAGCCCCCCTCGGCGCCCCCGCCGACATGCTCCCCGAACCCTCCGAAGTCACCGAAGTTGCCGACCTGGTCCAACTCGCCGGCCGCTTCGGCCGGGGAACCGTCCAGCAGGGGGCCACCGAGCAGGCTGTGGCTGCCGGTGGCGGCCGTGTCCAGCCCGGCGGTGCCCTCGTGACCCTCGGCGGGAGCCGACAGGTCGTAGCCCTGCTCGGTGGAGGCCGGGGCGCTGGCATCGTGGTCGCCGGAGACCTGCTCCGGCGGGACGGCGTGGGTCGTGGAGACCTCGTGCGTCACCCCGGACTGGTGGTCGACCGGGACGGCGTGGTCAGCCGTGACGTCGTGGTGCGCCAGCGCGTGCGCCGCGCTTCCGAAGAACAGGGACGACTTGGACAGCCGTGGGTCGAGAGCGGCCGGTCCCCCGTCGGTGGCGGACTCGACGCGGAGGGAGCGGAGTTCGGCGACCTGGTCGGGCGACAGGCCGAGTCTTCGCGCCACCTCGCCGGTGTCGCCGTCGAGTTCGGAACGGAAGGCCGGATCGACGGCCAGGCGGGTCAGAGCAGCACGATATGCGTTGTTGGTCATGGTTCCGTCTCCGTCGGTCTGCGAGCACTGGTGCCGATCGCGACGGAGCCGAGGATCCCCCCTGGTCGGCGGCAACTGCCATTTCCGGCCATCCCCGCCGATACCTGCTGGAGACGTTATAGAGCCTTGGCATGGACGGCGCAAGTGCGACGAGCAGGGTGGTTGACGGGTGTCGGACACCCCGACCGCGCCGCGCACCCACCGATCAGATATGGCCACCGGCCCACCGACCTACCGCCGAAATAGCGAACAGTCGGAGCCGGCCCCTGGAAGCCCTCCCGGCCTCCCGGGCGAAAGCGATCGACCCACTGCGCGGGGGCTCGCAGGCCGCTGAAGGTGAAGGACATAAGATGCCCGCAGATCCGTGCTCCTTCCGTGAGCGCTTCCCATCGCCGCACGGCTCCGTCAAGGCGGTCAGGTGCAAAGGGACTTGTATGTGTCTGCGTCCTTCTCCGACTGCTTCACTCCGGCACTGAACGCGTCTGCATAGACCTGGCCTTGAGCAGCGTCGTTCCGGTCGATCGCAACCTGTGCCCCGGCCGCGCTGTCGCTCATGGACCGGCTGTCATTGGCGAGGGCGCGGATCGCAGAGCTCACATCGGGGTCGTCCGCGGCGTCCGCAGCAGCGTCGAGGTTCGACGCGAGGGATCTCAATGAGGCCGCGGACGCCTCGTCGAAGGTTTCGTTGTCGCTCACGATCGCCTGTTTGCCCCGGTCACAGCCCGGGTCGGACGTCTCCTCCTCGGTGGGCTGCGCACCCGTACCCGTGTTTGTGTCCGCGTCCGTGGCCGTGGCCGTGGCCGTGTCGGTCGCGAAATCCGTCGACTGCGAGTACGTCGGTGCCGAATACCCCGGCGAATCCGATGACTTACCGTCGGACTTGACCCAGTCGAGCACCTTCTGCGGGCTGATGACGAGGACCACGACGACCGCGATCCCAGCCAGCCGAACTCCCCTGCGCCGGAACACGGTCAGCAGCGGGAGCGGGCCGTGTTCCATGACAGCCTGGTGCAGCGAGGGCCCCGGTACAGAGGCGGTGGCCGGCCAGGGCAGAGTCGCCTCGCTGTCCGCGTCCACGACCGGGGCGGTGTAGCGGCCCTGTACACCTTGCGCGGCGTCGGTCTCCTTGCGGAACCGGCGCCTACCGCCCGGAGCGCGGCATCCGTACGATCGCCGTCCCACCGGTCAGGTCCACCGTCGTCCTGTTCGGCGGGGCCCCGTCGTCCTCGTTTTCCGGCATGACCAGTGACGACTGCCGCTCCTTCAGCTCGTGCTCCTTGCCCGGAGACAGGCTCGCATGCAGTTGTTCGAATCCGGTCGCCGATATCTGCCCTTGACGTGCGCCGTTCCGCCACGGCAGCACTCCGGCCCGACCCGCGCGCATCAGCAGCTGGTCGACGAAGGCCAGCAGGGTCAGCACGACGACCAGCCCGGGCAGGGTCATGAAGAAGACGAACTGCATGTCCCCAGTATCCGGGCCGAGCCTGCGGACAGTCACCCTCTGGACTCGCCTTCGCCGCTCTGCCGTTGGCATCGTGTGTTGTCTGCGCGCGATGCCCGACCTCACGTCACGGCAGGTCGACGCCCCCGAGGGAGGGGATCAGCGACTGAAGGTCGCTGGGGACGCTGCTCGGCAGTCCGCTGGGCAGCTTCGACGGCAGTCCGCTGGGCAGCTTGCTCGGGAGTTCCGTCGGGATGCTCAGGGACGGCGACGAGGTGCGGCCGGAGCTCGTGCCGGTGTCGTTGGGTGATTTCTTGCCGGGAGAGTCGCCGTGGCCGGAGGCCATCAGGACGACGACGACCACTGCGGCGACAGCCGCGAGGGCGACCAGGAGGACGAACAGCGGGTTGCGCCGTCGCCCGGGCGGTGGCGGGGGATGCTGCCAGTCGTCGTAGGCGGGAGGTGGTCCGAACCCGCCGCCCGGTGGCGGGGTGTCACCCGGCGGCCCGGGCGGTTGGGGCGGTACCGGCGGTGTGGCCATACCGTCCAGAGTCGCCGCACTTCGGGCAGGCGGCGACCCCCACACGGAAGTTGAGACGGCCCCATGCCATGGACCGTACGGTTCCGGGGCATTCCGCGCGGGGATCACTCGGGCACGCGCGCGTGCGTCTACGGATCAAGCACGCGCGCGTAGGCGGGCCGTTCAGCCGCGAGCCCCCAGCAGATGGTCCATGGCCAGCTGGTCGAGCTGCTCGAACGCCATCCCGCGCGCGGCGGTCGCCTCGACGTCGAACTCCTCGAAGGCGCTGCGGTCGGCGAGCAGGGACTGCAGGCCGTCCGCGGCGGTCGGCTGGGCGAGCTCGTCCAGGCGCGAGGCGCGCAGGGCCTCCTGGACCTCCGGGTCGGCGCGGAAGGCGGCCGCGCGCTCCTTGAGGATGAGGTAGTTGCGCATGCAGCCCGCGGCCGATGCCCAGACTCCGTCGAGGTCCTCGGTCCGCGGCGGCTTGAAGTCGAAGTGCTTCGGGCCCGCGTAACCGGCGCTCTCCAGGAGGTCGACGAGCCAGAAGGCGGCGCGCAGGTCGCCGGCGCCGAAGCGCAGGTCCTGGTCGTACTTGATGCCGGACTGACCGTTGAGGTCGATGTGGAAGAGCTTGCCCGCCCACAGGGCCTGCGCGATGCCGTGCGGGAAGTTCAGCCCGGCCATCTGCTCGTGGCCGACCTCGGGGTTGACGCCGTACAGCTCCGGGCGCTCCAGGCGCTCGATGAAGGCGAGGGCGTGGCCGACGGTGGGCAGCAGGATGTCGCCGCGGGGCTCGTTCGGCTTGGGCTCGATCGCGAACTTCAGGTCATAGCCCTGGGAGGTCACGTACTCGCCGAGGAGGTCGAAGGCCTCCTTCATGCGGTCGAGGGCGACGCGTACGTCCTTGGCGGCGCCGGACTCGGCACCCTCGCGGCCGCCCCAGGCGACGTAGGTCTTCGCGCCCAGCTCGACGGCGAGGTCGATGTTGCGGATGGTCTTGCGCAGCGCGTAGCGGCGCACCTCGCGGTCGTTCGCGGTGAACGCGCCGTCCTTGAAGACGGGGTGGGTGAAGAGGTTGGTGGTGGCCATCGGCACGGTCATGCCGGTCGTGTCGAGGGCCTGGCGGAAGCGCTTGATGTGCGACTCGCGCTCGGCGTCGGAGGATCCGAAGGGGATCAGGTCGTCGTCGTGGAAGGTGACGCCGTAGGCGCCGAGCTCGCTCAGGCGCTGCACCGTCTCGACCGGGTCGAGGGCACGCCGTGTGGCGTCGCCGAACGGGTCCCTTCCCTGCCAGCCGACGGTCCACAGGCCGAAGGTGAACCTGTCCTCGGGGGTGGGCTGGTAGCTCATGCCGCGGCTCCTTGCTTGTTTGCGACCGTTGCCTTACGACTATTTCGTCATGGCGGTTTACAAATTAGTATGCGGACGCATCCCTGGGAAGGGACAAGATGTCCCCGAAGGGGTGAGGTTCCGGGTCGCCATGGCCCGGGAAGCCTCGAAACAGCAGGTCAGAGCCGCAGAGCCGCGGAAAAAGGGAGAGCCCGATGTCAGCAGCCGAGGGTCCGCTCGTCGTCGGCGTGGACACGTCCACCCAGTCCACCAAGGCGCTCGTCGTCGACGCGGCCACCGGTCAGGTCGTCGCGAGCGGCCAGGCAGCGCACACCGTCTCCTCCGGCGCGGGCCGCGAGAGCGACCCGCGCCAGTGGTGGGACGCCCTGTGCGAGGCGCTGCGCCAGTGCGGTGACGCGGCGCACGAAGCCGCCGCGGTCTCGATCGGCGGTCAGCAGCACGGCCTGGTCACGCTGGACGAGCGGGGCGAGCCGGTGCGCCCGGCGCTGCTGTGGAACGACGTGCGCTCGGCGCCGCAGGCCCGTCGCCTGGTGGAGGAGCTTGGCGGCCCGAAGGCCTGGGCGGAGCGCACCGGAAGCGTGCCGGGCCCGTCCTTCACCGTCACCAAGTGGGCCTGGCTGGCGGAGATCGAGCCGGAGGCCGTCCGCGCCACCAGGGCGGTGCGCCTGCCCCACGACTACCTCACCGAGCGCCTCACCGGTCAGGGCACCACCGACCGCGGTGACGTATCCGGCACGGGGTGGTGGGCTTCGGGGACGGAGTCCTACGACGAGGAGACCCTCGCGCACGTGGGGCTCGACCCCGCGCTGCTGCCCCGGGTGGTCCGGCCCGGCGAGGTGGCGGGCACGGTGCGCGACAGCCACGACCTGCCGTTCTCCAAGGGCACCCTGGTCGCCCCGGGCACGGGTGACAACGCCGCCGCGGCGCTCGGCCTCGGACTGCGCCCCGGCACGCCCGTGCTCAGCCTGGGCACCTCGGGCACGGTGTACGCCGTCTCCAAGCGGCGCCCGGCCGACCCGACCGGCACGGTCGCGGGCTTCGCCGACGCCCACGGCGACTGGCTGCCGCTGGCCTGCACCCTGAACTGCACGCTCGCCGTGGACCGCGTGGCGGCGCTGCTGGGCCTGGACCGCGAGGCCGTCGAACCGACCACCGCCGTCACGCTGCTGCCCTACCTGGACGGCGAGCGCACCCCGAACCTGCCCGGCGCCTCCGGTCTGCTGCACGGACTGCGGCACGACACCACCGGCGGTCAGCTGCTGCAGGCCGCCTACGACGGCGCCGTGCACTCACTGCTCGGCGCGCTCGACCTGGTCCTCGACGAGGACGCGGACCGCTCGGTCCCGCTGCTGCTGATCGGCGGTGGCGCCCGGGGCACGGCCTGGCAGCAGACGGTACGCCGCCTGTCGGGCCGTCCGGTCCAGGTGCCCCAGGCCAAGGAGCTGGTCGCGCTGGGCGCCGCGGCGCAGGCGGCGGGCCTGCTGACCGGGGAGGATCCGGCCGCGGTCGCCCGGCGCTGGAACACCGCCGCGGGCCCGGTGCTGGAGGCCGTGGAGCGGGACGAGGCGACGCTGGCGAGGATCGCCGGGGTACTCTCCGACGCGGCCCCGCTGCTGGAGCGGAGCACCGACAGCTGAGGACGGGGGCATGACCGCACCGCTGCACGAGTCCCACCCGGCCGGCCCGGGGCGGGGGCTGCCCGACACCCAGCAGGGCATGCGCCGCCGCAATCTGGCCCGGGTGATGCACACCGTCAGCGCCGAGGGACCGCTCTCCCGTGCCGCCGTGGCCTCGCGCATCGGCCTGACCCGGGCGGCGGTGTCGACCCTCGTCGACGAGCTCATACGCACCGGACTGCTGGAGGAGCTGGGCCCCGAGCGGCCCGGACGGGTGGGCCGTCCCGGCTCGGCGCTCGCCGTCAGCGGACACGGCCCCGCCGGCATCGGCGCCGAGATCGGCGTGGACCACCTCGCGGTCTGCGCGGTCGACCTGCGCGGACAGGTACGCGCGCGTGCCGTGCGCCACGGCGCGAACCGCGGCCGCTCGCCCGAGCCTGTGATCGAGGAGCTCACCGGGCTGGTACGGCGGGTGCTCGCCGAGGCGGAACGTGAGGGACTGTGGCCCGCGGGACTCGCGGTGGCCGTGCCGGGCCTGGTGGCGCGCGACGCCCGCACCGTCGTACGCGCCCCGAACCTCGACTGGCACGACACCGACATCGGGGCACTGCTGCCCACCGACATCCCGCTGACCGTCGACAACGAGGCCAACTTCGGTGCGCTCGCCGAACTCTGGCTCGGCGAGCGCACTCCGCACGACTTCCTGCACGTGTCGGCGGAGATCGGCATCGGCGCGGCGGTCGTCGTGGCCGGAGGGCTGCTGCGCGGCACGCGTGGTTTCGCGGGCGAGTTGGGGCATGTGCCGGTGCAGCCGGAGGGGCCCGCATGCCCCTGCGGCGGGCGCGGCTGTCTGGAGCAGTACGCCGGTGAGGAGGCGGTGCTTCGTGCGGCGGGACTGGAACCGGGCGAGGACCGGGTCGGGCTGCTGGCAGGCCGGGCCGCCGAGGGCGACGAGGACGTACGGGGTGCGCTGCGCGACGCGGGCAAGGCGCTGGGCATCGCCCTGACCGGGGCGGTCAACCTGCTGGACCCCGAGAGTGTGGTCCTGGGCGGCGCGCTGGCCGGGCTCGCGCCCTGGCTTTTGCCGTCACTGGAGGCCGAGTTGGACCGCCGCACCGCGGGCCCGGCCTGTCCGGTGTCCGTGTCGCGGCTGGGCCCGCAGGGGCCGCTGCTGGGGGCGGCGCACTCGGTGGTGCGGGCGGTGCTGGACGACCCGACGGCCGTGGCCGAACGGGTCTGATGCCGGCGCCCGCGCCGTTGTTCCGGCTCAGCACATGGCGCCCGCTCTAGGCTTTCCCCGGCACCGGCACGACCCGAGGAGCGCAACCGTGTTCGACCCCGCAGCTGAGCACCCGTACCCCGACAGCCGCCTGCCGGGCGCAGCGCCGGCACCGCACCCGCTGCTCGCGCCCGTGCTCGGCCTCCTGGGCACATGGCGGGGCCAGGGCGAGGGTGGCTACCCGACGCTCGACGGGGACTTCGCGTACGGGCAGGAGGTCGTCTTCAGCCATGACGGACGGCCCTTCCTCCGCTACGAGGCCCGGGCCTGGCTTCTCGATGCCGACGGTGCGCCGCTGCGTCCGGCGGCCCGGGAGAGCGGCTGGTGGCGGCTTCAGCCGGAGGGCCGGGTGGAAGCGCTGATCACCCAGCCCACGGGGATTGCGGAGATCGCGGTCGGTCAGGCGGGCGAGGGCACGGTGGACCTCTCGACCCACAACGTGGCCCTCACCCCCACCGCCAAGGAGGTCACCGGCACACGCCGCCGCTACACCCTCGCCGACGACGACAGCCTCACCTTCGCCTTCGACCTCGCAGCGGTCGGCCGACCGTTGCAGCACCATCTCTCGGCGAACCTGCGGCGCACCCGGTAGATCGCTCCCCGCCGTTCGGCTTCACCCGTACGGGTGGCCGGGTTTTCCACATTCGCGCAGTCGTCCACCGAAGCACGCTGTGCCCTTCTGCCCAACTCGCAAGCGCCGTACCGTGATTCACGCGAGGCGCTCTCGCCGGGTCGGGAGGCGTCGGGCAGGTCGGCGTGGATTGAGGGGGATTCACATGTCGGGGGATGTGGCGGCGGACGCAGGTCTCAGGCGCGACGCGATCGGGCTGCGCGAGGTGCTGTTCCAGAGCATCACGGCCATGGCGCCGGCCGCAGCCGTCGCCGCGTCGATTCCGTCGGGTGCGGCCTTCGCCGGCGGGAGTCTGCCGCTGGCCGTGCTGATCGCGCTGGTGGCCTGCCTGTTCACCGCCTCCTGCGTGGCCGAACTGGCGCGTGAGCTGCCGGCGGCGGGCTCGGTGTCGACGTATGCGGCGCAGGGGCTGCATCCGGCGGTCGGTTTCCTCGTCGGCTGGGGCTATGTGTTCGTGGAGGCTCTGGTGCCGCCGCTGCTGCTTCTCCAGCTCGGCTTCACCACGGCGGGCACGCTGCACCAGGAGTGGTCCTCGTATCCGGCGGACCTGTGGTGGCCCTGGGCGCTCGCGGGTGCGGCAATCGTCGCGACTGCGGGGTACTTCGGGGTGCAGGCCTCGGCCCGCTTCGGTACCGTCCTGGGCGTCTTCGAGGTCCTGGTCTTCCTGGTGTTCGCCGTCTGGCTGATCGGTAAGGCGGGAGCGGACAACACCCTCTCGGTGTTCGGCACTTCGCACACGGCCGAGGGCTATCAAGGGGTCAGCGGGGTCTTTGCCGGGTCGGTGTACACGGTGCTGGCCTTCGCCGGGTTCGAGGCCGCGGCGCCGCTCGCCGAGGAGACACGCAACCCTCGCCTCACGATGCACCGGGCGGTGCTCGGTGCGGCGCTGGGGATCGGCCTGTTCTACGTGGTCACGACGTACGCGATGACGGTGTACGTCGGGCCGGACCGGTTCGCGAAGTTCGGGGCCTCCGGCGCCGCGTCCTGGGAGGGTGTGGCACGGGCGTCGTTCGGCCTGTTCTGGGTGCTGGTGTTCCTGGCCGTGGTGAACTCGACGATCGCCAACGCCAACGCATGCGCAACCGTCTCGACCCGGACCGCGTTCGCCCTGGCCCGTATCCGCGTCCTGCCCCGCTTCTTCGCCGCGCTCCACCCCCGACACCGCTCCCCCGTCGCCGGAATCGCCGTGCAGACCGTGGTCGCGATCGGTGCCGTGCTGGGGCTCGGCTTCGGCTACGACCCGGTGACGGCCTTCCTGCTGCTCGCCACGGTGATCGTCACGGTCGTGATCGGCGTCTACATCGTCGTCAACCTCGCCTGCGCGGGCTATTTCCTGCGCCGCAGACGGGAGTTGCTCAAACCGGTACGGCATCTGCTGGTGCCGCTGCTGGGCATCGTCGCGTTCGTGCCCGCGCTGCTGACCGCGGCGGGCCTGCCCGTCTTCGACTTCGTCACCGAGCTGACCGCGCCGGTGTCCTACGCGGGACCCATCGTCGCGGTGTGGATGGCTGCCGGCGTCGTGGTGCTGCTGGTGCTGATGCGGCGGCATCCCGAGCGGATATCCGAGACCGCCCGCGTCCACCTCGACGACCCCTCCCCCACCGATCCTGCGCAGAACGGAGCAGCACGCCCATGAGCGACCCCCGCATCCTGACCGTCCGGCCCGAGCCGGGTGAGTACGCCTGGACGTTCGGCGGCGCACCGCCCGTGGCCCGCATCGCACCCGGCACGGTCCTCGACCTGTACACCGAGGACTGCTTCGCCGGGCGGGTGCGCTCCGAAAAGGACCTGGTGTCCGAGGTGTGCGAGTTCCCCTTCCTCAATCCGCAGACCGGACCGCTCCACGTCGAGGGCGCCCAACCGGGTGACACCCTCGCCGTGCACTTCGTGTCCGTCGAACCGGCCCGCGACTGGGCCGCGTCGACCACGGTCCCGCTGTTCGGTGCGCTCACCTCCACGCACACCACGGCCACACTTCAGCCGCCGCTGCCGGAGACCGTGTGGATCTGGCAGCTCGACCGCGCCCGCCGCACCGCGCTGTTCCGGGCGCACGACAGCGACATCGAGGCCGAGCTGCCCATGGACCCGATGCACGGCACCGTGGGCGTGGCCCCCGCCAACCTCGAGGTCCGTTCGGCCCTGGTGCCCGACGCGCACGGCGGCAACATGGACACACCCGAGATGCGGGCCGGCGTCACCTGCTACCTCGGGGTGAATGTGGAGGGCGCGCTGCTCAGCCTCGGCGACGGGCATGCGCGGCAGGGCGAGGGCGAGACCTGCGGGGTCGCCGTCGAGTGTGCGATGAACACCGTGGTCATCGTGGAACTGCTCAAGGGACTCGCCACGCCCTGGCCGCGCATCGAGTCGGACACGCACATCATCTCGACGGGCTCGGCCCGCCCGCTGGAGGACGCGTTCCGGATATCCCAGCTCGACCTGGTGCAGTGGCTGGTGCGCGACTACGGCTTCAGTGAGCTGGACGCCTACCAGTTCGCGACCCAGGTGGTCGAGTCGCCGCTGGCCAATGTGTGCGACACCAACTACACCTGCGTGGCCAAGATCCGCAAACAGTGGCTGCCCGCGCGCGAGACTCATCGCGGTGTGCACGCGCAGCTCCGCGAGATCGCGACGACTTTGCGGGCCTGAGCCTCCCCACCGACCGAAAGGCACGGCTTCACCGAAAGGCGCGGCTTCATGGAACGGGCAAGACCGAGCACATCCAGACGGCGGTTCCTGAAGGGCGCTGCCCTCGCCGCCGTCCCGTACGGGTTACTCCCCGACGTACGGGCCGGGGCGAAGGACCAGGCCGTCGACTACCCGGGCGCCGAATGGCAGCCGGCGAGCAGGTCCAACTACACGGCTTCGGACCGCCCCGCGTCCTATCCCCTCGACTGCGTGATCATCCATGTCACGCAGGAGACGTACGCCAAGACGCTCACCATCTTCCGGAACCCCGAGAAGAAAGTGACCGCGCACTACCTGGTGCGCTCGGCGGACGGGCATGTGGCGCAGTGCGTGCGGGAGGCCGACATCGCCTGGCACGCGGGCGACTGGGACTACAACACGCGCAGCATCGGCATCGAACACGAGGGCTGGGTGGACCGGCCCGAGTACTTCACCGACGCCATGTACGGACAGTCGGCCGGACTCACCGCGGCGATCTGCACCAAGTACGGCATCCCGAAGGACCGGGACCACATCATCGGGCACTACGAGGTGCCGGGGACGGACCACACCGACCCCGGACCCCACTGGGACTGGACGCGCTACATGAGACTCGTGAACACCGCCTGACCGCGGCGGGCGCGCACTGACCCCGGCGCGAAGAGCGTCGGGCGGGTGAGGCGGTCCGTCATTCGGGTGACCTGGTCGAAACGGTTGTCGGCGCGCGCACCGGGAGTGACGATGTCCTCAGTCGCATCACCTTTCGGGGAGGCCGAGTTGACCGATCCGTGGGTGGCCCTGGAGCCGGGGGCCGACCCTGCCGAGCACGCCCGGATGCTGCGCCGTGCGCACGAGACGTTCACCGAGGCGGGCACGGTGACGCGTCCGGTGCGTTCGGTGGTGGCCGAGTCGTGGCGACGCTCCGCCCGGGCCGGGGTGGGGCCCGACGGCACGGCGAGTGTGGAGCTGGTGGACGGAGACCTCGGCGCCTACCGGGCCGAGCATCCGCTGGCGCGGGTGATGCCGCTGTTCCGTGAGCTGATGGGGACGTTCGCGGCCGACGGGGAGCATCTGCTCGCGGTGTGCGATGCCAACGGCAGGCTGCTGTGGGTCGAGGGGCATCCGGCCACTCGGCGGGATGCGGGGCGGATGAACTTCGTGCCTGGTGCCCGCTGGGCGGAGACCGCGATGGGCACCAACGCGCCGGGGACCGCGGTCGCCGTCGACCGGCCGGTGCAGGTCTTCGCGGCCGAGCACTTCATCCGCCGGGTGCAGCCCTGGACGTGCGCGGCGGCCCCGGTGCACGATCCGCGCACCGGGCGGGTGCTGGGCGCCGTGGACATCACCGGCGGTGACGGTCTCGCGCATCCGCACAGCCTGGGCTTCGTGCAGGCGGTCGCGCGCGCCGCCGAGTCCCAGCTGGCGCTGCTCACCCCGGAGCGGCCCGCCGCCGACACGCCCGAGCTGATCGCGCTGGGCCGGGACGAGGCACACCTTCTCACCGGCGGGCGCAGGATCAGGCTCAGCCGCCGGCACAGCGAGATCCTCGTCCTGCTGGCTCGTCACCCGGAGGGGCTGACCGGCGACGAGCTGCTGTGCGCGTTGTACGAGGACGAGTCGGTGACGCCGGTGACGCTGCGCGCCGAACTGGCCCGGCTGCGCAGGGTGCTGGGGCCGGGGCTGCTGGCCTCGCGTCCGTACCGGCTGACGGTGCCCGTCGAGTGCGACGTGGCCGTCGTCGAACGGCGGCTGGAGACCGGTGCCGTCACGGCGGCCGCGACGACGTACGCGGGTCCGCTGCTGCCCGGCTCCCAGGCCCCGGCGGTGGTGCGGCTCAGACACCGCCTCGCCGATGGCCTGCGCACGGCGCTGATCGCCCGCCGCGACCCCGACCTGCTGGCCGACTGGGCGCACGCGCCGTGGGGCGAGGACGACCTCGACGTGTGGCGGGCCCTCGCCTTGATCCGGCCCACGGCGACGGTCCGGGCCCGACTGGCCGCGCTGGAGGGCGAGTTGACGGCACCGGCCGCTCGGCCCGGCGTCGCGGCTCGCCGCGGATCCATACCGTCGTAGCGCCCGCGGGCCGGCCCCCGGCGCTCGCGGCAACGTAGTTGCAACGTCGCCGTCCCTAGCCTCCCCACCGGAGCTGCCCAACGGCGGGCAGCGCTTCGAGGGAGGCAGACCAGCATGACCCGTTACGCGGCGCCCGGCACCGAGGGCGCGATCGTCTCCTACCAGGCGCGCTACGACCACTTCATCGGGGGCGAGTACGTGCCGCCGGCCCGCGGACAGTACTTCGAGAACCCCTCGCCGGTGAACGGGCAGCCGTTCACGGAGATCGCGCGCGGCACGGCGGAGGACGTGGAGCGGGCGCTGGACGCGGCGCACACGGCCGCCCCCGGCTGGGGCCGCACCTCGGTGACCGAGCGCTCCGACATCCTGTTGAAGATCGCCGACCGGATGGAGGCGAACCTCGAGAAGCTAGCGATAGCCGAGAGCTGGGAGAACGGCAAGCCGGTCCGTGAGACGCTGGCCGCCGACATCCCCCTCGCCATCGACCACTTCCGCTATTTCGCGGGCGCGATCCGTGCCCAGGAGGGCTCGCTCGGCGAGGTTGACGACGACACGGTGGCGTACCACTTCCACGAGCCGCTCGGCGTCGTCGCACAGATCATCCCGTGGAACTTCCCCATCCTGATGGCGGTGTGGAAGCTCGCCCCCGCCCTCGCCGCCGGCAACGCGGTCGTCATCAAGCCCGCCGAGCAGACCCCGGCCTCCATCCACTACTGGATGAGCCTGATCGCGGATCTGTTGCCGCCGGGCGTGGTGAACATCGTCAACGGCTTCGGCGTGGAGGCGGGCAAGCCGCTGGCGTCCAGTCCGCGGGTGGCGAAGGTGGCGTTCACCGGTGAGACCACGACGGGGCGGCTGATCATGCAGTACGCCTCGGAGAACATCAAGCCGGTCACCCTGGAGCTGGGCGGCAAGTCGCCCAACATCTTCTTCGACGACGTGTGGGCGCACAACGACGACTTCCGCGACAAGGCCCTCGAGGGCTTCACCATGTTCGCGCTCAACCAGGGCGAGGTGTGCACCTGCCCGTCCCGGGCGCTCGTGCAGCGCGGCAACTACGCCGAGTTCCTAGAGGCGGCGGTCGCCCGCACCGAGCTGATCAAGCCCGGGCACCCCCTCGACACCGACACGATGATCGGCGCCCAGGCCTCCAACGACCAGCTGGAGAAGATCCTCTCCTACCTCGACATCGGCCGCCAGGAGGGCGCCCGGGTCCTCACGGGCGGTGAACGCATCGAGTACGACGGCGAGTTGAAGGGCGGCTACTACGTCCAGCCCACCATCTTCGAGGGCGACAACCGCATGCGGATCTTCCAGGAGGAGATCTTCGGCCCGGTGGTCTCCGTGACGTCCTTCGACGACTTCGACGACGCCATCAAGATCGCCAACGACACGCTGTACGGCCTCGGTGCGGGCGTGTGGACGCGGGACATCAACACCGCGTACCGGGCCGGCCGCGCGATCCAGGCGGGCCGCGTCTGGACGAACTGCTACCACGCCTACCCGGCCCACGCGGCCTTCGGCGGCTACAAGCAGTCCGGGATCGGCCGCGAGACGCACAAGATGATGCTGGAGCACTACCAGCAGACGAAGAACCTGCTGGTGTCGTACTCGCCGAAGAAGCTGGGCTTCTTCTAGAGGCACGAAAAAGGCGCCTGAGCTGGGCTTCTGCCCGCCAGGCGCCTTCACCTAGGCCGACCCAGAGCAAGGACCGACTTAGGCCATAACTCCCAGTTCCTCCCACCACTGTCCCGCTCCTGACCAGCACTTCCGGACCAGTCACGGACCAAACCCCGACTCACCCTTCATTCCCCTGGTGGACGGCTTGGTCACGCGATGCGATGGGGTGCATGACCACGTTCCTCAAGTCGGGCGACCGAGGCCAGCCGACACAGAGGGAGGCGCTGGCGGACAGCTTCGTCGACGGCAGTGTGCAGGGACTGCGCGGCGCCGCCGCAGTCCTCGGCGGCCGGCCGTACCTGGGCGACGGTGATGAGCTCGATCACGCGCCACTGCGGGGCGACGGTGGTCGTCGGAACAGGACTGCCCTGCTCGACCAGTTGTATGGCGAGGTCGATTGCTCGCGATTGCCGGCACAAGGCAGACCGGACACCAATTCGACGACATTCGAAGAGGATTACCCGTTGCTATCGTCCTGGTAGGAAGGTCTCCATGGGAGATCACTTCGCCACGGCGATTCGGCAGTTTCGGTTGCGTGCGGGGTTGACCCAGGAAGCCCTGACCGAGCTTTCGGGGGTTTCGGTCAGCACGATACGCGGCTTGGAGACCGGCAGACGCCGCAACCCACAGCTCGCGTCGGTGCGTCAGCTGGCCGCGGCGCTCGATCTGCAGCCGGCCGAACTGGACGAGCTTCTGGCTGCGGCGACGGGCGCACCCGAGTCCTCGGTCGTACCGGCCCCACGTCAACTGCCTGCTCTGCCTGCGCCGTTCGTGGGCCGCAACCTCGAACTCGACCGGCTCGACGCCGCATTGCGGTCCGGGCCAGGCGAGGCGGCCACGGTGGTCATCTCCGCGATCGCCGGCGCCGGCGGGGTGGGCAAGTCGTGGCTCGCGCTGCACTGGGCTCACCGCAACGCCGATCAGTTCCCCGATGGGCAGCTCTTCGTCGACCTGCGGGGCTTCAGCCCGGACAGCGACCCGATGGACCCGGCCGTGGCGGTGCGCGGATTCCTCGACGCGCTGGGCGTCGAGCCCGACCGCATCCCGGCCGCCCCGCACGCGCAAGCGGCACTGTTCCGCAGCCTGGTGGCGGACAAGCGGATGCTGCTGGTGCTCGACAACGCGGCCGACACCGCCCAGATCACTCCCCTGCTGCCAGGCGGTGACAGGTGCACCGTGGTGGTCACCAGCCGCAACCGGCTGCCGGGCCTGATCACCGGGCACGGCGCCCACAACCTGTTCGTCGACACCCTCACCGACAGCGAGGCCCGCGCACTGCTCGCCGCCCGGCTCGGCACCGCACACATCGACGCCGAAGCGGCGGCGGTGGACGAACTCGTCCGGTTGTGCGGCGGGTTCCCGCTGGCGCTGAGCATCATCGCCGGCCGCGCCCACACCCACCCGCAGCTGTTGCTGGCCGGGCTCGCCGACGAACTGCGCGATGACGCCCTCGGCGTGCTCGATGACACCGATCCCGCCGCGAGCCTGCCCGCAGTGCTCTCGTTGTCCCATCGCGCGTTGAGTGACGAAGAAGCCGAGGTGTTCGGGCTGCTCGCGATCGCGCCGGGACCCGATATCGGCTTGTCTGCTGCAGGCAGCCTCACCGGCCTGGGCCGAAGCCGGACCAGGGGCGTGTTGCGTCGGCTGGAACAGGCGTCGCTGATCAGCCAGGACGCCGCCGAAGAAGGTCGCGGTCACCGTCTCGGCGCTGGCCATGACCACGGGGCTGCTGGCCATGTCCGGAGCCGCCGCCACCGCCCAAGCCGCGGCCACGTCGGGCACCGCCGGCGCCGCTCCCCGCCACGCCACTGTGCCCTTCGCCGCACAGGGGAAAGCCCTCGGGCTGAACTCCGCGCAGGTGAAGGCTCTGCAGAGCCGGGCCGATTCCTACCTCGACGAGCGGGGCGGCACGCAGATCGCCGCCAACAAGATCAGGCTTGCCGATGGATCCACTCTCGTACTCGCCCTGCCCGGCGCGAAGGGCTCCCTCGGAAAGGAGCAGAACGGCCCTGCCCTCGCGTCGTACACGTGCAACTACGGCCACTTCTGCGCCTTCAGCGGCCCCAACTTCACCGGCGACGTGATCGACATGTATCAGTGCGCCGAATACAGCATCCCGTGGTCGGGATACGGATCGTGGAAGAACAACCAGACGACCGGCACGGTGGCCAACTTCGAAAGTTCTGACCACGTATCCCGCTGGCACGACCATGGCGCCTACTCCCAGGACACCAACGCCGACTGGAGCTGGGTCTGGTACTTGAGGAACTGCTGACCCAGATCCCCGGCACGAACGGGACCGGACCGTGCTCGGTGGTCGACTGAGCGTCCGCCCGCCCGCACGTACGGCCGGGCGGACCGCGGGGGGACCGTCTGCCACAGCCCGGCCACCGGGTAAGTACGCAGACGGACATCCGGTGCGATGGTGCAGCCCCGCTGTGCGAGCAGGGGCCGCACCTCCCCGACGGCGCGGGTGATGGTGGAGCGGTCCACGCCGAACCAGCAGGCCAGCACGTCATGCGTGGTGCCGTGGCGCAGACTCACCAGCGTGGCCGGCAGCCGGTCGATGAAGACGAACTGGTGCTTCGGCCCGGCTCCCACCGCCCGTTGCCGCGGCCCAGCCTCCATGGGAGCGCGAGCAGCGCGCCTGATGCCGTTCGTGCCACAACGGGCCCAACTCGGCGATGAGTTCAGCGATCACAACCGGCGACAGCCCGGTAATCCGGTCCTCCGCCACGATCAACTCACGCGCCCCAGCCCCCATCATGCACAGCTCAACGAGCCACCCGAGCACCGAGCCACGGCCCACCGTGCACGAGGCCGCTAGTGCTGTCAGTGCCCGTTGATAACGTGCTTCGTCCAGTCGTGGAGTTCATGAAGGGACGCGGTACGTGCGGAATGTGACATGCCATCAGGTAGGCGAGCAGCGGTTGGCCGAGGCGCTCGACGACATCGAGGGGCGGGCCTACGCGCGGTGGCACTGGCTGCGGTACGGCAGCATCTCGCCGACGCTGATCCGGGCCATGGCGGACGAACTGCTCGACCATGTCGCCGCGCGAACGGTGACGGAGCCGGGGCTCGACGCCGCGGCCGGTACGGTCGCCGTCACCGCCGCGGAGTGTGTGCACGGGGTGCTGAGCGTCATGTGTTTCCCGGACGGGGACCAGGTGATCCGGTTCCCCCTCATCGGGGAGCGGATCAGCACGGATCCGGACGACGACGAGTTCGGGGACGGGCCCATCACCTTCCGGGATGTCGTCACGGAGGCGCCCACCGCGCGGACGTGGCTCGACATGTTCGAGGTGTGTGTCGTCAGCGGGCATGTGTGGGACTGGGAGCGGGTCACCGGGCTGTTGCTGCGCGGCGCTTACGCGACCGCCATCCGTGACGGCGTGCCCTACAACCGGTACACCTCCGTCTCCGACCCCGCCGACCTCGCCGCCATGGACGCCCTGTGCCCCTATCTCACCGAGGCGGCCGGGCATCTGCCCCGCGACTGGCCCACGGTTCCGCTGCGCAAGCCGGACGCCGGAGAGCGCACGGAGGCCGCCCTCCGGCTCGACGAGGTCGGCGACGCGCTGAGCGCGGACCAGCGGCTGCTCCGCGTACTCCTCGACGACGACCAGCGCGCCTTCGAGGACGCCCTCGTCGCCCGGCTGGTCGCATACCGGGAGAGCGTCGAGGCCGATGCCGGTGATCCCGCGCCCCGGTCCCTCCTCCCCCTCGGCACCCTCGCCCTGGCCTGCCTCGCCGTCCAGGTCCATGGGTGGGAACTCGGCGTCCGGTCCGGTTATCTGCCGTACGGTCTGCTGGGATCACCGGACGCGCCGCGCCGCGCGGCGGAGGGGAACCGGAACAACTTCGGCTGCTGGGCCGCCAAGTAGGCCGCCCGGGGGCGCGGAAGCGGGTCTGTCCCTACATCCAGGACATCGTCGTAGGGACCGGTGGGCGATGCCACCGCCGGCGTCGGCTGGGGGAATTGGGCGGTGCATTCCGACCGACGGTGACGGGTATCGAATAGCGCCACGATTGAACGCAGGGTGCTCAGCCATGATGGATCCCATTGACCCATCGCTCACGCGGTCCGCCACGGAGATCGTCTCGGATCGACTCCGGCTGCGCACAGCGCACGACACCGACCGTGAAGGGCTCATCGAACTTCAGACCGATCCACAGGTCCGGCTGCACCTGGGCGGTCCAAGGCTCCGAAGCGCTGTCAACAGCGGCCAGGTACTGGGCGTCAAGGACGCCTCCAGGACGGCCGGTGCGACCGCTCTCCAGTGGGGTGACAGCCTGACCGCCGACCATCTGTGGCGCATCGTCGCGGACAACGGGTCCACACACTTCAACCCCTGACGGCCGCCGAGGAGAGGTGGGTGCCCTGCCTCCTCAATACATCCAATGTTTGGTTTAGCCGCCAGCGCCCTGACGCGTATGTAGTGGGAAATTTCAAAGACTTGCGTCACGGTACTAGACGAGAGCAACTTTCGTACTCGTTAATACATCCCATGTCTGAGTGGCGCGAGCCGCGCTGCCACCTTGCCCGCAGCCGCCGACGCCGGGCGGGGTTCCGACGACCGAACAGGACGAGTACACAGTGCCGGAATCCATTTCACGTAGATCAGTTCTGGCCGGAATGGCCGCCACGACGGTGGCCGCCACGGTCGGCTCCGCCGCGCTGGCGACACCCGCGTACGCGGCGACGGCCGCCACTCCCCTGCCGCTCCCTCCCCTGCGGATCCCCAAGGTCGACATGGGCCTGGAGCAGCAGCCCGACTCCAAGATCCAGTGGCTGATGGACGCCAAGCTGGGCATGTTCATCCACTGGGGGCCGTATGCGGGCCCGGCCAAGGGCGAATGGTGGATGCACAGCGGGCCGGTCACACCTGCGGACTACCGGAAGTACGTGACGGACGCGACGAGTGAGCAGTTCACCGCGGACGCCTACAACCCGGCGGCCTGGGCGCAGTTGGCGAAGGACTTCGGCGCGAAGTACACGACTCTGACCACCCGTCACCACGACGGGTTCGCGCTATGGCCGCTGAACCACCCCAACGCCTGGAGCTCCGGGCAGGCGCCGCTCAACCGGGACTTCGTCAAGGACTATGTGGCGGCGGTACGGGCGGCCGGGCTGAAGGTGGGCCTGTACTACTCGCCCATCGACTGGCGCTACCCCGGCTACTACGACGTCACGGGCACCAACTGCGCGAGCAACCCGTGGAACTACACCACCGATCCGGCGCACAAGGAGAACGCGCGGATCATGAAGACCGAGGTGTATCAGTCGGTCAAGGAGCTGGTCACCCAGTACGGCGTGATCGACGACCTGTGGTGGGACGGCGGCTGGATCGCCGAGCAGGGCAGCGACGCGGACGGCGCGTTCTTCTGGGAGCCCGGCCAGTTCCGCGACACCGCCAACCAGTGGCCGGTGGACGCCACTTACGGCGAGACGGACTCCAGCGGCAAACCGCTCGGACTGATGGGCATGGTCCGCAGGCACCAGCCCGACATCGTCGCCACCTCACGCTCCGGCTGGAAGGGCGACTACGACAGCGACGAGGGCCCAGGGGTCCCGACCGGGGCGATCCGCACGGGCAGGCTCGTCGAGAAGGTCTTCAGCGTCGGCTCCACCTGGGGCTACAACTCCGACGGCAACGTCATGAGTTACGGCACGGCCATGAACATCCTGGTCAACTGCTGGGTGCGGAACATGACCGTGATGGTCAACGTCGGCCCGGACCGGCACGGCACCGTGCCCTCCGGACAGGCAAACCTGCTGCGGCAGATCGGCGCGTTCATGTCCGCCTGCGGCCAGTCCGTCTACGGCACGCGCGGCGGGCCGTGGAACCCGGTCGACGGCCAGTACGGCTTCACGTACAAGGACAGCACCTTCTACGCCCACCTGCTGCCCGGCTACGGCGGCACCACCTTCACCACCCCGTCGATCGGGGACGCCCAGGTCACGCGGGTCTTCGATGTGCGCTCCGGTGCGAACCTGCCGTTCTCGGTGGCAAGCGACGGCCGGGTCACGATCAACGGCATCGACCGCACCACCCACCCCCAGGACAGTGTCGTCGGCGTCACCCTGGACCGCGCCGTGCAGCCGGGCGACATCGCCGCCGGCAAGGCCGCGACCGCCGACAGCGAGGAGACCTCCAAGGGCAACACCGCGGCGAAGGCGGTCGACGGGGCCACCGCCACCCGCTGGTGCGCCAACGACGGCAACACCGGCCACTGGCTCAAGGTCGACCTCGGTTCGACCCGCTCTCTGACCGGCACACGGATCGCCTGGGAACTGGACAAGACCAACTACCGGTACAAGATCGAGGGTTCCACCGACAACAGTGCGTGGACCACACTCGTCGACAACACCGCCACCGCCGGCACGAGCCAGGTCCAGACGGCCGTGTTCACGGCCCAGGCCCGCTACGTCCGCGTCACCGTCACCGGGCTGCCGGCAGGGGTGTACGCGTCCATCCGCAACCTGGAGGTCTACGAGCGGCCCTTCAGCGCGGACCTGGGCACCTACAAGGTGATCAACCGCAACAGCGGCAAGGCGCTGGACGTCAGCAACGCCTCGACCGCCGACGGCGCCACACTCATCCAGTGGCCCTACGGCGGCGGGACCAACCAGCAGTGGAACCTCCTGCCGAACACCGACGGATCGTTCCGCCTGGCCAACGTCAAGAGCGGCAAGCTCCTGCAGAGCCCGGGCAGCACCCAGGGCGCCACCCTGACCCAGGAGTCCGACAACGGCGGTGACAACCAGTGGTGGAAGCTGGTCCCCTCGACCACCAGCGGCTACTACCGGCTCGTCAACGTCCGCACCGGCTGGTGCGCCGACGTCGCGGGCGCCTCCACCGCCGACGGCACAGGCGTCATCCAGTGGCCCGGCACCGGCGGCTCCAACCAGGACTGGCAGGTCGTCAGTCTCTGACCGGCCGCCCACGAGGCCGTACCTGACGGCGAAAACGGGGTCACGTCCTGCCATGACGTGACCCCGTTCCCGAACGGCCAGGAACACAACGGCGCAGGTGGCCGCGGTGCAGCCGGGCTGGAACCTGGGCAACAGCCCGGACACCGGAGGCGACGAGACGTCGTGGGGCCGACCCCGCACCACCGAGGCCATGCTCGACAAGCTCCGTTCGCAGGGCTTTCGCAGCATCCGCATCCCCGTGACATGGAGTGACCACCGGGGATCGGCACCGGGCTACACCATCTACAAGGCCTACCTGAGCCGCGTCAAGCACTCGTGCTGCCCACCATGGTCGACACTCGGGACCAGGCCCTGACGGACAACCGACGCCGCGGCCGCATCCGACATGGCCAAGGTGTTCATGCGGGCACACGACACCTTCGTCGCCCAGGGAGTCCCCGTCGTCTTCGGTGAGTACGGCGTGCTCGGCTACGACTACGGTCCCGACGGCGTGGGGCGCGGCGAGATGCTGAAGTACTTCGAGGCGTTCGGCAACTCGGCCCGCACCAACGGTGTGAGCAGCTTCCTGTGGGACAACGGCGCCTTCTTCGACCTGGTCTTCGTGCCCCTGTCCGGGTCCGTACCCGACCGGACACTCACCCTGAACCGAACGGCACCACCTTCAAGGGGCTCAAGGCAGGCAGCGCCACGCTGACCAAGGGCAGGGACTACACCCTCTCCGGAAACCGGCTGACGCTGAAGGCCCCCACGCTCACCGGGCCGGCAGGCGACCGCCCCCCACGGCGTCCGCGCGACACTCCAGGCCGAGTTCTCCAAGGGCGTGCCCTGGCAGATCAAGCTGATCTCGAACAGCACGCCCACACTCTCGAACGCCAACGGACCGACCGGCTCCTTGCGCATCCCCACCCAGTTCCAGGGCGACCTGCCGGCGACCTCACCTCCCATTTCTGCAGCGGTGCCAAGGTGACGTACCACGTGACCAAGTCCGGTGGCGCGGTGATCGGTACGACGTCCTGAACCACCCCCTCGTAGCAAGGGCGCCCGCAGGGCCGGAAGCCGCTGACCGGCTTCCGGCCCTGCGGCACAGACCGTCAGCGCCTCACAGGCTGATCATCTCGGTGACTCGCCGACCACCTGCTTCGAGCCGTCGGGCGAGCCGCCTGAAGTGGTCACCCGGCTCCGGCTGCGGAGGAGGGCGCGAGCCCGCGCTCGGCCGATGCCTTCGTGCCGGCCACCGTCATCCGGAGCAGGGGCAGCGAGGCGATGACGGTGCCGAGCGCCAGGGCGAGGCCGAGCACGTCGGCCCCGGCGGCGTCGAGGACGGCTCCGACGGCCAGCGGTCCGATGCCCGTGCCCAGGGCGCCCGCGCCACTGAGGGAGGCGACCAGACGTCCGGTCGGGTCGATGAGGGCCGCGGCAGCGAGCATCTGCACCAGGACGGCCAGTTGGCAGGCCTGCCACAGGACGGCCGCGACGGTGAAGAGCACGGGATCGTGGGTGAGAATCAGGGCCGCCATCGCGAGGGCCTGCGCCGTGACGAAGACGGCCATCGAGCGCATACGGCCGAAGCGGCGCGCCGCCACCGGACCCACCACCGCGCCGACGAGCGCCACGACGCTGGAGACCGCGAGGACGGCCGACACCGCCGAGTGGTCCATCCCGGTGTGCTGACGGCCCAGGACCGAGGCGTACGACCACGCGCCCTGAGTGACGGCCCACAGAAGCGCCGTCCCGAGGAGCAGAACCACCGACGGCCCGGCCGCGGTCGTCTCTTCCGTGCCGACGGAGCCGGCGTCCGGTGTGGCGGGCCCGTCCGGGAGCCTGCGTATCAGCGGCCAGGCGGCGAGACAGCACAACGCCATGAGCAGGAAGCCGGTGCCCTCGCCGAGGTCGTGGTTGGCTGCGGGGACGCCCATGATCAGCAGTGCCGTCACGGCGACTGTGCCGGAGATGGTGACGGCTGACGCCTTGTCGGCGTCGTCGGTGGCGGCGAGGGCCGCCGTGGCCGCCGCGTAGACCGCGCCGAGCCCCCCGCCGAGAAGCAGGTTGGCGAGGACCAGGGTCACCGGGTCGGTGGCCGCCGCCGCTCCCAGGAAGCCGGCTCCCGAGAGGGCCAGCCCGAGGCGGGTCATCCGCACCCGGCCCGGCCGGGCGGCCCGCTTGGCCAGCAGCAGGGTCACCACCGCCGTCGCCATCAGTTGGGTCGCGGCGACGAGTCCGGCGCCGGAGTCCGAGAGCCCGAAGCGGGAGGCGAAGTCGTCGACGAAGACTGGCATCACGTTCGCCCCGCCGTTGCCGAGGGTGACTCCGGCGATGAGCGCCACCGCCACGCCGAAGGTCAGGGCGGAGGTGCTTTTGGCGTTCACCGGCCGCTCCTCTGCGGGGAGTTGGGGACTACCGCCGTTTCTTGGCGGAGCGCCGAGTGTGCAACAAGCATGAGAGCCTCACGAGTCAGGGGGCACGAGCCGCGTTCAGGGGGACGGGCCGCGGACGCGTCGGACGTCCGCGGCCCGCCGATCGGGAATTCGGTGCGTGCGGTCAGCCCGCCCAGACGTCTTCCACGTAGTGGCCGGACTCGGTCATCGCAGCGAGCCAAGCAGTGGCCTCCTCGTCGCCGGCGCCCGTGTTCCTGCGGTAGATCGCCATGAACGCCTCCCGCACCGCCGGGGCCATGCGACGGCCGTCCCCGCAGATGTAGACGCGTCCGCCGGCCTCCAGTACGGCCCAGACCTCGTCGCTCTCCTTCGCGATGCGGTCCTGGACGAAGCGGGCACCGTTCTCGGGGGCGCAGGAGAACGTGGGCCGCATGCTGACGGCTCCGGCCGCCTCGGCCGCCTCGAACTCCGCGCGGTGGAGGTAGTCGACGTCGGGGTGGTCGCAGCCGAAGTAGCACAGCAGCGTTCCGGTCGACCTGGTGTGGTGGCGGTCGAGGACCGCGCCGCGGAAGGGCGCCAGACCGGTGCCCGCGCTGACCAGGATCACCGGCACCGACTGGTCCTGCGGCAGGCGGAAGTCCTCGGAGCAGGGCAGGACCCGGGCCTGGACGGTGTCGCCTGCGTGCACGGTCTGCAGGTAGTGCGAGGCGATGCCGTGGAACGTGCCCTCGCCGCCACGGTGGGGCGCGGCGAGCAGCGACACCATCAGGTCGACCTCGCCGGGTGCCGCTTCGGCGGACGAGGAGATGGAGTAGTGGCGCGGGCGCAGGACGGGCAGCAGTTCCAGGAAGCGTTCGAAGGGCAGCTCGCAGGCGCGGTAGCGCTCCATCAGGTCCAGGAGGCTGTGTCCGGCGGCGGTCACCTGCTCGGCGAAGGCCTGCGGGTCCGCCGCCGCGAGTTCGGCCAGGGGCCGCTTCTCGGGCGGGCAGGCGGTGTGCTCGGCGAGCACGGCGACCTGCTCCTGGGTGGCGGCATCCTGCAGTTCCACGAAGTCGGTCAGCAGGCGGCGCAGGGTCAGCGGCCGGTCGACGGGCAGGGCGCCCCGGCTGCGGCGGCGGGCGCGCAGGCGCACGGTGCGGTCCAGGTCGAGGCCGAAGCGGTCGGCCACCCGCCGCACGAGGGCGTCCGGGTTGCTCGGGAGCACGGCCAGGTGGTCGCCGGTGCGGTAGGTGACGCCCTCGGGCAGCCGCAGCCTCAGGAATCGCTTGGAGCGGCCCAACCCGTGGTTCATGTCGACCAGTTCGTACGCGTCGAGCACCTCCATCGGCTGTACGCCGTGTCGTGCCGCGAGGCCGCCGATGACCGAGTCGGTCGCGTCCTCCAGCTCGTACAGTCCCGTCTCCTGTTCGGCGGCCGGCTCGGTCTCCTGCGCTGCCGCGGCGGCTCCGTACCGCTCCAACAGGGCGGTCCACAGGTCGCCGGTCCACCGGTCCACCGTGCCGGCGAAGTCGCCTGCGGCGTCCGCGGCGCCGCGCTCCAGCAGTGGGGTGGCGCCCGCGGCGGTGAGGCGCTCGTCGATGAGGGTGGGGACGCGCTGGTAGGTGGCGGCCCAGTTGCGGTCGCCGACGCCGAGTACGGCGTACTGGAGGCCGTCGAGCGCGCCGGGCTCCAGGCCCTCCAGCCATGCGACGAAATCCGTGGCGTCGTCGGTGGGCCTGCCGTTGTAGGAGGCGGCCACGATCACCACCGGTCCGTCACCCTGGGACAGCTTGCCCGTGGCGTCGTTGAGGGGGGCGACGGTCGGGGCGAAGCCGCGCTCGTCGCCGTCCGCCGCCAGGTCGCGGGCGATGCCCGCGCAGGTGCCCAGGTTGGAGCCGTGCAGGAAGGTCAGCGCGGTTCCGGTGGCGCGCCGGACCCCGGGCCGGCCCTGGCCCGCGGGAGCGCTGCCCGCGGTGACGGTCGCGGCGGTGGGCAGGCGGCGCTCCCCACTGCTGCGCCGGGCCAGGTTCAGGGTGAACTCGTCGGGCTTGAGGGTGAGCGACTGCTTGATCTTCAGCTGGTAGTTGGTGTGGTCGATCAGACGGTAGCGGTGGATCAGCAGCGCGAGGACCAGTGTCGCCTCGTGCAGCGCGAACTGGCGGCCGATGCAGGCGCGTTCGCCGCTGCCGAACGGCTTGAACAGGTGGGCCGGCCGCTCCTCCTCCCGCTCGGGCAGGAACCGGTCGGGGTCGAACAGCTCGACGTTCTCGCCCCAGGCGGGGTCCCGGTGCAGTTGCGGGATGAGCACCTGGATCGACTCGCCCTTGCGCACGGCGTACTTCCCGCCGATGACGGTGTCCTGAAGCGGCTCCACGGCGTACGCGGGCGCCGTCGGCCACAGCCGCAGGCCTTCGTTGAGCACCTGGCGGATGTACGTCAGCTTGCCGATGTCCCCGTAGTCCGGCTCGGGGCTGTCCGAGTCGCCCCACAGCGCGTCGACCTCGGCCTGGGCGCGGGCGAGGACCTCGGGGTGCTTGGTCAGGTAGTAGAGGGCGAAGGACAGGGCCCCGCTGGTGGTCTCGTGCCCGGCGATCAGGAACGTGATCGCCTGGTAGCGGATGTTGACGTCGTCCAGGGGCTCGCCCGTGACCGCGTCACGGGTGTGCAGCATGCGGCCGAGCAGGTCGTCGGTGCTCGGGTCTCCGGAGGCCCGGCGCTCCCGGATCACATCGTCGACCAGGTCCTTCATCAGACCTACGTCGGCTCGGAACTGCTCGGCCTGCTTCCACTTGAACAGCTCCGTGCCCGGGATGGACTCCCCCTTGGCCTGGGCGAAGCCGAGCGCTCGCGACAGGGCGGTGACGAAGGGGTGCGGCTCCTCGCGGGCGAAGGACTCGAAGTCGTAGCCGAAGCCGCACAGGCCGATCGTGTCGAACGTCAGCCGCGTCATGTCGCCGGCCACGTCCACGGGCTCCGTCCCGGCCGCCCGGTCCCATTTCCCGATCAGCTCCCGGGCCACCTTCAGCATCGTCGCGTGGTAGCCGCGCATCGCGCCGAGCGAGAAGGCCGGCATCAGGATGTCGTGCGCCTTGCGCCAGTTGGGCTCGTCGTTGAAAGCGGTGAAGAGCCCGTCGCCACCGATCTCCCGAAGGATCACGAGGTCGGGGTGCACGTTCTTGCGGAACCGGGTCTCGTCCGCCAGCTCGGTGACCAGGTCGAGACCGGAGGCGAAGTTGATCTCGTTGCCGAAGATACGGAGCTTGAACAGCGGCCCCAGCTCCTGGGCCTCCTTCATCACGTAGAGCAGGCCGTCTGCGCCACCCGGGATGTCGAACGCGTGACCGACCAGAGGCAGGGCGCGCCGCTGAGGGATCGGCTCGGTTCCGCGCAGGGTCTCGTGAGTCATGAGCTTGCCTTTCGTTGGGCACAGGCTGTCGCTGGCCAGAACCGTACACTCGACATTGTCACTCGACAATGTCGATCGATTGTATTGACTGACACAGTCGATTGACGGAACCTTCGGGGAGGAAATCTTGTCGAGCGACCTGTTCGACAGACTGAGTCGCATAGGATGGCGTCATGGCTCACGTATCCGCGGCGGAGCGCCGCCCCCAACTGATCAAGGCGGCCATCGACCTCATGGCCAGGGAGGGCGTGGCCGCCGGAAGCACCCGCGCCATCGCCGCCGAGCTCGGTGTGGCCCAGGCGACCGTGCACTACACCTTCGGCACGAAGGAAGAGCTGTACCGGGCCGTCATGGAGCAGCTCACCCAGGACCTGGTCGCGCAGGTGGAGGAGGCCGCGCCCACGGAGGCGAGCTTCGAGGACACGATCGCCACGCTCGCCGAGGCACTGTGGCGCACCGTGCTCGAACAGCCCGCGTCCTACCAGCTCCTCACGGAGCTGTCCTTGTTCGCCCTGCGCACGCCCCATCTCCAGGAGGCTCTGCACGCCCACCAGCGCGACGTCTCGGCCGTGACGACGAAGCTGATCAGTGAGGCCGCCGAACGCGCCGGCCACCGACTCACCCAGCCCGCCGAGACAATCGCGAGGTTCTTCCTCGCGGGCTTCGACGGACTGACGATGCAGCACCTCTCACTGCCGGACGAGAAGGCGGAAGAAGTCTGCAAGCAGGCTCTGATCTCCGCCGTCCTGGCCATGGCCTGAGGGCGCCTCCGGGCGGCGGGAAACGGGGCGAAGCACCCGTACCGGCGGCCGGGGCGGCGCCGCGGCCGGAAAACGCCGCGCCCCGCCGGGTGGTCACCCGGCGGGGCGCGGGGATCCTGCGCGATGGTTCAGACGGTCAGCAGGAGGAGTTGGCCTGGGTCAGCAGACCCATCCGCCACGGCAGCGAGTTGTAGTCACCACTGACCCCGGGGTCCAGGCCTTGGTAGACGTACCGCATACGGCAGGGGCCGATCGGAAGGGTCTGGCCGTTGCCGGCTGGTCGAGGTGAAGGAACGGAATTGACTTGCTCCCCCTCCTGAAGGAGGGAGATTCCGGCCTGCTCTCTCGGTGCTGCGCCGCTACGCGACACGGGCATCGGGCGGGCTTCCGTGGTTCATGTTTCTTCGTGCAGTGCCAGAAGAGCGTCGGCCGGCGTTGCCGCCCGTCTCACGCCGCGGGTCGCTGGAACTGCTGGTTGGTGCCGGTACCGCAGGGCCACTGGATGAGGCGGGCGCCGTCGGCGGTCGAGGCGTTGGCGACGTCGAGGCACTTGCTGCTGTGCCGGGCGACCAGGCGGTAGTAGCCGCCTCCCTGGTCGTCGAACCGCCACTGCTGGTTGGTGCCCGTCGTGCAGTGGTACTGGTTCACGAACGCGCCGTCGTCGGTGGAGCCCCCGTCGACGTCCAGACACTTGCCGCTGTGCTGGGCGAGCACGCGGACGTAGCCGCCGCCCGCGTCCTGCAGCCGCCACTGCTGGTTGAGGCCGCCGTTGCAGGTGTACTGCAGCGCGGTCGCACCGTCGGCGGCCGAGTTGTCGGTGACGTCGAGGCACCTGCCGCTGTGCCGGGCGACCAGGTTGTAGTAGGGGCCGCCGCCCACTCCGGTGACCGTGCCGGCGGCCGTGTCGATGGCGACCTGCGGGTACCACGGCAGGTTCATTGTGGTCCGGGTCGGGAAGGTCAGCGGCAGCCAGACGTACTGCGAGTCGTTGACCGTGCCGCCCATGGAGTTGCCCCAGCGGTCGCCCATGTAGAGGTAGGAGATGCCCGAGGTGCCCTGCACGGGCAGCACGTACGCCGTCTGGGAGCCGTAGGCGGTGGCGTCGCCGATCTCGGTCATGGGGGTCCAGGGACCGGTCAGGCTGCTGGCGGTGGCGTACCGCTGCTGGTTGGGGTTCCAGCCGCTGGTGCCGGACGTGAGCATGAAGTAGACGCCGTCGCGCTTGAACAGCGCGGGGGATTCACGGAAGTTGTTCGGCCACGGGTTGGCGACCAGGCTGTCGTAGCCGGTGTAGTCGGCGGTGAGCTTGTAGATGTGCAGGTCGGCGTTTCCGGCCGCGGACGTGACCTGGTACGCGGTTCCGTCGTCGTCCTTGAACAGGGTCATGTCCCGGGAGGTCGTACCGGACGGCGGCCGGAAGCTGCCCTGCCAGGCGTAGTCGCCGTCGACGGTGTCGGAGACGGCGACCGCGGAACGGGACTCGTTGTAGTCGCTGCCGTTCTCCTTGTGCATCCACATCACGAACTTGCCGGTCGTGCTGTTGTAAATGACCTTCGGCCGCTCGATGTTGGCGACCGCCAGCTCGGGAGCGCTGCTCTGGGTCAGCACATTGCGCCTGAACTCCCAGGTCTTCAGGTCGGTGGAGCGGTAGGCGGAGACGGCCTTGAAGGTGTTGTCGGCGTTCCGGTTCTCGCCGAACCAGTAGTAGAACGAGCCGACCTTGATCACACCACCGCCATGGGCATGCACCACGGCGCCGCTGGTGTCGGTGAACTGCGTCCCGTTGGTCACGGTGACCGAGGCGGCCTGGGCCGGGGATCCGGTGACGAGCAGGGTGAACACGCCCAGCAGCAGGACGAGAAGAGGGGTGAAGGCACGTCTGAGCATCGGCACCGCGCTCCCAAGGGCAGACAGTTTGCTGATTGTTGGAATGTGTTCGATCCGTCGCAGGACGGTAGGCACCCGACATGCTCGCGTCAATGGTTAGCGCAAAGTAAATTCATCCCATGCCTAGCGTCGACGATCAGCGCTGTTATTCAAGTCATCTGCGCTTTTGTGGATTTTTGCCCCGGTACTGGATAGCAGCCCTGCCGGTGACTGCCAATCCATCCCATGTTCCTGACGTGTTCGCTCATGCGATCCATCGTCGGGCCCCTCCCTGTGCCTGTTCCCGCGCATGAGCCGCACGTGCTGTTCTGTGAAGAGTCAGGATGCCTGGCCGCCATGACGGTTGCCCCCCAGCCGCTGCCGCCCCTCCCGCTGCGGATCCCCATGTCGGAGCTGGGCATCGAGCAGCAGTCCGACGAGAAGATCAAGTGGCTCCGGCTCGATCAAGGGCGAGTGGTACATGGAGAACGCCGCCGTCCCACCGGAGACGTATCGGAAGTGATTCACCGACACGACCGACCAGCAGTTCACGGCGAGCGCCTACAAACCGGCCGACCGGGCCCAGTTGACCAAGGACATGGGCGCGAAGTACACCGTCCTGACGACCCGTCACCACGAGGGTTTCGCCCAGTGGCCTTCCACCCACCCGAACGCCTTCCACGCCGGTCAGACCCCGATGCGACGGGACCTGGTCGGCGAGTACGTCACGGCCGTACGCGACGCCGGTCCTCCGCCGCGAACGGTGCTTCGATCATCCAGGCGCCCGCTTCCGGCGGCTCCGACCAGGACTGGCAGCGCGTCGGCGACGGTCCGTCGCCCGCCACCGGCGCGACCCGACCTCGGGACGGCGCGATGACGTTCGCGGGTGCAGCGCCGGGCACAGTCGGCGCTTGACGGACCCCGGCCCGGAACCTATCCGAACAGGCGTCGCTGGATCTCCCGCCGATAGTCCTCGAGTGTCCTGTCGAGATGTGCCGCCGTGGCCTCGGCCGCCTCCTCGGGCCGACCGTCGCGAATGGCCCGGTAGATCAACTCGTGCTCCTCGACCGCGGACTCGGTGCCTTCACCGAGCGTGTCGTGGATCCCGATCGCGCTGGACTGCCGCTGCAGTCGTCGCGCGTCCCGCACGGCGCTGACGAGGAACGTGTTGTGCGAGGCCACGGCCACGCCCATGTGGAACTCCTCGTCCGCCTGGTTGAACACCTCGACCTGATTGTGGACGAACCCGTGCCGGCACTGCTGCATGGCCACCTCGATCGTCCGCAGCTCGGCGGGCGTGGCACGGGTGGCGGCCAGACTGCTCGCGGCCATCTCCTGGACCCGGCGGAACTCGAAGAGCATCAGCACGTGATCGAGGTCGACGGGGCGGAAGAAGCCGCCCCAACGGCTGGTGACGAGCATCCCCTCGTCGTCCGCGACGAACAGTCCGCGTCCCTTGTGCGCCCGGACCCGGCCGAGGGCCGAAAGGATCTTCACGGCCTCCCGCACCACCGCTCTGCTGGTGTTCAGCCTCTGCGCCAGGTCGTTCTCCGTGGGCAGCCGGTCACCTGCCACCAGGCGGGCCTCGGCGATGAACTCGAGGATCCGCTCCGCCACGACCTCATAGCCGGGCCGGTACTCACCCCGCGCGTCCGCGCCGTTCGCCGCTGCCGCCGCAACGACAGGTGCCTGCGTCGGCAGGGCCGCTTGGGCCGCGGGCGTGTCGTTCATCTGTTCTGCCTCCTGGCTGACGCAACTGGGGCGGCTGATTGCTGTGGAGCCGCACCCATCGTATCTCAAGCTCTCGATTAGTCGTACTCATCCAGCTGGTAGATCCACACCATGAGACTGGTGGATATATCTGCATACACAGTACGTTATTGGACATTTCTCTCTCCCGCTCGGCGTCATCATCCGCAAATAGCCGAAGCGAGGGCCGCACAAACCCTTGACGTAATCCTTGATGAGGCGCCTAATTTCTTCCGCGACGGCAAGCGGGACTGCCGTCCGCGGTCACAGACGCCCGACCGGTACGGCCTGGCGTCGCCCCATCCTGGCGCCGCCTGTCCATCCGCTCAGGGCGCCCTGTGAAACCAGTGGAGTCGCACATGACCGTCAACAAGCCTTCGTCCGGACCGGAGAGGCTGTCCAGCAAGAGGCGTGCGGCTTTGCTGGCCGGCTGCGCGGTCACCGCGGCTCTGACGCTGACCGCCTGCGGTGGCGGTGGCGCCACGGGGACGACGAACAAGGACGGCTTCGCCCAGGCGCCGCAGAAGGATGGTGCGTTGACCGTCTGGGTGGACGCGACCCGTGTGCAGGCCGCCAAGCTGTACCAACAGCAGCACCCGGACGTGAAGATGGACATCGTCACCTACGACGGCGACGCCAACGGCTCGAACTACCTCCAGACCAAGGTCCAGTTGTTCAACCGCACGGGCAAGGGCTGGCCGGACGTCGTCTTCAGCTCGCAGAACAACGAGGTGACCTGGGCGGTCGACCAGAACTTCGCCGCTCCGCTCAACAAGGGCCTGATCCCCTCTGCGTCCCTGGCGAAGTTCGCGAGCGGGGCCAACGACGTCTGCACCGTCAACGGCACCGTCTACTGTCTGCGCAACGACCTCTCCCAGGCGGTGCTCTGGTACAACGCTCCGCTGCTGAAGAAGTTCGGCTACACGGTGCCGACGACCTGGGAGGAATACCAGAAGCTCGGCGAGAAGGTGGCCAAGGAGCACCCCGGCTACCTGGTGGGTGACGCGGGTGACTCCTTCACTCCCGAGATCTACCTGTGGGCGAGCAAGTGCGGCGCCAACCACATCACCGGCCCCAAGTCGGTGTCGGTGAACACCACCAGCGAGGCGTGCACCAAGATGGCCAAGCTGATGGACGTACTGATCAAGAACAAGTCCATGTCCATCAGCGGGGTCTTCAGCACCGACTTCGGCAAGAACAAGGCCGACAAGGTCCTGCTCATGCCCGGCCCGGCCTGGTACGGGGGCGCGGTGTTCAAGGACACCTTCAAGACCCCGGCCAAGCAGATCGGCGCGGCGCCCATACCCCAGTGGCAGGGAGACACTTCGCCGTCCACCGGCAACGTCGGCGGCGGCACCTGGCTGCTGTCCCAGCACTCGACGCACATCAAGGCCGCCACCGACTTCCTGAAGTGGGTCACCACCGACAACGCCTACCAGGGCGAGAAGGCGCCCGGTTTCCCCGCGTACGCGCCGGCCGCCGAGAACTGGCTGAAGGGCCAGGACACCTCCGGCTACTTCGCCACCGACCTGAGCGCCCTCAAGGACGCCTCCTCCCAGGTCTGGAACGGCTGGGGTTCGGGCCAGTTCAGCCAGGAGGCGATCTGGGCCGCCACCGTCAAGCCCGGCCTGACCCAGGGCAAGAGCATCGTCTCGATGCTGCCGGCCTGGCAGGACTCCATCGTCAAGTACGCCAAGTCCAACGGATACAAGGTCTCCCAGTGACCCTCACCCACTCCCCGGCCGGCTCTGCCAACCGGCGTCGCCGCGGCGCCGCCCGGCAGAGCCGGGCCGGCATGGCCTTCGTCTCCGCGTACGTGGTCCTGCTGATCGCCTTCGGTGTCCTTCCGACCGCGTACGCGATCTACTTCGCCTTCACCGACGCCGGGGGCAGGATCACCGGCTTCGCCAACTTCGTCTCCACGGCGCACGACTTCCGCTTCCTGGACGCCGTGGGCCATGTCGCCGTGTACCTCGTCTTCTGGCTCCTGTCCCTGGCGGTGTTCGTGGTGGCCCTGGCGCTGCTGCTGCACCGCCTGGCCTCGGGTTCCGCCAGCAAGGCGCTGCGCTTCCTCTACTACATCCCGGGAGCGCTCGCCGGTGCCGCGAGTGTGCTGGTGTGGCTGTTCATGCTCGACCCGACGGTGAGCCCGGTCAGTTCGCTGCTGGAGTCACTGGGGTTCCACACCTTCGGCGAGGTGATCGCGCCCGGCAACCTGCCCGTGCTGTTCACGATCATCGCGTTCTGGACCGGCGCGGGCGGCTGGATCGTCGTCATGTACGGCGCGCTCAACAACATCCCCACGGACGTCATGGAAGCAGCGCGCATCGATGGCGCGGGCGCCTGGCAGACCGCCTGGCACGTGCAGATCCCGATGCTCCGCAAGTGGATCGTGTACATGGTGATCCTGGCGTTCGCAGGCGGCGCCCAGCTCTTCGTGGAGCCGCAACTGCTCTCCCTCGCCAGCGTGGGCGTGGCCGGCCGCGACTACTCGCTGAACCAGCTGACGTTCGACTTCGCCTTCCAGATGAACAACATCAACGGCGCCGCCGCGGTCTCGGTGGAGCTCCTGGTCGTCAGTGTGTCGGCCGCCGCCCTCTTCGTCGCACGGTCGGGGTTCTTCGATGCCGACTAAAGCCCCTGGCAGTCGAGTCGCCGCAACGGCGAGCCGGGAACGGGAAGCACCTCTCATGAGCCGATCTCACCACCAGCCACCGCACCGCGGCCTGTCCTCTCAGCGCCTGGCCTCCCGGCTGCTGACCGGATCCGTACTGGCCGCGTTCCTCGCCTTCTTCGTGCTGCCGGTGGTGTGGCTCGTCCTCGCGGCGACCAAGACCGACCAGCAGTTGGTCCACGACAACCCGCTGTCCTTCGGGTCGTGGCACGCGTTCAAAGCCAACTGGGACGCCCTCACGGCGTTCCAGGACGACGCCGTCATGCAGTGGCTGGGCAACTCGGCTCTCTACGCGGTGATCTCACTGGTCATCACCCTCGCTGTCGCCATTCCCGCGGGATACGCCCTGGCCATGACCGAATTCCGCGGCCGGCACAGCCTGCTGATCGCGACCCTGGTCGTGATGCTCATGCCGAACGCCACACTGGTGGTCCCGCTGTTCCTTGAGATCAACGCGGTGCATCTGATCGGCACCATGTGGTCGATCATCCTGCCGTACTCGTTCTACCCCTTCGGCGTGTACCTGACGTACATCTACTTCACCACCGCCGTTCCGAAGGACCTGCTGGCCGCGGCCCGCATGGACGGCTGCTCCGAGTTCCGCGTCTTCTGGCACATCGCGCTGCCGCTGGCGACCCCGGTGATCGCACTCGTGGGCTTCTTCAGCTTCGTCGCCAACTGGACCAACTACTTCCTGCCCTACGTCATGCTCCCCGAGAGCAGCCAGATGCCCATCCAGGTCGGCGTCGGCACCCTGCTCAGCAACGTGCCGTCCTTCAACCCGGCCGTCGGCTCCCTCGCGATCGAACGGCCGCAGCTGGCTCTGGCGACGCTCGTGGCCATCACACCGGTGCTGATCGTCTTTCTCTTCGCCCAGCGCTTCCTGGTCAGCGGGATGCTCGCCGGCGCCACCAAGGAATAGCGGCCGTCCGGGCCGTCGCCCCCGCGCGCCTTCCCGCCGCCACCCCGAACGGAGATCCCCCATGCCCTACAACTCTGCCGACCCCACCTCGGACGAGGACGCCCCCCGCGAACATCCGGCCGCGCCACCCGAGATCGAGGCGGGGGTGCCCCTGCTCGAACCACCCGGCTGGGCCGTGGCCCAGCGGTCCCTGTTCGACCTCCTCGACCACGCCTGGCGGCGCTTCGCCCACGCCTTCACCGGCCCGGACGGACGGCTGAACTACTCCGGCCCGCTGACCACCCGCGACGGTGTGGACGACTTCTACGAGGTGTTCTTCAACTGGCCCCAGCTGTACCTGCTCGGCGGCGCCGACGATCTGCTGCCCGCCAGCGAACAGCACTGGGAGGGCGTGACCCGGCAGCTCACCGAACTGAACATGCTGCGCGACGAGTTCGAGCGCGGCTACGACTGGTTCCACCAGGGCGAGAGCCTGCTGCTGCTCTACTTCCTGTGCATGGCCGCCCCCGAACGCTGGTCCGAGCGCGCCCTGCGCTTCGCCGAGTTGTACGTCGACCCGGCCAAGGGCAACTACGACCCCGAGCACCGCGTCATCACCCGCCCGCACAACGGCAGCGACCCCGACCGCACGGGCCTGTTCGACGGCGACGTCTATCCCTGGCTGCAGAAGGAAGCGGACACATACGGCTTCCCGCTCGACTGGATCCCCGAGGCCGACGGCGGCCCGTACCCGCTCTCCGCGGACCCGCGTCTCGGCGCGCAGATGCGGGACCGGATGGGTGCCGGCGACACCGCGGTCAACCTCGCCGCGGCCGGGCTGGTCCTCAACGCCTGGATCCTGTCCGGCGAGGAGCGCTATCGCGACTGGATCGTCGAGTACGTCGGCGCGTGGCGGGAGCGCACCGAGGCGAACGGCGGTCTCATCCCGGACAACGCCGGCCCGGACGGTGTCGTCGGCAGCCTGCTGGAGGGCCGCTGGTACGGCGGCCACTACGGCTGGTCCTGGCCGCACGGCTGGCACAGCGTGGGCCACGCGGCCTGTGTGGCGGCGCTCGCGGCGGCCACGGTCACCGGGGACGACGACTACCTCTCCATGGTCGCGACCTCGCTGGACACCCTCATCGGCCACGCCAAGGTCATGCCCCACACCGAGGCGGACTCCAGCCTCCCCTCCAAGTGGGCGGTCGAACTCGGCCCCGACGACGTCCACACGCCCACGCTCCACCTCCCCTTCCGGTACAAGGACTCGGGCTGGTTCGACTACAACCCGGCCACCCCGCCGGTCCCGGTCGCTCTGTGGCACCACACCGCCTCCGACGCCGACCGCGCCCGGCTGGAGGGGCTGCGCGAGGCCGACGGCATCGACTGGCGTACCCTGCGGCCGTTCCGCGCCAAGGAGGAGTCCGGGCACGAGAAGGCCTGGTTCGCCTTCCTCGCCGGCGACGACCCCGACTACCCCGAGCGGATCCTCGCCACCGCCCAGGCCCAGATCCGCCACCGCCTGCGCCGCATCGAGCGCTACCGCGACCTGGACGTGCCCGAGGCCGACATCCACGTCTGGCAGCAGTGCAACCCGGTGGCCACCGAGGCCCTCGTCCAGCTGACCTGGGGCGGCCCCCAGGTGCTCTACAACGGCGGCCTGCAGCAGGCCCGGCTGCGCTATCACGACGCCGAGGCCCGCCGTGCCGGCCTGCCGCCGGACGTGGCCGCGCTGGTCACCTCCATCGACCCCGAGGCGACCACCGTCGAACTGGTCAACCTCTCCCCCGAGACCGAACGCACGGTGATCGTCCAGGCCGGTGCCTTCGCGGAGCATGCCATCACCGCTGTCCGGTACACGACCTGCGCGGACGACGGCTGGATCGGGGACATGTACGACTACGGCCACACCGAGCCCGTCGTCACCGAGACGGAGCAGGGTTGCGACGGCGCTTTCCTGGCGGTCCGGCTGCCCGCGTCCACCCGCATCCGGCTCACCCTGCGTCTGCGGCTGCGCGCCCACGCCCCCAGCTACCGCACACCGTTCGACACTCCGGCCGGTCGGCCCGCCCCGGACACGGAGGAGGAGACCGCATGAAGCGCATCGCCCAGACCATCAGGCTCCGCCCCGAGAACCGCGAGGAGTACCTCGAACTCCACTCGGCCGTCTGGCCCGGAGTCGAAGCCGCCCTGCACCGGGCGAACATCCGCAACTACAGCATCTTCCTCCACGGCGAAGTGCTGTTCGCCTACTTCGAGTACCACGGCGACGACTTCGAGACCGACATGGCCGTCCTCGAAGCCGACCCCGAGACCCAGGAGTGGTGGAAGCTCACCGACCCCTGCCAGGAACCCTGGCCCGACCGGGGAGACTCCCGCCAGTGGACGGAGCTCCCCGAGATCTGGCACCTGAGCCCGCCTGGTGACACCAACAGCGCCTGACGCACCTCGCCCGACACTCACGTGGCCCCGCCCGACGTGGACCTACCCGACTTGGACCACCAGTGATCTCCGCCCCACTCATCGACGCCCACCACCACCTGTGGGATCTCGACCAGCGCCCGCAACCCTGGCTCGACGATCCCGCCCTGACGACGATCCGCCGCACCTTCACCCCCGACGACCTGCGTACGGCCGCCACCCGGCCCATCGCGGGCCGCCGTCTGCAGAGCACAGTGGCCGTCCAGTGCGTGCCGGACGTGCCCGAGACGGAGGACCTGCTCGCGCTCGCGGAGCGGGAGCCGCTGATCGGGGCCGTGGTCGGCTGGGCGGACCTGACGTCGCCGGGGATCGGCGACCAGCTCGACGGGTTGCTCGCCGGACCGGGTGGCGCGTATCTGCGGTCCCTGCGTCATCTCGTGCAGGGCGAGACGGACCCGGAGTGGCTGCAACGCCCCGATGTCGAACGCGGGTTGGCGGCGGTCCGGGACCGCGGGCTCTGCTACGACGTGCTCGTGCGCAGCCACCAGCTCGACCAGGCGGTCCGGCTGGCCGAGCGGTTCCCGGACCTGCCTCAGGTGCTCAACCACGCGGGCAAGCCGCCGATCGCCGACGGTGACCTCGCGGACTGGGTACGCCAGGTGCGTCTGCTGGCCGTACATCCGCACGTGGTCTGCAAGGTGTCGGGGCTGATCACCGAGGCGGACCACGAGAAGTGGACCGTCGACGACATCCGCCCCGCCTGGGACGTCCTGCTCTCCGCCTTCGGCCCGGACCGCCTGATGTTCGGCTCCGACTGGCCGGTCGCGACCCTCGCGGGCGGCTGGAACCGCTGGGCCGCCACGGTGGACGAACTGCTCGACGGATGTTCCGCCGACGAGACCTCGGCGATTCTCGCGGGCACCGCGACCACCTTCTACCGCCTCACTCGTACGGAACGAACCCTGGGATCACGATGACGCTTGCTGTCCGTTATGTTTCCGCTCGCTCCCTGGACACGGCTCCCGTGGTCGATGTGCCGCCCGGTCCGGGTGAGGTGGAGCTGGCTCCCGCGTTCGTCGG
>NZ_JBSFJW010000006.1:0-412960 GCF_053598255.1 Streptomyces sp. NPDC001157
GTACTGCTCCCGTTCTTCTCCTTCATGACGTTCCTCATCGCCGTACCGACCGGCGTGAAGTTCTTCAACTGGATCGGAACGATGTGGAAGGGGTCATTGAGTTTCGAGACCCCGATGCTCTGGGCGACCGGCTTCCTGGTCACGTTCGTCTTCGGAGGTCTGACCGGCGTGATGCTCGCCTCGCCACCGCTGGACTTCCCGACCTCCGACACCTACTTCGTCGTCGCCCATTTCCATTACGTCATCTTCGGCACCGTCGTGTTCGCGATGTTCTCCGGATTCCATTTCTGGTGGCCCAAGTTCACCGGCAAGATGCTCGACGAGCGCCTCGGCAAGATCACCTTCTGGACGCTGTTCATCGGCTTCCATGGCACCTTCCTGGTCCAGCACTGGCTGGGAGTGAACGGAATGCAGCGGCGGATTCCCGACTATCTGGCGGTGGAGGGCCTGACAACGCTCAACACGGTGTCGACGATCTTCTCGTTCCTTCTCGGAATGTCGTTCCTGCCGTTCTTCTACAACGTCTGGAGGACCGCGCAGTACGGCGAGAAGGTGGAGGTCGACGACCCGTGGGGCTACGGGCGTTCCTTGGAGTGGGCGACGTCCTGCCCGCCGCCGCGGCACAACTTCACGTCCCTCCCCCGGATCCGCAGCGAATCTCCGGCGTTCGACCTGCACCACCTTCAGGATCCGGCACCCCAGAGGGAGTTGACCGCACCATGAGCAGCAAGGAGGCGCAGGTGCTCCTCAACGAGATCGAGGGGCACCTGCTGATCGCCGCCGCCCGCGAGGAGGGCCGTACGGCCGCCGCACGTTTCAGCGCCCCCTTCGACTGGCTGACACAGGCTCAGCGGGAGGAGGTGGAGCGCCGGTTCGAGGCGGAGTACCTCACCATCGCCCGCACCTCGTGGCAGCACACCGCAGAACGTGCCCACGCACTGCGGGAGGAGTACGAGGACGCCTACCGCGACCTGCGGCGACGCCTGCTGGCCGGCTGGCTGCTGGTGTGCGCCGCGGTCGTGGCAGTCGGCGTCCTGCTGCTGCCGCTCGCCTAGTCCGGGCCTACGACAGGGTCCACTTCTGGTTGTCGCCCGTTCCACAGGACCACAGGACGATGGAGGTGCCGTTGGCGGTGCCGTTGCTGTAGGCATCGAGGCAGAGGCCGGCGTCGACGTTGGTGAGGGTGCCGTCGCTGTTGACGTTCCACTTCTGGTTGTTCTGGCCGTTGCAGTCCCAGATGACGACCTTGGTGCCGTTGGTCGTGCCCTGGTTGTAGGCGTCGAGGCACTTGTTGCCGTACACCACGAGTTCCTTGCGGGCGGTGTACGTCCAGGCCTGGTTCTGGCCGCCGTTGCAGTCCCACAGCTCGGCCTGGGTGCCGTTGGTGATCGTGTTGTTGTAGATGTCCAGGCAGCGTCCGGACTGCTTGCCGACGACCTGGGAGCCGCCCGCTCCCGGCAGGGGTCTGACGGTGATCGAGTCGAGGGTCGGGGCGCCGGAGAAGGTGAGCGAGTTGGCGGAGCCCTTGGACAGACCTACCTCCACCGAGATGGTGCCCGGGCTGGAGCCCGTCGGCGGGAAGGAGACCGTGGTCGCGCCCTGACCGTTGACCTTGAGGGTGCCGGTGCGGGCCGTGGACGTGTTGTTGGTGTACGACACGTCGACGACGTTGATGCCGGTGTTCCCGGCGGCCACGCCCGAGAAGGCGGAGGTACCGGTGTACGTGTTGCCGGCCATCTCCGTCCCGCCCGTGACCGTCAGCATCACCGAGCCGCCCGCCGGAACACTCGTGGAGTAACTGGTGCCGTACGTACCGACATCGGCTCGCGCCCACAGGTCACGCACGGTCGCGGACGCGTTCGTCAGCCCCAGGTCGGACCAGCGGACGGTGATGTTCTGGGCGGAGGAGGTGCGGTTGAGGAGGACGACGGCACGGTTGCCGGTGCCGGCGAGGACCTTGCCGTACACCTGCAGTCCGGTCGTGTCCTCGGCGACCTTCACGCCCTGGAGGCCGCGCGGGTCCTGGTCGACGCCGATGACCTCGGAGTTCTTGAGGATGCCTGCGGTCTCCGACGTCATCGTGGCGAGGTTGTTGCCGGCGAGGAGCGGCGCGCCGGAGATGGCCCACAGGTTCATATGGGTGCGGTTCTGGGCGGCGGTGAAGCCGTCCATGCCGACCATCAGCATGTCCGGGTCGTTGTAGTAGCCGGTGTGCTGGGCCGTCGGGTGCAGGGTCTGGTCGAAGTTGGACAGCAGGTTCGTCATCGACGGCGAGTTGCCGTAGTAGATGATGTCCGTGCTGGTACGCCACATGGGGGCCTGTCCCGGCGCCCAGTTCCAGGGGTTCTGCTTGCCCCAGTTGCAGATCGAGAGGGTGAGCGGGCGGCCGGTGGTGGCCGTCGCCCTGGCGACCGCGTCGCTGATCGACCGGTACGCCGTCGCCGCGTCGAGTCCCTCGACGTCTCCGCCGCACCAGTCGACCTTGACGAAGTCGAAGCCCCACTTCGAGAACTGGAGCATGTCCTGGTCGTAGTGGCCCTCGCTGCCTGTGTTCGGGGCAGCGGGGCGGCCCGTCGGGTAGTAGTAGCCGCAGCCGTTCCTGCCGGCGTCGGTGTAGATGCCGGCCTTGAGGCCCTTGCTGTGGATGTAGTCGGCGATGGCGCTCATGCCGCCGGGCCACTCACTGGTGTCGACGGTGATGTTGCCGTCGCTGTCGCGGGTGCCCTGCCACCAGCCCTCGTCGATGTTTATGTACTTGTAGCCTGCCGCCGGCAGTCCCGCCGCCACGAATGCGTCGACCTGCTGCCTGATGACGTTGTAGTCGATCTTGGCGGCGAAGCTGTTCCAGGAGGCCCAGCCCATGGGGGCGGTGGGCACGGCTGTCTGACGGGTCGTCGCCGCCTGGGCGGGGCCGGGTGCCGCGAACAGGAGGGCGGCGGCCGCGGTGACGGCGAGGGCGAGGAGGCGTACGGCGCCGGCTCTGCAGCGGCCTGCGAGACCTCTGCGGGTCGAGCGCGGAGGGGGGTACATGCGGCTCCGTTCATTCGGCATATCGAACGAGGATCGGTGATCCGAACGCGTTGCGCGCCGAAAGTAGAGCCACCGCGAGCGTCAAGTCAACGGAAGCGACAAGCGTGAAGTCGCCTGTCTCGACGGGGCGTTCTCGCTGAAAGGCGTACGGCGGCGCCATACTGGCCGTCGTGCGCATCGCGATCATGACGGCGGGATCCCGGGGCGACGTCGCCCCGTACACGGGACTCGGACACGGGCTCTCCCGGGCGGGGCACGAGGTCACTCTGGTGACGCATGCCCGTTTCGAGCCGCTCGTGGCCGGGTCGAAGGTCCGTTTTCATCCGCTGCCGGTGGACCCGCGGGCGGAACTGGAGTCCTCGCGGGGGCGCGGGCTGCATCGCAGCGCGACCGGTGTGGGGAAGCTGGTGCGGGTGGTCGCGATGGCGCGGGCGCTGGTCGGGCGGATGACGGACGGCCTGGTGGCGGCCGCCCGGTCGAGCGACCTGCTGCTGCTGTCCGCTTCGGTGGGGCCGTTGGGGCACACCATCGCGGAGGGTCTGTCCCTGCCCTGCCTCGACGTACCCCTCCAGCCCCTGGCTCCCACACGGGAGTTCGGGCCGCCGATGCTGGGGGTCCGCTCGCTGGGGGCCGTGGGCAACCGGATCGCCGGGCATGGGGTGAGCCTGGCCGTGGAGCAGGTCTTCGCCGGGGCGCTGCCCGCCGTACGGGAGCGGCTGGGGCTGCCTCCGGTGAGTGCCGCCGCCGCACGGCGGGCGAGGGAGCGGCAGGACCGGCCGGTGCTGCACGGATTCAGCCCGCTGGTGGTGCCGCGGCCGTACGACTGGCGGCCGGGCCTGTCGGTGACCGGATACTGGTGGCCGTACGACGCAGAGCCCCAACTCCCCTCTTCCGTGCGGGACTTCCTCGATGCGGGGGCGGCACCCGTGTTCGTGGGCCTGGGCAGCGCGACCGTGCCCGACCCCGAGCGGCTCAGCACTTGCATCGTGCGCGCCCTGCGCCGGGCCGGGCTGCGCGGAGTGATCCAGCGCGGCTGGGCCGGCCTCGAGGTCTCCGGCGACGACATGCTGACCGTCGGCGAGCTCCCGCACTCCGCGCTCTTTCCCCGTATGGCCGCGGTGGTCCACCACGCGGGCGCGGGCACGACGGCGGCGGGTCTGCGCGCCGGGGTGCCGGCCGTGCCGGTACCGATCCAGTTCGACGAGGGCTTCTGGTCCGCACGCCTGGTCGCCCTGGGCGTCGCCCCCCGCACCCTGCCGCTGCGCCGGCTCACCCCCGACACACTGGCCACGGCCTTGATGCGGGCGACCGGCGACCCGGCGTTCGCGCGGCGCGCCGAGACGCTCGGGGCACGCATCCGCGGCGAGGACGGGGTGGCTCCGGTGCTGGCGGCGGTGGACCGGTGGGGTGGCTAGGAGGCCAGGAGCGCCGTCCGCGCGGACGGCGGGGTAAGCCTCGCTCATGACCTTCAAGAGTCCCGTTCAGCGCGGGGGCCCGCGGCGCGGCCGCTTCGATCAATTCGCCGAATACGCCTCCAATTTCACCAGCTCCCCGGTCTTCTTCCTGGTCTGTCTGGTCCTCATCGCGTTCTTCGTGGCCTCCCACCTGGCGCACCAGAGAATCGAGCTGCTCCTGCTGGCGAGCGGGTCCATGACCGCGGTGACTTTGCTGCTTCTGGCGCTGCTGAAGAACGCCGAGATGCGTGCCGAACACGCGGTCCAGCGCAAACTCGACGCGATCGCCGCCGCCCTGCTCGAAGGGCACCGCGGCAACCACAGCGAGGCGTTCGAGGACCTGAGGAATGCAATCCGGATGGAGGAAGAGACCTGACGGCGGACCACGAAACGCCGCCGTGGTCCTTCTCGCCCTCCCCCATACCGACGATCATCCGCGTCATGGACATCTTGCTCGTCGCCAGCGCGTTCAACAGCCTGTCCCAGCGTGTGTACGCGGAACTGTCCGACGAAGGGCACCGGGTGGACGTCGTGCTCGCCGCGCACGGCGCCGAGGCGATCCGGACCGCCGTTCACGAAACCCGCCCGGAACTGATCATCGCGCCGATGCTCAAGACGGCTCTGCCGGAGGACATCTGGCAGGAGCACACCTGCCTCATCGTGCACCCGGGGCCGCCCGGCGACCGCGGCCCGTCCGCCCTGGACTGGGCGATCGCCGAGGGGGCCGCGCAGTGGGGGGTGACGGTGCTGCAGGCCGAGGCCGCCATGGACGCGGGCGCCGTGTGGGCGGCCGAGCCCTTCCCGGTGCCGCCGGTCGGCAAGAGCAACCTGTACCGGGGCGAGGCCTCCGACGCCGCCTCGGCCGCCGTCCGGCTGGCGGTGCGGCGCTACGCCGACGGATCGTTCAAGCCGCAGCCGCAGAGCGATCCCGCGATCCGGGTGGTGTGGCGCGACTTCTTCCGCCGGGAGCAGCGAACGATCGACTGGGAGAACGACACGACGGAGACGGTCCTGCGCAAGCTCCGCGGGGCCGACTCCCAGCCCGGGGTCCTGGACGAACTCTGCGGCCGGGAGGTGTTCCTGCACGGCGGTCATCCGGAGGACCGGCTGCACGGACACCCCGGCGAACTGCTCGCGACGCGCGCCGGGGCGGTCTGCCGCGCCACCCGGGACGGAGCGGTGTGGATTCCGGAGCTGCGGCCCCGCAAGGCCTCCGGTGACCCCGCGCCCTTCCGCCGCCCGGCGGCCTCCGTGCTCGCCTCCTTCGCGGCCCCCTCGCTGCCGGAGGTCACGGCACCGCTCGAGTTGTCACCCGGCAGGACCACCTGGAGCGACATCCGGTACCGGCAGCACGGCGACATCGGATTCCTGAGCTTCTCCTTCCCCGGCGGGGCCATGAGTACCGGCCACTGCCGCAGGCTGCTGGCCGCCTACCGGTACGCGCTCACCCGCCCCACCTCGCTGCTGGTGCTCGGCGGAGCCCGCGACTTCTTCTCCAACGGCATCCATCTCAACGTCATCGAGGCGGCCGCCGACCCCGCGGGCGAGTCCTGGTCCAACCTCAACGCGATGGACGACCTGGTCGAGGCGGTGCTGCGTACGACCGACCGGATGGTGGTGGCGGCGCTCGGCGGCAACGCCGCGGCCGGCGGCGTCATGCTCGCCCTCGCCGCCGACCAGGTGTGGTGTCGCGCGGGCACGGTCCTCAACCCGCACTACCGGCGGATGGGCCTGTACGGGTCGGAGTTCTGGACGTACACGCTGCCGCGCCGCGTGGGAGCCGAGACAGCCCAGCGTCTGACGACCGATGCCTTGCCGGTGAGCGCCGCGCATGCCGCACGGATCGGTCTGGTGGACCGTCTGGTGGAGGCTCCGCCGCAGGGGTTCACCGCGGAGATCGAGCGATGGGCGGCCGAACTGGCCGCCGACCCCGACCTGGCACAGCGGGTCGCCGCGAAGGCCACGGCACGCCACGCGGACGAGGCACGGCAGCCGCTCGCGGAGTACCGGCGGGAGGAACTCGCCCGTATGCGTGCCGTCTTCTTCGATCCGCAGGCCCCGTACCACGCTCTGCGTTCCGCCTTCGTCCGCAAGCTGCCGAACGGCGGGGCGCGGCCCCTGGCCCCGGTCGGCGACCAGGTCGACGAGGGTGCCCGGTGACGCGGTCCGGTACCCGCCTGCTCGTGGCGGGCGTCGGCAACATCTTCCTCGCGGACGACGCCTTCGGCCCCGAGGTGATCCAAGCCCTGGCCCGCCGGCCGCTGCCTGACGAGGTCCGTGTGCGCGACTTCGGCATCCGCGGCATGGACCTCGCGTACGAACTGCTGGACGGCTACGACACGGCCGTCCTGGTCGACGCGGCCGCGCGAGGACACCGGCCGGGCACCCTGTCGCTGATCGAGCCGGAACCGCCCGACGGCACCACGGGCGCCGCCCCGCCCGAGGCCCATGGCATGGATCCGGCCAAGGTGCTGGCGCTGGCCGCCCACCTGGGCGACGAGCCGCTGCCGCGAGTGCTCGTCCTCGCCTGCGAGCCCGAGGTACGGCCGCGCGGCGACGAGGACATCGCCCCGGGCATCAGCGCACCGGTCCGCGACGCTGTCGACAGAGCCGTCGCGGCCCTGCACACCCTGGTTCCGGCACTGCTCGCCGACCCCGCGGCCACGTCTGCGTTGAGCCGCCCGGACGAATCCACGGACCCGTCCGCGGCCGAGGTCCCGCTCCCGGTGGCCGACGGCGTCGAGGATCGGTGACGCACCGACACCCACTCCCTCGAACAACCGCGAGGAGCAGCGCCCATGTGCGAGTCGATGGACGACGTCACGCAGGCCGTCCTGGCGAAGAACGACGGCCTGGCCGCGAGCCTGCGCGACGAACTGGCCCGGCGCGCGGTCGCCGTCGTCAACCTGCTGTCCAGCCCGGGCAGCGGCAAGACGGAACTGCTCGGGCAGGTGCTGGCCCTGGCGGTCAAGCGGCGCATCCCGGTGGCCGCGCTCACCGCCGACCTGGCGACCGAGAACGACGCCCACCGGCTCGCCCGTTCGGGAGCGCCGGTCAAACAGCTGCTGACCGACGGGCTGTGCCATCTGGAGGCCCGGCAGCTCAGCGGCCATGTGCGCAGCTGGCTGCCCGAGGACACCGCGGTGCTGTTCGTGGAGAACGTCGGCAACCTCGTCTGCCCGGCGGCCTACGACCTCGGCGAGTGCCTGCGGATCGTCCTCATGGCGGTGACGGAGGGCGAGGACAAGCCGCTGAAGTACCCCACGGCCTTCGGCTCCGCCCATCTGGTGGTGCTCACCAAGACCGATCTGGCCGAGCCCGCCGGCTTCGACGAGGCCGCCTTCGTCGCCCATGTGCAGAGGGTGAACCCGGGGGTGGAGGTCGTCCGGTCCTGCGCTCGTGACGGCTCCGGTGTCGCCACCGTGCTGGACCGGGTCCTCGCCGCGCGGGACGGGGACCCGGTGCACCGCCCTCCCCTCGCGCCGCACCCCCACAGCCACGAGCACGCGCAGAAGACCCCGGGCCTCGCGGCCGGCCGCGTCTCGTGAGCGCTCCGGCCGCGCAGGCGGTACGCCGCCGTGTCGTGGTGCTCGGCACGGTGCAGGGCGTGGGTTTCCGCCCCTTCGTGCACCGCTTGGCCACCGATCTCGCGTTGGCCGGGTTCGTGAGCAACACGGCGAGCGGCGTCCTCATCGAGGTGGAGGGCCCGCCCGACGGTGTCGCCCGTTTCTGCGGCCTTCTGGCCACGGAACCGCCGCCGCTTGCCGCCGTCACGGGCGTCGGTGTCGAGGACCTGCCCGCCACGGGTGCGGACGACGTCTTCACCATCCGTGCCACCGCACGGTCCGCGGGCCGCACGCTGCTCCCGCCCGACACGGCGACCTGCGACGAGTGTCTGCGGGAGCTGGCCGATCCGGCCGACCGCCGCCACCGGCACCCGTTCGTCACCTGCACCCACTGCGGCCCCCGCTTCACCATCGCCACGGACATGCCGTACGACCGGGCGGTCACCACGATGACCGGCTTCCCGATGTGTGCCGCATGCGCCCGGGAGTACGGCGACCCCGCCGACCGGCGCTTTCACGCCCAGCCGGTCGCCTGCCCAAAGTGCGGTCCCCGGCTGCGGCTGGTGCCCGCGGCCGGCAGCGGACTCCGACCTGCGCGGGATGCCGACGCCCTGGTGGCGGGCCGGGCGCTGCTGGCAGCCGGCCGCATCCTCGCCGTCAAGGGTCTCGGCGGCTATCACCTGGCGTGCGACGCCACCGACGCACGGGCCGTCGACACACTGCGCACCCGGAAGGAGCGCGGTGGCAAGCCGTTCGCCGTGATGTGCGCGGATGTCGACACCGTGCAGCGGATCGCCCTGGTCTCCCCGGCCGAGCGCGCCGCGCTGACCAGCCCCCGCCGTCCCATCGTCCTGCTGCGTCCGCGGACGTCGGCCGAACGCGTCCGCCTCGCTTCCGGCGTCTGCCCGGGCAGCCCGCAGCTCGGGGTGATGCTGCCCTACACCCCCGTACACACCCTGCTGTTGGGGCTGCCCGGCGATCCGCAGGGTCCTCGCGTGCTGGTCATGACCAGCGGCAACCGGTCGGGGGAGCCGATCGTCACGGACGACGAGGAGGCGCTGACCCGGCTGGCGGGGCTGGCCGACGCCTGGCTCACCCATGACCGGGCGATCGCCTCACCGTGCGACGACTCCCTGCTGCGGGTGCGCGCCGACGGCACCGAGCAGGTGCTGCGCCGGTCCCGGGGATACGTCCCGCGCCCGCTGCGGCTGCCGGTCGCGGTGCGGCCGGCGCTCGCGGTGGGCGGCGACCTCAAGAACGCGCTGTGCGTGGGCGAGGGGGACCACTCCTGGCTCGGCCCGCACATCGGCGACATGGGCGATCTCACCACGCTGGAGGCCGCCGAGCGGGCGGAGGGGCACATCCGGCGGCTGAGCGGCGTCACCCCCGAACTCGTCGCGGCGGACCGGCACCCCGGCTACCACTCGGCCCGCTGGGCCCGCCGCCGCGCGGCCGAACTCCCCAGGAACACACCGGTGTTCGTCCAGCACCACCACGCGCACATCGCCTCGGCGATGGCCGAGCACGGCCTCGACGGCACCACGCCCGTGATCGGCGTCGCCTTCGACGGCACCGGCTACGGCGACGACGGCACCGTCTGGGGCGGCGAGATCCTGCTCGCCGACTACAGGGGCTACCGGCGCTTCGCCCACCTCTCCCCCGCTCCACTGCCCGGCGGAGACGCGGGGGTCGCCAACCCGTCCCGTCTGGCTCTGGCCCGGCTGTGGGCCGCGGGCGTGCCCTGGGACGCGGACCTGCCTTGCGTCGCCGCCTGCTCGGCCACCGAACTCACCCTCCTGGAACAGCAGTTGACGCGTGGGGTGGCCTGCGTGGCGACCTCCAGCATGGGCCGGCTCTTCGACGCGGTGTCCTCCCTGCTGGGTGTGTGCCACCGCGCGGGGTACGAGGCCCAGGCCGCCCTGGAGCTGGAGGCCGCGGCCGCTTCGGCCCGGGACGCGGACGGCTCGGCGTACGCCTTCGGTATCGGCTCCGGCGTGTGCGACCCGGCGCCCGTGCTCCGCGCGCTGGTCGCCGATCTGCGGTGCGGCACCCCGGTTCCCGTGCTCGCCGCGCGCTTCCACCGCGGCGTCGCCCGGGCCGTCCTGGAGATCTGCCGGCGGGCACGCCGCGACACCGGCCTGGCCACGGTCGCCCTCAGCGGCGGGGTCTTCGCCAACGCGCTGCTGGAGGAGGAGTGCACACGGCTGCTGGCCGAGGACGGCTTCGCGGTGCTGCTCCACGGCGAAGTCCCCCCGAACGACGGCGGTTTGGCCCTTGGACAACTCGTGGTCGCGGCGCACGAACGACAAGAGGAGTGACCCATGTGTTTGGCAGTGCCCGGCAAGGTCGTGGCCATCGACGACAGTGCCGACCCGCTCACCGGGCTGATCGACTTCGGCGGTGTGCAGAAACAGGCGTGTCTGGAGTACGTGTCGGACGTGCGGGTGGGTGAGTACGTCATCGTGCACGTCGGTTTCGCGCTCCAGCGCCTGGACGAGGAGTCGGCCCTGGCCTCCCTGCGGCTCTTCGAGGAACTGGGGCTGCTGGAGGAGGAGTTCGGCGACGCCTGGGAGCAGGCGTCGCGGGACGCGGGAGTCGCCGCCGTGAGCGAGGAACCACGAGAGAGCGAGGCCCGGTGAAGTACATCGACGAGTTCAACGACCCCGATCTGGCCCGGCGGCTGCTGGACGAGATCCGTGCCACGGCCACCCGGCCGTGGGCCCTTATGGAGGTGTGCGGCGGGCAGACCCACTCCATCATCCGGCACGGCATCGACCAACTGCTGCCGGAGCAGGTCGAGTTGATCCACGGCCCCGGCTGCCCCGTGTGTGTCACCCCGCTGGAGGTCATCGACAAGGCACTGGAGATCGCGGCGCGCCCCGGGGTGATCTTCTGCTCCTTCGGCGACATGCTCCGGGTGCCGGGCACGGACCGGGACCTGTTCCGGGTCAAAGGCGAGGGCGGCGACGTACGCGTGGTGTACTCGCCGCTCGACGCCCTGGAGCTGGCCCGCCGCAACCCGGACCGGGAGGTGGTCTTCTTCGCCATCGGCTTCGAGACCACGGCCCCCGCCAACGCGATGGCCGTCCACCAGGCGCGCCGCCTCGGCCTGACCAACTTCAGCCTCCTGGTGTCCCATGTACGGGTTCCCCCGGCGATCGAGGCCATCATGACGGCCCCCGCCTGCCGGGTGCAGGGCTTCCTGGCCGCCGGGCATGTGTGCAGCGTGATGGGCACGGCCGAGTACCCCGAGCTCGCCGAGCGGTTCCGGGTGCCGCTCGTGGTGACCGGTTTCGAGCCTCTGGACATCCTCGAGGGCATCCGCCGGGCGGTGCGTCAGCTGGAGCGCGGTGAGCACCGGGTGGAGAACGCCTACCCGCGGGCCGTGCGCGAGGACGGCAACCCGGCCGCCGTACGCATGATCGAGGAGGTCTTCGAGGTCACCGACCGCAACTGGCGCGGCATCGGACCCATCCCCCTCAGTGGCTGGCGGCTGACCGAGGCGTTTCGCGCCTTCGACGCCGAGCACCGCTTCGACGTCACCGGGATCCGCACCGAGGAGCCCGCCGAATGCCGCGCCGGCGAGGTGCTCCAGGGGCTGATCAAGCCGACCGAGTGCGCCGCGTTCGGCACCAGCTGCACCCCGCGCACCCCGCTCGGAGCCACGATGGTCTCCAGCGAGGGCGCCTGCGCGGCCTACTACCTGTACCGCCGGATGAACACCGCGACGCCGAAGGCCGCGCGGGAGGAGATGAACCCCGTTGCCTGAACTCGCCGAAACCGTCGATCCGGCCGACTGGACCTGCCCCGCGCCTCTTCGCGACCAGCCCGTGGTGGTCATGGGGCACGGCGGAGGCGGTGCCCTGTCCGCGGAGCTGATGGAGCAGATCTTCGCCCCCGCCTACGGCAATGCCACCCTCGCCGCGCTCGCCGACTCCGCGGTCCTCGAACTGAGCGGCGCGCGGCTGGCGTTCTCCACCGACTCCTATGTGGTCAGGCCGCTGTTCTTTCCCGGCGGCTGCCTGGGCGACCTCGCGGTCAACGGCACCGTCAACGACCTCGCGATGAGCGGCGCCAGGCCCGCCTACCTGTCCGCCGCCTTCGTACTGGAAGAGGGCGTGGAACTGACCGTGGTCGAGCGGATCGCGCGCGCCATGGGCGCGGCGGCCGAGGCGGCCGGGGTCGTCGTGGCCACGGGTGACACCAAGGTGGTGGAGTCGGGGCACGGCGACGGCGTGTACGTCACCACCGCCGGGGTGGGGCTCGTCCCCGACGGGGTGGACATCCGTCCCCAGCGCGCGCGGCCCGGTGACGCCGTCATCGTCAGCGGTCCGATCGGCCTGCACGGGGTGGCGATCATGAGCATGCGTGACGGGCTGGAGTTCGGAGTCGAGCTCGCCAGCGACACCGCGCCGCTCGCGGACCTGGTGGCGGCCATGCTGACGGTCACGCCCGACCTCCACGTTCTGCGCGATCCCACGCGTGGCGGTCTGGGCGCGTCGCTCAACGAGATCGCCCGCGCCTCCGGGACCGGTGTCCGCCTCCAGGAGCGGGCCATTCCGGTGCCCGACGCCGTCGCCAACGCCTGCGGCTTTCTGGGCCTCGACCCGCTCTACGTCGCCAACGAGGGCCGACTCGTAGCGTTCGTGCCGCCGACCGCGGCGGAGGAGGTCCTGGCGGCGATGCGCGCCCACCCGCAGGGCGCCGGGGCCACGCTGATCGGCGAGTGTGTGGCCGAGCATCCCGGCATGGTCGTGGTGTCGACCGGTCTCGGGGGCACCCGCGTGGTGGACCTGCCGCTCGGCGAGCAGCTTCCGCGGATCTGCTGAGCCCGGCACACGGGGCCCCGTCGGAGCGTGCAGCTCCGGCGGGGCCCCGTCCGTGTCACTCGATGCCGGTGATCTCCAGTTCCCGGCCGCTGCGCAGGTCGGTGGAGGGCCGGTCGCAGTGCGGGCACCAGAAGAACGGGGGCATGCCCACCGTGAACTCCTGCGCGCACGCACCGCAGTAGGCCTGTGCGGGGACCGACTCGACCACGAGCCGGGCCGCGGCGAGGGCGGTGCCGTCGCGGGCCACCTCGAAGGCGAAACTCAGCGCGTCGGGTACGACCCCGGCCAGCTCGCCGACCCGCACGGTCACCGCCGAGACGGCGTCCGTCCCGTCCGCCCGGGCGAGCTCGTCGGCCCGCTCGATGATCGCGGTCGCGATCGACAACTCGTGCACGGTGGGCTCACGGATAGCGGCGGCCTGCGCGCAAGCCGCCGGCCATCCGGTAGATCCGCCACTCGCGCCTGATGCTCGGCAACTCATGGACGAACAGTGCCAGGGCGACGGCACCGGCCAGGGCGGCCTCCGCCAGCAGCAGCTGCCGTCCCGTGGAGGCGCTCTGCGCGCCGTCTGCTCGTTGGACCTTCATTCCGGCTCCCTGTCTTTCCTCATCCCGGCGGGATGTTCGGCATGACGTCGAGGAGGGCATCGTGCCGTTTCCAATGGATCCCGGTGGAGCGGCGCGCGTCGGCGGTGCCGTCCTCGTGGTGTCCGGTCTGGTGGCCGTAGGGCCCCGTGTTGCCCTGATGCATGCCGGGCACATGCCCGGTGGAGTCGGGCTTGGCCTGGGGTCGGCCGACTCTGATGTTGCCCATGGGGTGTTCTCCTTTCTCGCCTCCGCGCCGCGGAGTCGTGGTCATGGCCGCTCGGTGAGGTCGTCGAAGAACCGCTCGACGGCGGGCCAGATGCGGCCGCCGCCGGACAGGCCGCGCCATTCCCTGCGTACGACGGCGATCATCCGGTAGCAGTCGTCGACCGGCACGATCCAGTGGTGGTCGAGGCCGTGGACGGTGTTCACGAGCAGTGCCTCCACGTCGGGTTCCACGGACGCGAGCTGCGGACAGACCGTGGTCAGCCGCTGCCAGGCCGCGGCGTCGACCTCCCACCGCATGGCCCCGGCCGGGCTCGGGCCCTCGGCGGTGACCGTGCCGTCGGTCCGGGGCACGAAGAACACCAGGCCGACGGGCACGCCCAGAATCTCAGTGTCCACCCGGGGGAGCCGGATCCGCCTGCGGGGAACGAGCCGGTAGTGCCCGTCGCCCGCGCCGCCGTCGGCGAACAGCACCGAGCAGGGGCCGCAGGCGCAGCGCACCTCCTCGTCCGCGTTGTCGTACAGGTGGCGGTGCTCGTCGGGCACCGGGGCGGCGCACAGGTCGCACCGCTCCGTTTCCGCCTCCGCCCGGGGCTCGGCGGAGGAGCGGATGAGGCGGGCGAGCGCTCCCTCCGTGGTCACGGTGTGCCTCGGTGGGTGAGCGTGGCCAGCGGGACGAAGGCGGGGGCCGCGGTCTGCACCGGCTCCACCTCCGTCAGTTCCGGGGCTACGGCGAGCACCGCCTCCCGGACCGCGGCGGTGACGTCGGCCGTCCCGCCGCCGCAGCCGGAGCCGCAACCGCCGCCCGCCGTGAGCCGCACGCGGCCCGTCCCACCCTCCACACCGGCCCACTCCACGTCGCCGCCGCGTTCCTGTACGGCGGGCCGCAGCCGCTCGACCGCGCGGGCCGCACGGCGCTCGACGGGCTCCGGGTGGATGGCGTGCAGCACCAGCAGATGCCCCAACAGTTCGTCGTCGGCGAGGCGTTCGGCCAGTTGCGCGTCCGCGTGGTCCATGACCCGGGCGAGTGCCTCGCCGTAGACCTCGGTCAGCAGCCGTACCGTCTCGACCGCGGGGCGGGTCGCGGGTCCGGGCGTGGACTCCAGCGCTTCCAGCAGCTGGTCGAGCCGGGTCAGGCGGGCCTCGACGGCCGGGTCCGCGAGCCGCTCGGGCAGGGGCCCGGCCTCAGCCATGGTTCGCGCCGTACGTCGGCGAGTGCAGGGTGGTCAGGGTCTTGCCCTTGCCGACGTACATGTGCACTCCGCACGGCAGACAGGGGTCGAAGCTGCGGACGGTGCGCATGATGTCGACGCCCTTGAAGTCGTCCGGGCCGTTCTCCTCGAAGATCGGCTGCCCCTGGACCGCGTCCTCGTACGGGCCTGGCGTGCCGAACTTGTCGCGGGGACTGGCGTTCCACGGAGTGGGCGGATAGGGGTGGTAGTTGGCGATCTTCTTGTCCTTGATCACCAGGTGGTGGGAGAGGACACCGCGCACCGCCTCGTGGAAGCCGCAGCCGATGGCCTCGTCCGGCACCTCGAAGTTCTCGAAGACCTTGGTGTCGCCGTCCCGGACCAGGCCCATGGCCTCTTCCAGGAACTGCAGGGCCATGGCAGCGGCGTAGGCGACGAAGTACGGTCGGGCGCGGTCCCGTTCGATGGTGTTGCTCCACTTCGGGATGCGCCACTCCAGGGTCGTCTCGGGCAGCGACTCGCCCTTGGGCAGCGAGATACGCACGCTGTGTCCGGTGGACTTGATGTACGGGGTGTCGACCAGTCCGCTCAGCGCGGTCGACCACAGCCGGGCGAGCGGGCCGCCGCCGGTGTCCAGGGCGAGGTGGTCCCCGCTGCGCGCGTCGTACCAGCGCGGGCTCATCACCCAGCTGTACTTGTCGTCGAAGTCGCGCTTCTGCGGGACCGGCACGGTGGTCTGGTTCCACGGGTGGCGCATGTCGACCGGGTTGCCGAGGGGGTCGTGGGTGACGAAGGGCTGCTCGCCCACCCAGTCCTCGTAGTAGGAGCTGCCGAGCATGATCCGCAGGCCGAGGTTGATGTCGACGAGGTTGTTGGTGACCAGTTCGCCGTCGACGACGATGCCGGGGGTGACGTACATCGCCTTGCCCCAGGTGTTCATGTTCTCGTAGCGGTAGTCGACGACGTCGGGGTTCTGCCAGGCGCCCCAGCAGCCCAGCAGGATGCGGCGGTTGCCGACCTGCTCGTAGCCGGGCAGCGCCTCGTAGAAGAAGTCGAAGACGTCGTCGTTCATGGCGACGGCCTTCTTGACGAAGTCGATGACCCGCATGAGCCGGCTGAGGTAGTCGGTGAAGACGGTCGGCTGCGGCAGCGTGCCCACACCGCCGGGATACAGGGTGGACGGGTGGACGTGCCGCCCTTCCATGAGGCAGAACATCTCGCGGGTGACCCGGCTGACCTTCAGGGCCTCCTTGTAGACCTCGCCCTCGAAGGGGTTGAAGGCCTTCATGATCTCGCCGATCGTCCGGTAGCCGTGGATGTCACCGCGCGGGGCGTCGGTGCGTTCGGCGCGGGCCAGCACACCGGGGTTGGTGGCCTTGACCATGGCTTCGCAGAAGTCCACGAACACCAGGTTGTCCTGGAAGATCGTGTGGTCGAACATGTACTCGGCGGCTTCGCCGAGGTTGACGATGTGCTCGGCGAGCCGCGGCGGTTTGACCCCGTAGGCCATCTGCTGGGCGTAGTCGGAGCAGGTGGTGTGGTTGTCGCCGCAGATGCCGCAGATGCGGGAGGTGATGAAACCCGCGTCCCTGGGGTCCTTGCCCTTCATGAACACCGAGTAGCCGCGGAAGAGCGACGACGTGCTGTGGCACTCCACGACTTCCCGGTTGGCGAAGTCGATCTTCGTGTAGATGCCCAGGTTGCCGATGATGCGGGTGATCGGGTCCCAGGACATGTCCACGAGCTGCGGCGGCTTGCGTCCCGTGGGCCGGGCCTCGGTTGTGGTCATCGCTGTTACTGCCCCTCGCTGTCGCTGTTGCGTAGGTCGGTCCGTGGTGGGGTGTGTGGCAGGCGGTGTCAGGGACGCCAGTGCGGGTCGTAACCGCTGGTCAGCTTCTGCTTGTTGTGGCGCCACCTGGGTTCGTGGTTGACCAGCTCGTTCGTGAAGCCGCGCAGCCGGCGGATGACGGCCCCGTACGGCTTGACGATCATCGAGGAGAGCGTTCCGCCGGGCGGCTCGTCCATGAACGGCATGAACGCGTCGGGGAAGCCGGGCATCGTGCAGCCGATGCAGATGCCGCCGACGTTCGGGCAGCCGCCGATGCCCGCCATCCAGCCACGCTTGGGCACGTTGCAGTTGACGACCGGCCCCCAACAGCCCGTCTTCACCAGGCACTTGGGCGAGTTGTAGTCCTTGCCGAAGTTGCCCTGCTCGTAGTACGAGCCCCGGTCGCAGCCCTCGTGGACCGTCTTGCCGAACAGCCACTGCGGACGCAGCATGTGGTCCAGCGGGGGCGGCGGAGCGGATCCGGCGGCGTGGTAGAGGACCCAGATCAGGGTCTCCATGAAGTTCTCGGGCTGGATCGGACAGCCGGGGACGTTCACCACGGGCAGGCCGCCCTGGGACCTGAAGTCCCAGCCCAGGTAGTCCGCGAGGCCCATGCAGCCGGTCGGATTGCCGGCCATGGCGTGGATGCCGCCGAAGGTGGCGCAGGTGCCCGCGGCCACCACCGCCCAGGCCTTGGGGGCGAGTTGGTCGATCCACCAGTTGAGGGTCTGCGGTTGGCCGGTCTCCGGGTCGTTGCCGAAGGACGTCCAGTAGCCCTCGCCCTCGATGATGTTCTGGTTGGGGATCGAGCCCTCGATGACGAGGATGAACGGGGCCAGCTCGCCGCGTACCGCCGCCCGGTAGGGAGCGAGGAAGTCCTCGCCGCCCAGGCTCGGGGAGAGCACCTTGTTGACCAGGTTCACCTTCGGCAGGCCCGGGATCAGGCCGAGCACCAGGTCCTCGATGGAGGGCTGGTCGGCGGCCGTCAGGGAGACGGTGTCGCCGTCGCAGCTCATGCCCTCGGAGATCCAGAGGATGTGGATCTCGTCGAAGCCCTGCCGTTCCTCACCGCGGCCGGGTTCGGCGCTGACCTCGGTGGTGCTGCTGTGTGTCGTCATGTCAACGGCCTCCGGTGCGGGGGGTGTCGGAGTCGGTGGGCTGGATTGGTTCGAGTTCGTCGGGCCGGAAGTAGTGGAAACGGCCGTACCAGCTGTGCAGTTCGGCCGCGGGGTCGTCGTCGAGGGTGACGGCGAGGTGCACGCTGCCGTCCACGTCGTGGAGGACGGCGGCGACCTCGGCGGTCCGTCCGGCCAGGAACATGTCCTGGGCGTCGGCGCCCCGGCTCCGTGGCCGAAGCCTCACGCGGCTGCCGCCGCCCAGGGGCACTCCGTCGACGAGCACGGTGTCGGTGGACGGGGAGAGTCCGTCGTCGGCGCCCTCCTGCCACCAGGTGGGGCGTTCGGTGGGCGGGGGCGGCGGGCCGGCCGGGGCAAGGGAGCGGACGGCGCCGTGCAGTCGCGCGAAGACCTCGGGGGGCATGGTGTCGACCCGGTCGAGGATCGCGGCGGCCCGCGGGTCGGTGGCGCGCGCCTCGCGCTTCTCCTCGTCCGTCAGCAGCATGGTGCGCAGCGTGAGGATCTCGTCGATCTCCGCGGCGTCGTGCAGATCCCCGGGGCTCTCGGGAGCCACCTGCGGATGGTCGGGAAGGATGATCGGCGAGGAGAGCAGGACCTGGCCCGTGGTGCCCGCGCGGGAAGTGAGGGGCGGTTCCCCGCCGAGGACGGGGAAGGTGAATTCGTTCCGGCACGTACCTGCATGTGGACGGAGGTCCTCGGGCGGATCGATCAGTGAGACGAACTCGACGCCGTCACCGCCGACGAGGGTGTGGGCGGCGATGAGCGCGCCACGCAGCGCTTCCTCGCGCGTGGCCCGCGGATCCGGTTCAGGTCCCGTGTTGCTGGTGCGTACCCGCAGACGGCAGAGGTTCTGCCCCAACCGCTCGGCGCCGAGGGTGACTTCGGCCCGTACCTCCTCGCGACGACGCACCACCCTCCCGGCGCCCGAGGGCAGTGCCTCGATGGCCCTTCCGGCCGCCGCTCCCGCCGGAACAGTGCGTTCCTCCTGGAGGAGGTCGTCCAGCGGGACCATGATGTCCACCTCGCACGGCACGGCCTCGTCGAAGGTCAGATGCACCGTGCCGTCGTCGGTGCGCAGCGACTCGACCTCTCGGAGCCGGCCGGGGTAGCCGGTTTCCTCCACCTGTTTGCGCTGCAGCTGGAGGAACCGGAGCCGCACCCGCAGGGTCGCGCCGGGCTGTCGGACCACCAGCAGGCACTCGGTCTGCTGGTACCAGGAGTCGGCGGAGCCGGACACGCCCGGGACGACCGGACCGTCCTGCTCCACCCAGCCCCGCGGGAAGAGCACGCCGAACTGCCAGCGGACGCGGTTCTTGGCGGACGAGCGACGGTACGGATAGAGGAGGTAGCCCTCATACAGGACGGCGTCGGCCACGGCGCTCAACTGCTCGAAGCCGTCCCGGGGCCGGTCGGCCGGCAGATCCGGGGCATCCCTGGTGGCAGCGGACGCCATGCCGCCCTCGACCGAACCCTCCGACATCGTGCCTCCTCGTCACCGCGTGCACGCCCATGCCTTCCACCACGGTCACATCGCCCACGCACCCTCGCCTCCTCCGGCGCATCATCACTGAGCCGTTCGAGGGGTCACTCGGGGTGGTCAGGCGGTCGGCGGCGCGGGACATGGGAGGGTCGTCGGCCGATCGGCGCGAGAAGTCGTCACAGGTCCGGCCGGGCGAGGCGCGCCGCGCCGGTCAGTCGGCCGGCGTCGCCCACCCCGGCGGACGCAGGATCGCCAGCAGTTGCCGGACCAGTTCGTCCACCACTTCGTCGAGCGTCGCGTTCACCCAGCCGGCGCTCCAGTCGTGCAGCAGCCCGTTGACGCTGCCGATGAAGGCCGTCGCGGCGATGCGGTAGTCGCGGGGCGCGGCCTCTCCTTGGGCGGCGGCCGTGTCCGCCTCGGCGCAGATGAGGTCGACCCAGCGGGAGCGCCGGGCCAGGCGCTGTTCCTCCAGGCGGGCGCTGACGCCGATGATCTCGACGAAGGTGATCCTGATCCGGCGTGGATCGCCGGTGACGTTCCCGGCGTAGGCCCGGAAGATGGCGGTGACGCGCTCGGCGAGCGGCAGCCCCTGCGCCTCGGCGAACGCGGTCAGGACAGCCTCCTCGGCCCATTCGTTGACCTGGAGGTGCAGCGCGGCCAGAACGTCCTCCAGGGTGCGGAACTCCTCGTAGAACTGGCGGGTGGACAGGCCCGCGGCCTCGCTCAGTGCCGCGACGGTGGTCGCGCGGTAGCCGGGGTCGCCGCCGAAGAGTTCGAGCGCCGCGTCCAGGAATCTGCTGCGCCGCTCGGCCTGCCGTTCCGCGGCGGTCTTGCCGCCGTACCGTCCGGTCGGCGCCTTGAGCCTTCCCGCCACTGAACCTCCCATGTCGCCCGCCTCGCCAATTTTGTCGTGTACGCAGTCTTGTGGAGAAGGGCACCTCTTCCTTACTTTCCAGTAAGTAGGAATCTGAACGAGCTTGTTTTCAGAATCGACCGAGCCGCTTCTACTTGGCATGCCCTCGTCACGCATTGCCCTTCAACCCCTGCTTCCGGCACCGGATGCCCCGCACCCAGAGGAGAGAGCGCTCATGCCTGCCTTCAGAACCAGGCACCTTTGCTCCGTAGCCGCCGCCCTCGTCCTGACCGTCAGCGCTCCCGCGACCGCCGTCTCGGCCGCCACGGACTCCTCCACCGCAGCCGCCCTGCGCGAGGTGATGTTCGTCGGCAACAACTGGGACGGCACCGCCGACGTCATCAAGTCCACCGGCGACTTCGCGAAGGTCGGCCGTATCAATGTCATCCCGGACAAGGCTCAGCGGATGGCGGAGATCAACGCCAACCCGATCAAGTGGGCCTACTTCATGGCGATCCGCAACAGCGTCGGCGAGGGCCACGACCAGTTCGTCGACGACATGTACTCCACACCGGACGGCAGGTCCGTCGTCGTCTCCCGCCCGAGCTTCGCCGACGTCGTCTCCATCGACCTCGCCACCGGAGCCGTCAACTGGCGCTTCCCCGTGGCGGGTTACCGTGCCGACCACATGGCGGTCTCCCCCGACGGCACCCGGGTGGCCGTGTCCGCCTCCACCGCGAACACGGTGCATGTGCTGGACATCAACACGGGCAAGCAGCTCGGGTCGTTCGCCACGGGTGACAAGCCGCACGAGAACATCTTCACCAAGGACGGCAAGTACATCTGGAACATGGCCATCGGGGACGTCAACACCTCCCTCGACGACCCTGCCTGGGACTGGACGAAGGGCGACCGGCACATCACCGTCGTGGACGCCACGACATACAAGCAGGTCAAGATCATCGACATGCGGAACCGGCTGGACGCCATCGGGCTGAAGGACTTCTCGGACGCCGTCCGCCCTGCCGTCTTCTCGCCCGACGAGTCCAAGCTCTACTTCCAGGTGTCCTTCTTCAACGGCTTCCTGGAGTACGACGTCGCCGCCGACAGGATCACCCGGGTGAAGACGCTGCCGAAGAACCCGGCGACCAGCGAGGACCGCACCACCTGGGTCAACGACTCGCGCCACCACGGCATTTCGATGAACCCGGACGGCACCAAGCTGTGCGTCGCGGGCACGATGGACGACTACGCGACGGTCGTCGACCGCGCCACCCTCCAGGAAGGTCCGCTGGTCACCGCCTCCAAGCCCTACTGGGCGACGGTCAGCGGCGACGGCAAGGACTGCATCATCTCCGAGAGCGGCGCCGACCAGGTCACGGCGATCGACTTCGCGACCGGGCAGAAGGTCACGTCCGTGCCGGTCGGGGACCATCCACAGCGGGTGCGGCTCGCTCATGTGCAGGCCGACTGGACGGGTCCGTCCACCGGCTGAGCCCTCCGTCGACGGCGCCGGACCACATGGTCCGGCGCCGTTGCCGTGCGGTCCTGACCTCCTCGGCCCAGCCCCCTGCTGGTCGCGGTGCGGTACTGATCGGCTCGCCTGGGCGGGTTCCTCGTACGGCCGTGGGCGCGACGCGGGGCGCGCGGCCGTCCCGGGCCTCGGGCGGGCGCGACGGAGAAGATCCCCGGCTGGAGTCTGACCTGCAGATCAGGCGGGCTGCAAGGAACTGCGGCTTGTGGCCGCCCCGAGTTCTGGGCGCGCGTGCCAGGGCCCGCGACGCGGAAACGATCCGCCGGACAGGCCCTGAACCCGCGCGAACCCCGGGTCAGAAGTGCGCCGCCGCCCAGGTCGTCAGCTCGGTCTTCGCCGCGCTGAGCAGGCTCGCCGACGGTGACGTCGTCCCGTTGGTCACCAGCGCGTAGTGCAGGACGCCGGAGTCCGAGTCGGTGAGCAGGAGACGGCGGCTGCCCGTGCCGCCCGGTTCGGGAGCCGTCGCGACCGGTGTCGAGGTCGTGTACGCCGGCGGGCCGTACACCGTGCCGACGTCGGAGACGACCGTGGTCGTCGCGGTCGGGAACGAGGCGGGCAGGTGCAGTTCGGTGGGCGCCGTGCCGCTGCCCGACTTCCACACGAGCAGCCCGTACTGGCCGGAGCCGACCAGCTGGGACACGTTCGGCAGTGAACTCGGCACCGGGTTCCAGGTCAGGGTCGTGGAACCGTCGCGTGAGCGGTCCTCGTAGGTGAAGGCGAGCGTCGTACCGGCCGTCGCACTGGGGTAGACGCGGTCGAGGAGCCGGGTGTCCTGACGGAGTGTCACCGCGCCCGAGTCGTCGAGCTTTGCGGCGGACAGGTCCTCGTCGTTCCAGGCGTCACCCGACGTCTTGACCTTGTCGGGGTTGTCGTTCATCAGCTCGTGGTGGCGGCCGTTGTAGATGTCCCATTGCCACTGGTTGCCGGAGAGGACCGGGCCGGAAGAGGCCGGGTCGGACCACCAACTCGAGCCCGGCAGACGGGAGTCGAGGGCCTGGTACATCGCCTTGTCGACCGTGGGCGCCTTGCCCGCGACCGATCCGGACAGCGGATGGCCGAACTCGCTGACCACGGCGGCGGTCCCGGCCGCGGACGCCCGGTCGCGGATGGTGCCGAAGTCCTTCGCGTACTGCCCGTCGGACGCGTTGCCCCACATGAAGATGCCGGAGATGGCCTTCTGGTCGTAGAAGTGGGTGTTGAAGACGTAGCGCGGGCCGAGCGTGCCGGCGTCCAGCAGCCCGCCCTCCTGCTTCTGGGAGTCGATGTTGGCGTTCCAGAAGAGGTTCGGTTCGACGAAGGCGGGCTTGGCCTGCCAGCCTGCCGCGTCCATCCGGGCCCGGAACTTCTGGTAGAAGGGCCACAGCAGGTTCTGCTCCCAACTGCGGCTGGTCTGGCCCGAGTCGTAGCTGCCGGCGTGAGGCTCGTTGTAGGGGTCGAAGCCGACGATGCCTGCGAACTCGGCGTCGCTCAGGTGCTGTTCGACGTACGCCATGGTCTTCTGGGCGGTGTCGAGGAAGGCGTCCTGCAGGCCGTGGTTGTTGTGCCAGAAGTCGTACTGCGCCTTCGTCACGGCCTGGTTCTGGGTGATGTTCTGGCCCCAGAAGAGGCAGATCCCGCACGACTCCTGCGGGTAACCGCCCAGTACCACGGCCCACTTGGGGGCACCGTCGCCGGTGTACCAGCTGCCGGAGTTGAAGAGGTAGCGGGAGTAGAGGTCCTGGTGGAAGTCGGGGTACACGCGGATGCCGGCGTCGAGGAAGGCCTGCATCTGCGCGGTGACGGCGGCCAGGTAAGCCGTGTCGACCGTGCCTCGGGTGGGTTCGGCGTGCGCCCAGGACAGCAGGAAGCGGACCGAGTTGCCGCCACCGAGGGCGCGCAGCGCGGTCGCAGACTTCTTCGCGTCGGCGACCGAGGCGAAGGGCAGGCCGCTGTTCTCCTCCAGCTTGGTCTCGCCGGAGACGTTGTAGCCGCGCAGCACGACCTCGCGGCCGTTGCCGTCGACGAATCTGCCGTTCTGCACGGTCAGGGGCGATGCGTCGAACCAGAGGGAGTCGGGAAGGGTCGCGGCGGTGGCGGACGGCACGCCCGCCACCGTCAGTGATCCGAAGAGGACAACCAGCACAAGGAGCAGACGTGTCCGGATATTCGGCATGTCCACTACAGTCCGGTGATTTCCGTACACCGTCAATACTTCTGACTCTTGAGTAAGTTTCAGGATTTTCGGGCGTGTACTTTCTCAGCCACCTCAACTCCCCACGCGACGCGTCACGTTCAACAGGTACTCCTTGCGGTTGAGGGGGTTGTGGTCGGTGCGCGGACGTTCCGGAACCGTTCCGTAAGTGATCGGTGCGTAGTGGTCGAAGGCGCTCTCCAACTCCCCCTCGCCCCGCGTGAGTCCGGGCAGCCGCTGCTCCAGTTCGTGGACCCGGCCGGCCGGAACCGCCCCCTCCAGGACGCAGGCGGCGCCCTGCGTCTCGGTCGTCTGCGGCACGGCACGCAGGGCGGCCAGCACCGGCAGCAGGGCGCCGAGGGTGTCGGCCGGGGCTTCGAGACGGAAGCGGTGCATCGGCTCGTACACGCGGGTGCCCGCCCGGCGCAGCGCCTCGACGAGGACCAGCGGGGTCAGGCCGCGGAAGTCGTAGCCGGTGCTGGACATGCTCTTGTCGAAGCCCTGGTGGGCGTGGCTCTGCCGGGGCGAGTAGCCGGAGTGGGTCATGGTGACCGTGCAGTCGGTGACCTGCCAGCCGTGCAGGCCCTGGCCGAGGGTTTCGCGGACGGTGTCCTCGACGGCCTTGAAGAAGGCATACGGCATGGCGCCGAGCTCCACCTCCAGCCGGAACCGCACGCCCGACCCGACCGGTGCCGGGTCGACGCGCAGGCCGACGGTGGCCAGGAAGGGGTTCGGGTCCTTCTTGTTGAACTCGACTGCCGCTCCCGGCCCGGACGGCCGCTCGATGCAGATGACCGTGGTCTCCCGGAAGGTGACGTCGAGCCCGAACTCCTCGGCGAGGGTGGCCTGGACGACCTCCTTCTGGACCTCGCCGTAGAGGGACACGGAGGTCTCCTGGCGCACCTCGTCGTGGCGCAGGTCGATCAGCGGGTCCTGTTCGGCGAGCTGCGTGAGCGCGAGATGGAGCTTCCGGGTGTCCACGCCCGGCCCCGGCACGACCACCGTCTCCAGCGTGGGCGGGGCGAAGAAGTGCCCGTACGCCTTGCGCGGCTCGCCGAGCGCGTCGCCGATCCTGATGTCGGTCAAGCCCCACAGCCTGGCGATCCGTCCGGCGGGAACGGCGTCCGCCCGGATGTCCGTGCCCTGGTCGAAGACGCTGATCGCGGTGACTCTTCCCTCCGTGCGGGTCTCACCGAAGGGGATCCGGTCGCGGGTGCGCAGGGTGCCGGAGAACATGCGCGCGTACGCCACCTTCTCCCCGGCCGGGCCTCGCTCGACCTTGAAGACGGTGCCCGAGACCGGTCCCTCGGGGTCGCCGCCGGCCGGAGGCAGGAGCTCCTTGACGCCGGTGACCAGGGCGGTCACGCCTGCGCCGGTGATGGCCGAGCCGAAGTGGACGGGGTGCACGAGGGCCTGGCGGGTCTGGGCGGTGAGGGCGGCGCGGAGGGTGTCGGGTGACATACCACCGTGAGTGGCATGTGACATGGCACCTGAGGGCGTATGTGACATGTCACCGCCTTCCACATAGGCGGCGAGCAGCTCGTCGTCATGGTCCGTCAGGACATCGAGCGCCGTCGCAGCAAGCCCCGGTACGAAACGGGCATCGGGCGTGCCGAGTCCGCCGACCGTCCCCATGGGCACGATCGCCGGCGTGAGGCGCTCGGAGATCTCCCGCAGTACGCCGTCGTACCGCGCCCCACGGCGGTCGATCTTGTTGACGAAGAGGAGGGTCGGGATGCGCAGCCGCTGCAGCGTCCGCATCAGGACGCGGGTCTGCGCCTGGACGCCCTCGACGGCCGAGACGACGAGCACGGCGCCGTCGAGCACCCCGAGCACCCGCTCCACCTCGGCGATGAAGTCCGGGTGGCCGGGGGTGTCGATGAGGTTGACCGTCACGTCGTCGATCGCGAACGAGACGACGGCGGACTTGATGGTGATGCCGCGCTGCCGCTCCAGCGCGAGGGTGTCGGTACGGGTGTTCCCGTCGTCGACACGGCCGGGCTCGTCGATCACGCCGACCGAGTGCAGCAGCCGCTCGGTCAGGCTGGTCTTACCTGCGTCGATGTGCGCGAGGATGCCAAGGTTGAGCAAGTGCACGAAGCGTCATGTCCTTCGAAGAGTGGGTCATTCCTTCCTGGGCGGACATGAACGGTGCGCGCATTGCTTCTCCTGGACGGTGCGGTGACACGACACACGAAGTGCAGCAGTGCCGGCGCCACGACGGCAACGGATTAACGCTCAACCAATGGCTCCGCTGCCCTCGCCGCCTCCGAGAACCGGTCATAGAGTGACGTACATCACGCCCGTGATCCTGGGAGGGCTCATGACCCACATCTCGGTGAAGGTGGACGGCACGGCGTACGAGGACGACGTGGAACCCCGTCTCCTCCTGGTCCACTACCTGCGCGACCGCCTCGGTCTGACCGGCACCCCCATCGGCTGCGACACCTCGAACTGCGGAGCCTGCACGGTCGAGCTGGACGGCGTCAGCGTCAAGAGCTGCTCCGTGCTCGCCGTCCAGGCGGACGGAGGTGAGGTGACGACGGTCGAGGGGCTGGCCCAGGACGGGGAGCTGTCCGCCCTTCAGCGCGCCTTCCACGAGAAGCACGCCCTGCAGTGCGGGTACTGCACCCCCGGCATGCTGATGGCCGCACGCGATCTGCTGCGCGAACACCCGCACCCCACCTCGGACGAGATCCGGCACGCCCTCGAGGGCAACCTGTGCCGCTGCACCGGCTACCAGAACATCGTGCGGGCCGTACAGGCCGCCTCCGAAGAGGAGGTCCCGGCATGACCGACCAGGCCGTGGAAGGCGAGGTCGGGCGCGCCCGGCCCCGCAAGGAGGACGCCCGCCTGATCACCGGGCAGACCAACTGGACCGACAACATCAGCGTGAACGGCCAGCTGCACATGGCGATCCTGCGCAGCCCCATGGCCCACGCCCGCATCACCCGCGTCGACGTCTCCCCGGCTCGCCAACGCCCCGGCGTCATCGCCGCGTTCAGGGGCTCCGACCTCGCCGAGGGCCTGGGCTCGCTGCCCTGCGCCTGGCCGGTCACCGAGGACATCGTGCTGCCCGACCATCCGCCGATCGCCGTCGACGAGGTGCGCTACGTCGGCGACCCGGTGGCCATCGTGGTGGCCCGTGACCGGTACGCGGCCGCCGACGCGCTGGAGGCGATCGAGGTCGACTACGAGCCGCTGCCCCCGGTCCTGGACCTGGAGGCCGCGCTCACCGACGACTCCCCGCTGGTCCACTCCGACAAGGGCACCAACCGCAGCTACGTCTGGCCGCTGAAGACCGGCGAGGACTTCGACTCCGTACGCCGACGCGCCGAGGTGACCGTGAAGCGCCGCTACGTCCACCAGCGGCTGATCCCCAACGCGATGGAGCCGCGCGCGGTCGTCGTCACCCCGCTCGCCGCCTCCGGCGAGTACACCCTGTACTCGGCCACGCAGATCCCGCACATCCTGCGGGTCATGATGGCCGTGGTCACCGGCATCCCCGAGCACAAGATCCGCGTGGTCGCCCCCGACGTCGGCGGCGGCTTCGGCTCCAAGCTGCAGGTGTACGGCGAGGAGGCCCTGGCTCTCGCGGTCGCCCGCCGTCTCGGCCGACCGGTGAAGTGGACCGAGTCACGCTCCGAGGGCTACCTGGCCACCCACCACGGCCGCGGCATGATCCAGGACATCGAGATCGCCGCGAACCGGGACGGCAAGGTCCTCGGCCTCAAGGTCGACCTGCTGACCGACATGGGCGCCTACCTGATGCTGGTCACCCCAGGCATCCCGATCCTGGGCGCGTTCATGTACCCGGCGATCTACAAGATGGACTCCTACGACTTCACCTGCACCGGCGTCTTCACGACCAGGACACCCACGGACGCCTACCGCGGCGCCGGTCGCCCGGAGGCCACGTTCGCCATCGAACGGATCATGGACGAGCTGGCCGCCGAACTCGGCCTGGATCCGGTGGAGTTGCGGCGCCGCAACTGGATCAAGCACGAGGAGTTCCCGTACACCTCGATCGCGGGCCTGACCTACGACAGCGGAAACTACGAGGCGGCGACGGCGAAGGCGCTCGAGCTGTTCGACTACGACAAGCTCCGCGCGGAGCAGGCGGACCGCATCGACCACGGGGACACCGTACGGCTCGGCATCGGCGTGTCGACGTACACGGAGATGTGCGGGCTCGCACCCAGCCGGGTGCTGCGTGACCTCAGGTATGCGGCCGGCGGCTGGGAGGCGGCCACCATCCGGATGCTGCCGACCGGCAAGGTCGAGGTGGTCACCGGCACCAGTCCGCACGGACAAGGCCATGTGACCAGCTGGAGCCAGATCGCCGCCGATGTGCTGGGCGTGCCGTTCGAGGACGTCGAAGTCGTGCACGGCGACACCAAGGCAGCACCGCAGGGCATGGACACCTACGGCTCGCGCTCGCTCGTCGTGGGCGGGACGGCCGTGCACCACGCGGCGGTGAAGGTGGTCGAGAAGGCCCGGAAGATCGCGGCGCACCTGCTGGAGGCCAGCGAGCAGGACCTGGACTTCACGGGCGGGGTGTTCTCCGTGAAGGGCTCCCCGGAGGCCCGCAAGACCATCCAGGAGGTCGCCTTCGAGACGTTCACCTCGCACGACCTGCCGGACGGCCTGGAGCCCAGCATCAACGCCGAGCATCTGGTCGACCCGGACAACTTCTCCTACCCGCACGGCACCCACCTGTGCGCGGTGGAGGTCGACACCGAGACCGGCCAGGCGCGGATCCGCTCCTACGTCTGCGTCGACGACGTCGGCAAGGTCGTCAACCCGACGATCGTCGAGGGTCAGGTGCACGGTGGACTCGCGCAGGGCATCGCGCAGGCGATGTTCGAGGAGGCCGTGTACGACGACGAGGGCAACCTGGTCTCCGGCACGATGGCCGACTACCTCGTGCCCGCCGCACCCGACCTGCCCGACTTCACGACCGAGCGGACCGAGACGCCGGCCACCTCCAACCCCTTGGGGGTCAAGGGAGTCGGTGAGGCGGGCACGATCGCGTCCACGCCCGCCGTGGTCAACGCGATCGTGGACGCGCTGCGGCCGCTGGGGGTGCGAGACGTGCGGATGCCCTGTTCGCCCGAGCGGATCTGGCAGGCGATCCAGGCCGGTCGGTCGACTCAGTCCGGTCAGTCCGGGAAGGAGGCCTCGGCATGATTCCTCCGGCATTCGACTACGCCCGGCCGGCCGACGTCGACGAGGCGGTACGCACCCTCGCCGACGCCGGCGAGGACGCGAAGGTGCTGGCCGGCGGGCAGAGCCTGCTGCCGCTGCTGAGGCTGCGGCTGGCCTTCCCCGAGCTGGTCGTGGACGTCGGTCGCATCCCCGAACTGCGCGGGGTGCGCGAGGACGGCGACACACTGGTCATCGGCGCGATGACCACGCACCACGACGTCATCCACGATCCGCTGGTGCGCTGGCACGCGGGCCTTCTGGCGTCCGCCACGGCGACGGTCGCCGATCCGGCCGTACGCCATCGGGGCACCCTGGGCGGTTCGCTCGCGCACGGCGATCCGGCCGCTGACCTGCCCGCCGTGGTGCTGGCGATGAACGGCGAGCTGGTGGCGCAGGGACCGGGCGGACGGCGCACGATCGCGGCCCGTGACTTCTTCGTCGACTACCTGCAGTCCGCGCTCGCGCCCGACGAGCTCCTGGTGGAGGTCCGCGTACCCAAGACGGACGGCTGGGGCTTCCACTACGAGAAGTTCCACCGTTCCGCGCAGTCGTACGCGATCGTCGGCGTGGCGGCGCTGGTGCGGCGCGACGACGGGCACATCGCCGAGGCGCGGGTCGGCCTGACCAACATGGGCTCCACCCCGCTGCGGGCTTCGGCGGCCGAGGACGCCCTGACCGGCGCCGGGGACGCGGAGGCCGTCGCGCGGGCCGTGGAGTCGGCGGCCGAGGGCACCCGGCCGTCGCAGGACATGTCGGCCTCGCCGGAGTACCGCGCGCATCTGGCACGGGTGCTGACCCGGCGGGCGGTCCTGGCGGCGGCCGGAATGGGGTGAGAGACGATCACGCACGAGCACGCCCCGAGCGCGGACCTCAACGGCCCGGAGCAGGTGCGGGCCCGCCTGGAGGAGACGGGGTACCTCGTCGACGACGGGCTGGCGACCGCCTGCTTCCTGGCCCTGCGGCTGCACCGGCCGATCTTCTGCGAGGGCGACGCGGGCGTCGGCAAGACGGCGCTCGCGTCCGCGCTGGCCGAGGCGCTGGACGCGCCGCTGATCCGGTTGCAGTGCCACGAGGGCATCGATGCCTCGCAGGCGCTGTACGACTGGGACTTCCCGCGTCAGCTGCTGCATCTGCGGGCCGCCGAGGCGGCCGGTGTCAGGGACGCAGACCGCCTGGAGGGCGAGCTGTACGCCCGTCGCTTCCTGGTCGCCCGGCCGCTGCTCAAGGCGCTGGAGACGCAGCCGTCGGTGCTGCTGGTGGACGAGATCGACCGTGCCGACGACGAGTTCGAGGCGTTCCTGCTGGAGCTGCTGTCGGAGTTCTCGGTGACGATCCCGGAGCTGGGCACGCTGCGGGCGGAGGTGCCGCCCGTGGTGGTGCTGACCTCCAACCGCACCCGCGAGGTGCACGACGCGCTGAAGCGGCGCTGCCTGTACCACTGGTTCGACCACCCGGGCTTCGCCCGCGAACTGGCCATCGTACGGCGGCGGTTGCCCGGTGTCTCGGCTCGGCTGGCGGAGCAGGTGACCGCACTGGTGCAGGCACTGCGGTCGCAGGACCTGCTGAAGCCGCCGGGCGTCGCCGAGACGATCGACTGGGCCCAGGCCCTGGACGCCCTGGGGGCCAGCGAGGTGGACGCCGAGCTGGCCGTGGCGACCCTGGGCTCGGTCCTGAAGTACCGGGAGGACACGGAACGGGCACGCGGACTCGATCTGGCGGCGGTCCTCGCGGCTCGGGGGGCGTGAGCGCAGTGGGCAGCGGTGTGGGGTGGGCGGAGAGCGGGGGACGGGGACAGACCGACGGACACCGGCCACGGGATCAGCACGCAGGGAGGCGCACCCGCGGCGCTGAGGTGCGGGGCCCACACGCGGATACGCCGGGGCGGGAAGGCGGAAGTGCCCACGGGGGCGTGTCGCCCGGCGGCCCGGTTGATCCACTGGCATGGCCCGCCGCGGGCGCCCGTGCCGACGCCGCCCTCCTCGGCTTCGCCCGCGCCCTGCGCGCGGCCGGGGTCGACGCCAGTGCCGAGCGAGTGCACGCCTTTTTGCAGGCGGTGGACGAGCTGCAAGCCGGGATACGGGCGGACGTGTACTGGGCGGGGCGGCTGACGCTGTGCGGCGGGCGGGACGACCTGGAGCGCTACGAGCGCGTGTTCGCCGCCTACTTCGGCGGCGCCGCGCCCGCCGGGCGGACGGTGACCGTGCCTCCCCCGCCCCGGCTGCGGCTGGTCGCACAGGAGGCTCCGGTGCCCCGTACGGCCACTCGCCGCGAGGAGCAGCCGTCGCCGCCCGCAGCGGCGCTCGCCAGTTCCTCGGAGGTCCTGCGGCACCGCGACGTCGCCGGGCTGGACTCCGCCGAGCGTGAGCAACTGCGCCGGTTGCTGGCCGCGTTCGCGCTGCCCGGTGAGGTGCGGCGGACCGCGCGGCGGCGGCCGGCGCGGCGCGGTGAGGTCGATCCGCACCGGACGGTGCGGGAGTTGCTGCGGCGCGGCGGGGAACCGGCCCGGCTGCGGCGGCACACCCGGGCGGACCGGCCGCGGCGGGTGGTCCTGCTCGTGGACGTCAGCGGTTCGATGGCGCCGTACGCCGACGCGCTGCTGCGGTTCGCGCATGCGGCCGCCCGTGGGAGCCGGACGGAGGTGTTCACCATCGGCACCCGGCTGACCCGGGTCACCCGCGAACTGTCGCACCGCGACCCGGACCTGGCGATGGCCGCGCTCGCGGCGGCGGTGCCCGACTGGCGCGGCGGCACCCGGCTCGGGGAGTTGCTGCGCGAGTTCCTGGACCGCTGGGGGCAGCGGGGCATGGCGCGCGGGGCGGTCGTGGTGGTGCTGTCCGACGGGTGGGAGCGGGGCGATCCGGAGCTGCTCGGCGCCCAGATGCGCCGACTGCAGCGGCTGGCGCACCGGGTGATCTGGGCCAATCCGCGCAAGGCACGACCCGGCTACGCACCTCTGGCCGCGGGCATGGCGGCGGCGCTGCCGAGCGTGGACGCGTTCGTCGAGGGGCACAGCCTGGCCGCGCTGGAGCGCCTGGCGGCGGTGGTGCGCGGAGCCGAGGCGGCGCCCGTGGAAGGAGCGGATCGTGCGTGAGATTCTCCCGACGCTGAGCGAGTGGTACGCGGCCCGGGCCCCGTTCGGACTTGCGACCGTGGTCGCCGTGAGCCGCAGCGCACCCCGTGATCCCGGTGCGGCCATGGCGGTGGGGCCCGGCGACGAAGTCGTGGGAAGCGTGTCCGGGGGCTGCGTCGAGGGCGCCGTGTTCGAGCTCGCCCAGGAGGTCGTCGAGAACGGAGAGGCGCGCCTGGAGACCTTCGGCTACAGCGACGAGGACGCGTTCGCGGTCGGGCTCACCTGCGGCGGCGAGATCACGCTGCTGGTGCGGCCCGTCACGCAGGACACCGACCCGGGGTTCGCCGCGGTTGCGCAGTCCGTGGCCGAGGGACGCCCGGTGACCCTGGCGACGGTGACGGACGGGCCGGCGACGATCGGGGCCACCCTCGCCGTCTGGCCGGACGAGGTGTCCGGCACGCTGGGTGCGACCGGCCTGGACGTCGCCGTCACCGCCGACGCGCGCGGCGAACTCGCCCTGGGCGCCACCGGGTTGCGGCACTACGGCCCGCACGGCGAGCGCCGCGAGGACGCGGTGACCGTCTTCCTGCACTCCTTCGCCCCGCCGCCGCGCATGCTGGTCTTCGGCGCCATCGACTACGCGGCCGCCGTCGCCCGCATCGGCAGCTTCCTCGGCTACCGGGTGACCGTGTGCGACGCCCGCCCGGTCTTCGCCACGGCCAAGCGGTTCCCGGACGCCGTCGAGGTGATCGTCGACTGGCCGCACCGCTACCTGCGGGGCACCGACACCGACGAACGCACGGTGATCTGCGTCCTCACCCACGACCCGAAGTTCGACGTGCCGCTCCTGGAGGAGGCGCTGCGCCGGCCGGCCGCCTACATCGGGGCGATGGGCAGCCGCCGCACCCACGACGACCGCATGAAACGCCTGCTCGACGCCGGGCTCACCCAGAGCGAACTGTCCCGGCTGCGCTCCCCCGTCGGCCTCGACCTCGGCGCCCGCACGCCGGAGGAGGTCGCCGTGTCCGTCGCCGCCGAGATCGTCGCACTGCGCTGGCGCGGCAGCGGCGCCCCGCTGACGGCCACCGGAGGGGCCATCCATCCGTCGCCGTAACGCCCGTTGGAGGAAGTCATGGAGCTGCACCACGAGTTCACCGTGCCGGTCCCGGTCGACGACGCCTGGCAGACGCTCCTCGACATCGAACGGGTCGCCCCGTGCATGCCCGGGGCGACGGTCGAGGAGTACGACGGGAAGACCGTCACCGGCTCGGTGAAGGTCAGGGTGGGCCCGATCACCGTGACGTACAAGGGAACGGCCGTCTTCGAGGAGCAGGACGAGACGGCGCACCGCATGGTGCTGATCGCCGGCGGCCGGGAGACCCGCGGCCAGGGCACCGCCCGCGCCACGGTGACCGGCACTCTGACCGAGCGCGAGGGCGGTACGGCGGTGTCGGTGCGGACCGATCTGACGGTGACCGGGCGTCCGGCGCAGTTCGGGCGCGGTGTGATGGCGGAGGTGGGCGACCGGCTCGTCGGCCAGTTCGCCCAGTGCCTGTCGGAGCGGATCGTCGAGCCTGTCGCCGCGGTGGAGGAGGCGGAGGAACTGCCTGCGGAGACCGAGCCTCTTGACCTGCTCCGCACGGCCGGGGTGCCGGTGGCCAAACGCGCGGCGGTGGCGGTGGCGGCGGCCGTCCTGGTGGCGGTGGCGGCCGCGCGGTGGCGGCGCAGGCGTCGGGGCTGATCCGCCTCAGGCTCCGTTGCTCCGGTAGTCCGCGAGGATCGCCTCCTGGTGCTTCAGCGCTGCCGTGATCCGGGCCGGATGGTCCCGGAAGAAGGGGTCGTCGGGGACCGGGAGCGATCCCGCGAGGGCCCAGCCGCGCCCCCGCGCCCAGGTCGCGCCGTCGGCTCCGACCGCCTCGCGGACGACGTCCCGGGCCCGTGCGGGCAGGAACTTCCAGGCGGGCACCAGGTCCACGGCGGGGTCCGCCACGGCCGGCGTGCCGAAGTCGATGACGGCGCTCAGCCGCCCGCTTCGGGCCAGGAGGTTGCCCGTGTCCAGGTCGCCGTGGATCCACATCGGCGGCTTTTCCCAGGCCGGGGCTGCGAGAGCCGCCTCCCACACCTGCGTCACCGCGTCGACGTCGACGAGGCCCGCCTTCTTCAGCGCCTCGAGCTTGGGCCGGACGCGGGCCTCTGCGGCGATGGAGTCACGTGCGTCGCTCAGCGGTACACCGCGGAAGGCGTTGCTCTGCTCGGGACCGGGACCGCCGGTGGGGTCCACGGCCTGCAGGGCGGTGATGAATTCGGCGAGGTCGAGGGCGGCTCCGACCGGGTCGGCCAGGGCCTCGGCGGTCGCCGTCTCGCCGACCAGCCACCGGTGGACGGACCACGGCCAGGGGTAGCCCTCGCGGGCTCGCGTTTCGCCGGCGGCTCGGAGACGGCGAGCGGTAGGTACGGGGCCAGGCAGGGCAGCCAGCGGTGCTCGCGCTCCACCTGGCCGACCCAGTGGGCGTAGCGCGGCAGACACACGGACAGCTCACAGGAGGGGCTGACAACGCTGCCGTTGCCGGATGCGCAGGTGCGGCCGCCGCTGGCGGGTGCCCCGCCCACTGCCGCGAAACCGGTGGCTACCTCGGAGGCAGGCGGTGCAGCAGTACGTCCGTGAGGAGGCCGTCGGTCACGGAGGCGGTCATGTAGGTGCAGTGGGGCTGGCGGCGCCGGTCGGTCGGGGAGCCGGGGTTGAGCAGGCGCAGGCCGCCGGGGGCGGTCGTGTCCCAGGGGATGTGGCTGTGCCCGAAGACCAGCACGTCGAGGTCGGGGAACCGGGCGGCACAGCGCGCCTCCCGGCCCTGCGCCGGGCCCGTCTCGTGCACGACTGCGAAGCGCAGCCCGCCGATCTCGGCATACGCCACCTCGGGCAGCCGGGCACGCAGCGCCGGCCCGTCGTTGTTGCCGTACACGCCGACGAGCCTGCGGCAGCGGGCCTCCAGCAGGTCGAGGGTGGCCGTGTCGACCCAGTCCCCGGCATGGAACACGACGTCGGCGCGCGGGAGTTCGGCCAGGAGCGGCTCCGGCAGCTCCTTGGCGCGTTTGGGGAGGTGGGTGTCGGTCGTCAGCAGAAGGCGCACGCGGTCAGCGTAGACAGGGACGCCGGTGCCGCGCGGTGAGCGGTCCACCGCTCAGGGTTTGCGGCCGCCGCCGCACCACATGGGCAGGCCTGTGCCGGGCCGTCCCCCGGGCCGGGTGCCAGTCGGGGATTTCGACGACGCCCGGTGCGGGGTGTCGCGCCGGCGCCGTCGGCGGCCCGTTCGTTGTACACGCGCATCGACGCGGCGACCGCCCCGGCGCCGACGAGCAGCGCCCGGGCATGTGCCAGCACGGACCGGGTCCTTGTCGACGTACCACGCGAGCACCGAGGTCGAGGCGCTGGGCCGCCTCACACCGATCCACAGACAAAACTGTTCAGTTAAAACTGGACAGTTTCACCTTACGGTTTTATGGTCGGGGCATGGATGCACAGACCACCGGCCCTTCCGAGGGCATCGGCGACTCCGCCGCCCGTGCGGCGCGCGATCTGCGGGTGGTGTTCAGCCGGCTGCGGCGGCGTATCAGGGAGGTCGCGGAGGACGACGAGCTCACGCCGCCGCAGGTCTCCGCGCTCACTCTGGTGGCCAAGCACGGGGCCGCCACGGCCAGCGCCCTGGCCGTGGCGGAGGGTGTGCGGCCGCAGTCGATGGCGACCACGCTCGCCGCGCTGGACCGACAGGGGCTGATCCGGCGCAGTCCCGACCCCGACGACGGCCGCCGCCAGCTCGTCACCCTGACCGACGCGGGCCGTCTGCGGGTCGAGGGTGACCGGCAGGCGCGTGAGGAATGGCTGGCCCGAGCGCTGCAGGACCGTTACACCGAGGAGGAACGGCGGACGGTTCTCAAGGGGCTGGCGCTGCTGGAACGGCTCACGCAGCCGTGATACCCCGGCTGTCCGGCATCGGGGGCGGCGCGCGGACCGCCCGCCCGTCCCCCACCGAGTTCGACCGACGGCTGATCGCGCCGATGCTGTTCGGTTCGGTGCTCAACCCGATCAACTCCTCGATGATCGCGGTGGCGTTGGTGCCGATCGGCGTCGCCTTCGGTGCACCGCCGGCCGAGACGGTGTGGCTGGTCTCTGCGCTGTATCTGGCCACCGCGGTGGGGCAGCCGGTCGTCGGGCGGCTCGTGGACATGTACGGGCCGCGTCGCGTGTATCTGATCGGTACGGGTGTGGTGGGTATCGCCGGGCTCCTCGGCGCGCTCGCTCCGTCGCTCGGTGCGCTGATCGGCGCGCGTGTGCTGCTCGGTTTCGGGACGTCGGCGGCGTATCCGGCGGCCATGCAGCTGACGCGGAGCGAGGCCGAGCGCACGGGCCGGGACAGCCCTGCGGGCGTGCTGGCCGCGCTCGCCATGGCCAACCAGGTCGTGGCCGTGATCGGTCCCGCCCTCGGCGGACTGCTGATCGGTTTCGGCGGCTGGCGGGCCGTCTTCACCGTCAACGTGCCGCTGTCCGTGGTCTGTCTGCTCCTGGGAATGCGCCGTCTGCCGAGGACGGCCGCGCGGCCCACGGGCCGGGCAGGAGGCGTCGACCTGCCCGGCATGGCGTTGTTCGCGGTCATGCTGGTCTCGCTGATGGTCTTCCTGACGGGCCTGCGGCTCGACCGGTGGTATCTGCCGGCCCTGTCCGCCGTGGCCGCTGCGGGTTTCGCGGTGCGGGAGCTGCGGGTGCCCAACCCGTTCGTCGACCTGCGCGTCCTCGGCGGCAACGCCCCGCTGATCGTCACGTATGTACGCCAGTTGCTCGGCTACACGACCTCGTACGCCTTCATGTACGGCTTCACCCAGTGGCTGGAGGAGGGGCGCGGACTGCACGCCGCGACCGCGGGACTCGTGCTGCTGTCGCTGTCGGCCACCGCGCTCGCTGTCTCCGCCGTCACCGGTCGCCGCGAGGCCGTACGGACCAAGCTCGTCGTCGGCAGCCTCCTGCAGCTGGCCGGCTGCGCCACGCTGCTGCTGGTCGGCCCCGGCACCCCGATGTGGGCGCTGCTCCTCGTCGGAGCGGTGATGGGCGTGCCTCAGGGCCTCCTCGGACTCGCCATCCAGAACGCCCTGTACCGCCAGGCCGAGCCGGCGCGCACCGCCTCGGCAGCCGGGCTGCTGCGCACCTTCGGCTATCTCGGCGCGCTCGCCGCGTCCGCCGCCGACGCGGCGTTCTTCCCGCACCGCGCCGACACCTCCGGAATGCACGAGCTGGCCCTGTTCATGCTCGCCGGGTCGACTCTGCTCCTGACGTCCACGCTCCCCGACCGTTCACTCGACACCCTCGTACCACGACGAAAGGCCTGATCCATGACCCTCACCGCCCTCGACCCGCGCACCGCCCTGGTGGTGATCGACCTCCAGGCCGGCATCGTCGCCGCGCCCGTCCAGCCGCACACCGGCGCGGACGTCGTCACCCGTACGGTAGAACTCGCCGACGCCTTCCGCGCTCGCGGTCTGCCCGTGGTCCTGGTCCGGGTCTCCTTCGCAGCCGACGGGGCGGACACGGTTCCCGGCCGCACCGAGGCCTCCCGGCCGGGCGGCGCCTTCCCGGAGGGCTGGGACGTCGTGGTCGCCGAACTGGCCGGTCATCCCGGCGACATCACCGTCACCAAGCGCAACTGGGGTGCCTTCCACGGCACCGGTCTCGATGTCCAGCTGCGCCGCCGCGGTGTCACGCAGGTCGTACTGACGGGCATCGCCACCAGCATCGGCGTGGAGTCCACCGCCCGCGCGGCGTACGAGCACGGCTACCACGTCACCCTCGTCACCGACGCCATGAGCGACCTGGACCCCGAGGCCCACCGGGGCAGCGTCGAGCGGATCTTCCCGCGGCTGGGCGAGACGGGCACCACGGCCGACGTCCTGGAGCTGCTGACGAAGACGCACGGCTGATCCGGCCCGCGGAAACGATCTCAGGGCAGGCGCGGAGTGGGGCGCCGCTCCCGTCGGCGATAGCATCTGGCCACCCGTACCCACACTTTCGGCGAGCGACCCGAGGGGGCTCGGAAGCCCGATGCCGGTCAAGGTCAGCGTCATCGTCCCCGTCTACAACCCGGGACCCTACATCGAGGACTGCATCACCTCGTTGTTGAAGCAGTCACTGCCACCCGACGAGTACGAAGTGATCTTCGTCGACGACGGCTCCACCGACCAGACCCCGGCCCGGCTCGATGCGCTCGCCGCCGAGGAGCCCCGGGTCCGGGTGATCCACCAGGAGAACTCCGGCTGGTCGGGCAAGCCCCGAAACGTCGGCATCGCCGCCTCCCGGGGCGAGTACGTCATGTTCGTCGACAACGACGACCACCTCGGCGACGAGGCCCTGGAGCGGATGTACGGCTACGGCGTGGCCAACGGCGCCGACGTCGTCGTCGGCAAGATGGCCGGTCAGGGCCGCGGGGTGCCGGTGGAGCTGTTCCGCCGCAACCGGCCGCGGGCCAGTGTGCGGGATGCCCCGCTCATCGACAGCCTCACCCCGCACAAGATGTTCCGCCGGGCCTTCCTCGACGAGATCGGCCTGCGCTTCCCCGAGGGCAGACGGCGCCTGGAGGACCACGTCTTCGTGACGGAGGCGTATCTGCGCGCGGCCAATGTGTCGGTCATCGGCGACTACGTCTGCTACTACCACGTCCGGCGCGACGACTCCTCCAACGCGGGCTTCCAACAGTTCGACCCGGTCGGGTACTTCAAGAACCTGCGGGAGGCGCTGGACGTCGTCGAGCAGTACACCGAGCCGGGTGAGGTGCGCGACAGCCTGCACCGCCGCTGGCTGCGGGTGGAGATGGTGGAGCGGCTGCGCGGCAGGCGTTTCCTCACCCAGCCGGACGACTACCGGCGCAAGCAGTTCGAGGAGATCCGCCAGGTCGTCGCCGAGCGCTTCGGCCCCGGGGTCGCCGCCGGGATGCAGCCGACGCAGCAGGTCGTGGCCGCGCTCGTCGCCGCCGACCGGTACGACGACGTGGTGGCGTTCGCCGAGTGGGAGCGGGGGCTCGGCCTCGCTGCCCGGCCCGGGACCGTCGAGTGGCAGGGCGGCAGGCTGCGCTTCGACGTCATCGCCGAGCTCACGGCGGGCGGTACGCCGCTGACGTTCCCCGGCGGCGGGGTCCGCACCCCGCTGGACGGTCCGCCGAAGGACCTCGACGAGGCGGTCGCCTGGGTGGGTACCGACACCGTCGCGCGGTTCGGGCGGGCCACCGTGGACCTGCTGGTGCGCGAGCGCTCCAGCGCCGCCCAGTACTTCCAGCCGGTCGAGGTCACCCGGGAGATCGTGCCGGTCGAGGACAGCGGGCAGGTGCGACTGGTGCTGCGGGCGGCGGCCACCGTCGATCCGGCCGGCGCGGTGGACGGCGCGCCGCTGCGCGCGGGGCTGTGGGACACGTACGCCCGCGTCAGGCTGGGCGGCTGGAGCCAGACGTCCCGGGTGGGCCCGGGCCCGCGCAAGGCCCGTGCCGCCACGTCCGCTGCGGTCGTGGGCGGGCGGGTGGTCCTGCCGTACTGGACGGACCAGCACGGCAATTTCTCCCTGGACGTCGACCGTGCCAACCAGCGCCTCGGCCTCGGCCGGCTCGACCTCGACGCCGTGAGCGTCTCCGGGAACCGGTTGCGCGTGCCCCTGCCGCTGCACGTCCCGGCCGAGACGGCGGTACTGCTGCGGCTGACCTCACCCGAGAGGTCGGTGGACGTGCCCGGCACGCTGTCCCCGGCCGGGGACGGGGCCGTGCTGGAGGCCGCCCCGACCGTCGCCGACCTCAGCGGCGCGACCTGGCGGACCGCCCTGTGCGCGGCCCCCGACGCCGCCGAGCCGCGCTTCCTCCCGCTGCCGCTCGCCCTGCGCGCGGACCCGAACTCGATCACGGTGGTCCGGACTCCCAGGCCCTCGGCCGTGCGGCGGCTCGCCCGCAGGGCACGGCGTGCGCTCGCCGCGGTCCTCAGACGGCGCACGGCGGCATAGCGGGCGCTGAGGCGCTGGGCCGAAGATCTTCCCCGCCGAGCAGGGCAGCTTCCACGTACATCACCTGCTTACGTGGCGCGGTGGGCGGCGCGCCGCGGCAAGGACACCCGGACCCGGATCCGGGCATCGTCCGGCCCGAGGGCATCCCTTCGGTGCCGTCGCCGCAGGACGCGCAGGCGCCGTCGTCGTCGGAGGCCCGGCGGACCGGGGCTCCTGCCGTCGTACGACGCCTGCGCCACCCGTTACGAAACGTTGCACGGCCGCCCGTTCAGCGGCTGACCGCCAGGCTCTCCAGGGCCGAGCGCAGCGGTTCCCAGCCGCGGGAGCGGCTGAGACCGCGGTTGCGTGCGCGGGCCAGGGGGCGCCAGAAGTCGGCCTCCAGCAGGGTCTCGGGCGTGACCGCCTTCACCCGCTCCAGGACCGACTCGGGCACCTTCTGCGGGTCGGGCACCTGGAACTCGGCGATGATCTCGTCGTACTTGTCCTTCAGCACGGTGTTCTTGTGGTCGGCACCGAAGACGATCAGCTGGCCGGTGGGCTGGGTGTCGACGAGGACGGTCACGAGATCGGGCCGGTAGCGGTTCAGAATCTCGATGATCTTGTAGACGTCGCCGGTCCAGGCGTCGGTGTGCCGGTCGCGGGCCGCCTCGTCGATGCTGCGCGGCAGCATGTCGTCGAGGACGATCACGCTCGACCAGTCCGAGTGCTTCTCGACGTTGATGAAGTCCCGCAGCGCGTACTCGAACAGGTGCATGCCGTCAATGAACGAGAGGTCGAGCGTGGTGCGCCGCCAGTAGCCGATCGGGCTGCGGCCCCGGCGCAGGTTGCGCACGGGGTGGCGCCCGCCCTTGAGGTGACCGAGGGGGTTTTCGCGGGCGAAGAAGTCGTCACTGGTGGCCTTCACCAGGTGGACGTCGCACCGGATCTCCGTGACCACCTTGAACGCGGGGTCGACCGCGATGCTGGGGACGCGGGACAGCGTGAGACTGCGGCCGTCGTTGACTCCGATCTCCAGGTAGTTGCGGTTCGCGGTGGCCTTGTGCAGACCCCGCAGGAATTCATGGCGTTTCACGAAGAAGACTCCTTGCGGATCAGGGGAAATGCTTCGTGCAGGGCGGATCGCCGGTCGCGCAGCGACGGCAGACCCAGCTCCTGCCAACGACCGTGGGCGAGGGCACCGTACGCGGAGCGGGGCGCGGGACGCGGGAAGGCCCCGCAGCCCACGGGCCGCACTCGGTCGGGGTCCGCGCCGAGGCCGGCGAAGACCTCTCGGGCCGATTCACACCAGGAGGCCTCGCCGCAGCCGGCGGCATGGAAGACACCGCTCGCACCCCGGACCGGATGCGGGCCGAGGTCGACGAGGCGTGCGGCGACGTCCGCGCTCCACGTGGGCTGCCCGCGCTGGTCGTCGACGACGCCGAGGGTGTCATGGCGGGACTCCAGGTCGATCATCGTGCGGACGAAACTACGCCCGTAAACGCCGTGGAGCCAAGCGGTTCGCACGATTGCGCTCGATGTGGGAAGCTCCTCGGCCGCCGCACACCCCCGGCGACTTCGGTGCGGCCGTAGGCGGTGCGCGGACGCTGGCATGATCCTCGGGATGTGGGGTAGGAGCGTCGCCCGCGAAGACGCAGTCGGTGGACATGCGGATCAGACGGGCGCCGTTCCTCGCCGGTCTCGGCCTCGTCGACGGCTGTGCACGCGTCACAGTTGACGACCAGGGCGGGGCGCTGGTGTGCCGACTCCCCCTCGACGGCGGCCTGTCGGAGTTCGGCGTCACGAAATGCTGGGGGCCGGAGTCAGTCGCGCAGCACGATCGAGAACTCCAGCTTCGCTGTCGGCGATCCGGCAGTTCTCCGCGACGGAGGTGAAGGGACGCACCAAGGAGTCCTCGACGACGGGGCCGGCGCCGATCACGACGGGGCCGACGATGCGCGAGTTCACGACGCGCGCACCCCCTCCACGACCACGCGCCCGATCATCTCGGAGCCCTCGTCCGCCTCACCGTCGATGCGGCGGTCGAGGACCTCCACTGCTTCACCATGGTCGCGATCCCCCGGGAGGGGATCGCGACGATGAGCCGGTGCGGGTGGACGGCCGGTGGTCAGTCCTCGCCTCGCACGATGTTGCCCTCCGGGCCGGGTTCGTCCGTTCGGGTGGTGCCCTGTTCGAGCACCGCCGGAATGCAGGTGCGTACGACGCCCTTGCCCCGCAGCCGCCGGGCCCTCGCCCAACCGGTCTCCGGTCGACGGATCGCAAGCTTGTCAGTCATGTGCGGCGTCACGACGGTTCATCTTCCTTCTGCTTCAGTGCCCGCCGATCGGGTCCCCTTCAGCGGCCCGGTCAAACGCCGTACCCGGCCTGCGGGCGCCGGAACGCGCCGCGCGCCGCCCCCAGTTCGAGGCTCAGGCGGTGCCCAGCGCCGCGCGAAGGGTGCTGATCGCCTGGCTGATGGCGGCCCGAGCGGCGTGCGTCTCGCGCAGGGCGTCGAGCATCACGAAGTCGTGGATGATGCCCTGGTACCGGACCGCGGTGACCGCGACGCCCGCCTCGCGCAGCTTGTTCGCGTAGGCCTCGCCCTCGTCGCGCAGGACGTCGGCCTCACCGGTGATGACGAGGGCGGGCGGCAGCCCGGTGAGCTGTTCGGTGGAGGCCCGCAGCGGGGACGCGGTGATCTGGGCGCGCTCCGCCTCGTCCGTCGTGTACTGGTCCCAGAACCACTGCATGGCGTCCCGGCGCAGGAAGTACCCCTCGGCGAACTGGTGGTAGGACGGCGTGTCGAAGCTCGCGTCGGTCACGGGGTAGAACAGCACCTGGGCCGCCAGCGGAACGTCGCCGCGCTGCTTGGCCATCAGGGTGAGGGCAGCGGTCATGTTGCCGCCGACGGAGTCGCCGGCCACCGCGACGCGGGTGCCGTCCAGGCCCTTGGCGGCGCCCTGCTCGACGACCCATTTCGCCACCGCGTAGTTCTGCTCGACGGCGACCGGATAGCGGGCCTCGGGCGAGAGGTCGTACTCGGGGAAGACGACCGCGGCGCCGGTGCCGACGGCGAGTTCGCGCACCAGCCGGTCGTGGGTGTGGGCGTTGCCGAAGACCCAGCCCGCGCCGTGGATGTAGACGATCACCGGGAGGGCGCCGGTGACCCCGGCGGGGCGGACGATGCGGGCGCGGACCTGTCCGGTGGGGCCACCGGGCACGGCGATCCACTCCTCGTCGACCGCGGGCTTCTCGATGTCGCCGGACTGCACCTCGTCGACGGCCTTGCGGCCCTCGGCCGGGCCGAGGTCGAACAGGTAGGGCGGGTTGGCGGTGGCCTCGGCGAAGGTCTGGGCGGCGGGTTCGAGGACGGGGCGGGGTGCGGTGGTGCCGGTCATGGCGGCCTCCTCGGATCGGGTGCCGCGGAGTGCGGCACACCCATGGAGAGTAGCGCGCGATTAAGTCGTGCACAATCAATATGTGCAGTATTTATTTGTGATCGATGCAATCGAACGGACCCGAACGATAGGCTGGTGACGGTCGTGAACAGGACAGCAACCGGGAGCCACACCGTGAGCCCAGCCGCAGCGGAACCCAGCGAGGGGTCGCTACTCCTCGACGACCAGCTCTGCTTCGCCCTGTACGCCGCCTCCCGCGCCGTCACCGCGCGCTACCGCCCGCTGCTGGACGAACTCGGCCTGACCTACCCGCAGTACCTGGTCATGCTGGTGCTCTGGGAGCAGGATTCGATCTCCGTACGTGACCTGGGGGCCGCGCTCCAACTGGAGTCCAGCACGCTGTCCCCGCTGCTCAAGCGGCTGGAGGCGAACGGCCTGCTGCGCCGGGAACGCCGCGTCGAGGACGAGCGGTCGGTCGCCCTTCGCCTCACCGAGGCCGGCGTCCGGCTCCGGGAAAGGGCGGCCCGGGTGCCCCTCGCCATCGGCGACGCCATGGGCCTGACCCCCGAGCAGGACGCCCTGGCCAAACAGCTCCTCCGCCTGATCACGGCCAACGTCACGGACTGAGCACGAGCTCCGCCCACACCTGCTTGCCGCCGCTGACCGGCACGGTCCCCCAGGCCTCCGACATGGCCTCCACCAGGAGGATGCCGCGCCCGCCGGTGGCCTCCCAGCCGATACTGGTCGGCTTCACGGGGGTGCGCGGCGAGGCGTCGGCGACCGAGACACGCAGCCGGTCGTCGAGCAGGGTGAGGTCGAGGCGGACCTGGCCGTCGGTGTGCACCAGGGCGTTGGTGACGAGTTCGGAGACGATCAGGAGTACGGCATCCATGTCGTCGCGGGTCACGCCCCAGGCCCGGAGGGTGCGACGGGTGAAGCGACGGGTGTGGCCGACGGCCTCGGGCACGCGCCAGACCGTCCAGCTCTCGCGCAGCGGACGCAGCGCCATGCCGTCGTAGCGCAGCAGGAGCAGGGCGACGTCGTCGCTGCGCCGGGCGTTGCCGAGGAGGGCGTCGGCGACCAGGTCGAGGTGGCCGGGGTCGGTGCCGGACAGTTCCCGGGCCAGCCGCTCCATGCCGTCGTCGATGTCGGCCTCGGCGGACTCGACGAGGCCGTCCGTGGTGAGCGCGAGGACCGTGCCGGGTTGCAGCCGCAGCGCGCTCATGGGGAAGTCGGCCTGGGCGACGACGCCGAGCGGTGGCCCGCCGTCGGACTCGGGCACCTCGGTGCTGCCGTCCGGGTGGCGCAGCACCGGCGGCAGATGGCCCGCGCGGACGTACCAGGCGGAGCCCTCCTCCATGTCCACGTCGACGTAGCAGCAGGTCGCGAAGAGGTCGGTCTCCATGTCCGTCAGGAGCCGGTTGGCGTGGGAGACGACGACGTCCGGCGGGTGGCCCTCCACGGCGTAGGCGCGCAGCGCGGTGCGCATCTGGCCCATGAGGGTGGCGGCGCTCGCGTTGTGGCCCTGGACGTCGCCGATGACGAGGGCGACATGGTTGTCGGGCAGCGGGATCACGTCGTACCAGTCGCCGCCGACCTCCAGGCCCGCCGTGGTGGGCAGGTAGCGGGCGACGGCGACCGCGCCGGGCAGCTTGGGCAGGCGGCGCGGCAGCAGCTGGCGCTGGAGCATGCCGACGAGTTCGTGTTCGGCGTCGAAGGCATGGGCGCGCATCAGGGCCTGGCCCGCGAGGCCCGCGGAGGCGGTGAGCAGGGCGCGTTCGTCGGGGCCGAAGTCGTGCGGGGCGTCCCAGCCGATCAGACAGGCGCCGGCCATGCGGCCCGCGGCGGGCAGGGGCAGGACGGCGAGTCCGCCGGGGCCGACGTCGGCGAGGGCGGGTTCCAGGGCGGTGCCGGCGGGCCAGATGCGGGCGCGGCCCTCGCGCAGGGCGGCGGCGAGGGTGGGCATGGCGCGCACGGGCGCGTCGGGCCACTCGGTGCGCCACTCCCGGCGCCACAGCTCGGGCCAGGATTCCGGATCGGCCGGGTCGAGGACCGTGACGACGAGCCGGTCGCCCTCCAGCTCGGCGAGCGCGATCCGGTCGGCCTGCAGCGGCTTGCGCAGGGCGGAGACGACGGCCTGACTGACGTCGCGGACGGTACCGGCAGTGGCGAGCATGGCCGCCAGGCGCTGGACGCGGGCCACGTCGGTGACCTCGGAGCGCAACTTGGAGGCGTCGGCGACCGTGCCGACGAGGGTGGCGGGCCGGCCCTCGCCGCCGGGCAGGAGACGCCCGCGCAGCCGCAGCCACCTGGGCGGGCCGGAGGGCTGCAGCACGCGGAACTCCAACTCGCGGTCGCCGACGGACATGTGGTCGGCCTCGACCACGGACATCAGCGAGGGCAGGTCCTCCGGCACGGTCAGGCCCAGCAGGGTCTCGACCTTGCCGTCGAACGCGGCGCGGGTGACGGCGAACAGCCCCAGGATGTCGTCGCCGACCTCGACCCGGCCGCTGTCCAGGGCGAGGCTGAACGCGTTGGTCGGCAGCTCGCCGCCCTCGGCGGCGCGGGCGGGGGCCGGACAGCCCACGGCGTCGGCGATCAGCTCCAGGCACTTGCGGTCCTCGGTGTCGAAGCCGTCCGGCCGCTCGCTGACGGCCAGCAGACAGCCGCCGTCTCCGTTCCCGCGCGCGGGCAGCACCGCCAGGTGGAAGTCCCGCGGCGGCGTCCGCAGCGCCTCGGCGTTCTCCGCGAGTTCCTCGGGCCCGAGCCACACCGGGCTCCCGGAGCGGTGGCTGTCGGCCACCGGGGAGCTGCCGGAGCGCGGGTAGCTGTCGCGCAGCCCGAACAGCGTCCTCGGCACGCCCGCCGACTCGACCAGGCACAGCAGGTCGCCGTCCTCCTCCGGTGTGTACACACCGGCGAACGCCGCCCCGGCGAAGACCAGCGCCTGCTCCAGGACCCGACGCACCCGCTCGGGTGAGGACGGACCGGACGTGAGCGCTTTCAGGGCACCTTCGGCGCGCGGAGTTCTCGTTCTGCGTGCCTCGGCTCCCTCACTGACCACGTCCGCAATTACAGCGCGTACGGGACGCATGCGCAGCCCCTGTGAGCATTCCGTGGAGCTCATCGGGCGTGCGGACTCGAAACGCGCCGAACATGTCTTAACGCATGCGTATCGCACGGTGTTCTCGTGACAGGCGTGACTGTCCCGGGCCCTTTGACGGCTGGAAGTGTCGGTGCCGGGCCACGGAGGGGGATCCATGGACAAGCGGTACGAGGTGTACGCACTCGCCGACAGACACTTCTACGAGACGCCGGACCGGCTCGCAGCGTCCGGTCAGCAGGCGGCACCGCTCTTCGAGACCGCCCGTCGTGAGGTGCCGGAGGGCTGGGACGCGGCGCGGATCGGCGACTGGCTGACGCTGACGCCGCTCGGCGCGGACGGCAGCGCGCTGCCGGGCCCGGCGCAGGGCTGGAAGATCCATGCCTCGGCCACCCGGGCGAACGCGGAGCGGATCGCGGCGATCGTGTGGGACTACTGCGTGCCGCGCCGGATCCCGTTCAAGTTCGTGCCGGGACCGCATCTGCTGCACCTGCGCAACACCAAGTACGCGGCCCGCGACACCAGCGGCAAGTTCGTCACCGTCTACCCGGCCGACGAGGAGCAGCTCCACCAGGTGCTGCGCGAACTGGGCCGGTTGCTGGAGGGATTCGAGGGGCCGTACATCCTCACCGATCTGCGCTGGCACGACGGGCCGCTCTATGTCCGCTACGGCGCGTTCGCGCGCACCTTCGTGGTCGACGAGCGGGGCTCGCTCGTGCCGGCGGTGCGGGACGGCGCGGGGACGCTGGTGCCGGACCGGAGGGCGCCGTCCTTCCAGGTGCCCGAGTGGGTGACGCTGCCGGCGTTCCTGGAGCCGCATCTGGCGGCCCGCAACACCACGACGGTGGGCGAGTTGCCGTACCGCATCGAGAAGGCGCTGCACTTCTCCAACGGCGGCGGGGTGTACTCGGGCACCGACACGCGAGACGGGCGCAAGGTGGTCCTCAAGGAGGGGCGGCCGCACGCGGGGCTGGCCTCCGACGGCGCGGACGCGATCACCCGGCTGGAGCGCGAGAAGCAGGCGCTGGAGCAGGTGGCGGGCACCGGTGTCGTGCCCGAGGTGCGGGACTGGTTCACACTGGGCGACCACCGGTTCCTGGTGATGGACTTCCTGGAGGGCCGCCCGCTCAACTCCTTCTTCGCCGAACGGCATCCGCTGCTCACCGCGGACCCGGATCCGGAGGCCGTCGCGCGCTACACGGCGTGGGCGGTGCGCATCCACGGGGCGGTGGAGCGTGCGGTGGAGGCGGTGCACGCGCGCGGGATCGTCTTCAACGACCTGCATGTCTTCAACATCATGGTCGCGCCGGACGAGGAGTCGGTGTCCCTGCTCGACTTCGAGGCGGCGGCGCCGGTGACGGAGAACGGCCGCCAAGTCGTCGCCCACCCGGGCTTCTTCGCCCCGCCCGACCGGACGGGCGTCGACGTGGACCGCTATGCGCTGGCCTGCTTGCGGCTCGCCCTGTTCCTGCCCGTGACCACCCTGTTCGTGGTCGACCGGGGCAAGGCGGCGCACCTGGCCAAGGTGATAGCGGAGCAATTCCCGGACGTGCCACGGGAGTTCCTGGACGAAGCGGTTGCGGAGATCACGCGGGACGCCGGCGTGGGCGCCCCGGCGCTGGTACGGCCCGGCGACTGGCCGCACAGCCGTGACTCGATGGTCAAGGCGATCCTCGCCTCGGCCACCCCGGAGCGCGACGACCGGCTCTTCCCGGGCGACATCGCCCAGTTCTCCGACGGCGGCGGACTCGGGCTCGCCCACGGCGCGGCCGGGGTGCTGTACGCACTGGCCGAGACCGGCGCCGAGCGCTACGAGGAGGGCGAACGCTGGCTCCTCGACCGTACGGCCCCGCCACCGCCCGGCACACCGCTCGGCCTGTACGACGGACTCGCGGGCGTCGCGCACGTCCTGGACCGGCTCGGCCACCGGCAGCGGGCCCTCGATCTGGTCGAGGGCATCCTCGCCGAGAAGTGGCAGAACCTCTCCTCCACCCTGCACGGCGGCCTGGCCGGCCTCGGCCTCGTTCTCGGCCAACTGGCAAGCGCCACGGGCGAGTCGGAGCTGCGCGAGCGGGCCGCCGAGGCCGCGGAGATCGTCGTACGACGCCTTGCCGAGCCGCGCCCCGACAAGCCCCGGCAGCGGGCCGGGCTGTTGCGCGGGGCGAGCGGACCGGCGCTGTTCCTGCTACGGCAGTACGAGTGGACCGGTGACGCGGGGCTGCTGGAAGCGGCCGGAGTGGCGCTTCGCCGGGACCTGGACTGCTGTGTCGTCCAGAAGAGCGGCGGTGGCCTGGAGGTCGACGAGGGCTGGCGGACCCTGCCCTACCTCGGTGACGGCAGCGCGGGCCTCGGCATGGTCCTGGACGACTATCTCGCGCACGCCACCGACGCGGAGTTCGACAAGGCGCGCTCGGGCATCCTGACCGCCGCCACCTCCCGCTTCTACGCACAGCCCGGCCTCTTCCAGGGCCGCGCCGGGATGATCCTGCACCTCGGCCGCACCACTCAGCCTGGCGCGACGGACCGTCACCTGGCCGAGCAGATCGCCGCGCTCGGCTGGTACGCGATGGCGTACGAGGGCCAACTCGCCTTCCCCGGACACCAGATGATGCGGCTTTCCATGGACCTCGCCACCGGAACGGCAGGGTGTCTGCTCGCGCTCGCGGCGGCCACCGGTGACAGCGCCCACCTGCCGTTCCTCCCGCCGCTGCGGCGGCCCCTATGACGCGGCTCCGCGACCTGACGGAGTCGTGACCCAACCCCGTCCCCACGGGTGACACACAGATGGAAGGACACGAAATGGCACTGCTCGACCTGCAGACGATGGAATCCGACGAGCACACCGGCGGTGGCGGCGCCAGCACGGCGAGCCTGCTCTCCTGCATCAGCGCGGCGAGCGTTCTGCTCTGTCTCTGACAGCACGGTGCACCCACGGCTCCGGGCGGTCCGCTCCCGCGAGGGAGGGGCCGCCCGGGGTCCTGCGCTCCTTCGACCCCGGATGCGAGGCCGCAGCCGTATGACGACTCGTGCCGACGCCGCACCTCCCGCCACGTTGCTGAACTCCGCCACCCGGCACAGCGGCGCGCGCTGCATCGTCCTCTGCCTGATGAGCACGGCATCCACCGGCGCCGGACTCCTGCTGCCGGCCGCGCTCGGCCGCACCCTCGATCTCCTCCTCGCGCACTCCCCGGCAACCCGCTGGGTGCTGTGCTGCGCGGGGATCGTGCTGCTCCTGGCCCTGCTCGACGCCGGCGAGACCGTGCTGGGCGGCACCGTCGACGCCCGGACCACGGCGTGGCTGCGGCGGCGGCTGACGGGGCATGTACTGGCCGTCGGCCCGCGCGCCGCCCACCGCTTCGGACCCGGCGACCTGATCGCCCGCCTCGTCGGCAACGCGGCCCAGGCGGGGACGGCTCCGGCCGCCCGCGCCGCGCTGCTCGCCGCGCTGGCCGGTCCCGCCGGAGGCATGGTGGCGCTCGGCCTGATCGACCCGTGGCTGGCGGCCGTGTTCCTGGCCGGAGGGCCGCTCCTGATGCTCCTGCTGCGCGCCGTCGCCCGTGACACGACCCGCTGTGTGGCGGACTACCAGCAGGTGCAGGGGCGGATCGCGGGCGCGCTGGCGGAGGCGGTGGCCGGTCATCGCACCATCGTGGCGGCGGGTACGGCGGACAAGGAGGCGGCGCGGATCCTGCGGCCCCTGCCCGAACTGTCCCGCGCGGGCCACCGCATGTGGCGGGTGCAGGGGCGGGCCGCGGCGCAGGCGAGTGCCGTGGCGCCGCTGCTGCAGCTGGGCGTCGTCGCCGTGGCCGGACTTCTCCTCACCCGGCACCGGCTGTCGGTCGGCGAGGTGCTCGCAGCCTCCCGGTACGCGGTCCTGGCGACCGGCGTCGGCGTGCTGGTCGGCCAGTTCGCCAGTCTGGCCCGGGCCAGAGCGGCAGCTGGGCGCCTCGACGAGGTACTGGCGGAGCCGACCATGACCTATGGCCACCGTCAATTGCCGCCCGGTCCCGGCCACTTGGAGCTGCGGGGTGTGACGGCGCGGCGCGGCGACCGCACCGTCCTCGACGGCGTCGACCTCGTCGTCCCCGGCGGCACGACACTCGCCCTGGTCGGCCGTTCCGGCACGGGCAAGTCGCTGCTCGCCGCACTCGCGGGCCGCCTGGCCGAGCCGGACGCGGGAGAGGTACTGCTCGACGGTGTCCCCCTGCGCGAGCTGACCCACGACGCCCTGCGCCGATCCGTGGGCTACGCCTTCGAACGCCCCGCCCTCCTGGGCACCACCATCGAGGACGCGCTGGCACTCGGCCCGCGGCCCCCCTCCCCCGCACGCATCCGCGAGGCGGCCCGCCTGGCATGTGCCGACGACTTCGTCCACCGCCTGCCGAAGGGCTACGCCACTGCCTGCGCCGACGCACCCCGTTCCGGCGGCGAGTCCCAACGCCTGGGCCTGGCCCGGGCCTTCGCCCACGACGGCCGCCTGCTCATCCTCGACGACGCCCTCTCCAGCCTCGACACGGTGACGGAGGCACAGATCGCCGAGTCCCTGACCCGGGGCGCGACCGGGACCCGCCTCCTCATCGCCCATCGGGCGGCCACGGCGGCTCGGGCGGATGCGGTGGCGTGGCTGGACGGGGGACGGGTGCGGGCGCAGGGGACGCATGCGGAGCTGTGGCGGCTGGCCGGGTATCGGGCGGTGTTCGCGGACGGGGGGCAGGCGTGAACGGCGGGGGCCGCCGGCCTTGGCGGGGGCCTCGGCGGGGCAACGGGCCAGTGGTGGGGCCTCGGCGGAGCGCCGGATGCTCGGAAGGGCTCGGTGAGGAGGCGCGTCCCCGGCGCGACGGGATCGGGTGGCGCGGTCCGCGTTTGCTGCAGGGCGAAGCCCGAGCTGCGAGGGCTCACCTTGGGTACAGGCAGGGCGTCGACTTCCCGATGGTCGCCGGAGACGGAGCGCCATCATGAACGGCCGTGGCGGCACGTGGCGTGGCGCTGTCGTGGACGGCGGGATCCTTGCGCGTGGGCTTCGTTTCCTCAGGGACCGGTGGCGGGTCGTGGTGCGGCTCGGCGGGTGGTCCGTGCTGGAGACGGGGCAGACGTTTGTCACCGGGTACGCCCCGGCGCGGGCACTCGACGCGGGGTTCCTGGCCGGAAAGGCCGGGGTCGGGCTGGCCTGGCTCGGTGTGGCCGGACTCGGGGTGCTCGTGGGGGCGTACGGGACCGGACGGGTCTACACGGCCGTCGCCGCGCTGGTCGAGCCCCTGCGGGACCGGCTCGTCGAGGGGGTGGTCGGGCGCGGGGTGCGGGAGGCCGACGGCGGGGCGCTGTCGGGGCTCACCCAGCAGGTGGAGATCGCGCGGGACACCTTCGCCGGGCTCGTGATGGTGTCGCGCTCGTTCGTGTTCACGGCGGTGGGGGCGTTCGTCGGGCTGTTCTCGCTCGCCCCGCTGCTCCTGCTGGTCGTGGGGCCGCCGCTGGTGGCCGGAGTGGCCCTGTTCGCGGCGTCGCTGCGGCCGTTGGCCCGACGGCAGGAGGCGTTCCTCGTCGCCGACGAGGCCCTGGCCGACCGCCTGGGTGCCGTCTGCCCGGGGCTGCGGGACATCACGGCCACCGGAGCCGAGGAGCGGATCGCCACCGACACGGGGGAACTCGTCGACGCCGAACTGCGGGCCGCCCGCTCCCTCGCCCGCTGGGGTGTCCTGCGCATCGCGTCACTCACCGTCGGCGGCCAGCTCCCGATCGTGCTGCTGCTCGCCGCCACCCCGTGGCTCCTGTCCCGCGGCGTCACCACGGGCGCCCTGGTCGGCGCCCTCGCCTACGTCACCCAGTCCCTCCTCCCGGCCCTCCGCAACCTGGTCCACGGCCTCGGCACCAGCGGCTCCCGCCTGACGGTCGTCCTTCGCCGCCTGGCCCCGGCCCACGGGCTCGGCACGAACGGACCACAACCGGAACGCACCGCAGCACACAGCCGCGACGACCAACCCGCATCGCCCCTGCCCCGGCCGACACCCACCGACCGGCCCCACCCCTCAACGCCCCCCGAGGAGCAGCCCTCCAAGACGCTCCCAGCGGTCGACCGGCAAGTCGAACCACCGGTCCCTGCCCCACACCAAACGGCCCCCGCCCACCCGCCCGCAGCCGCAGCAGCCCCCGACAGCCAACCCCGCAGGACGCCGGCCCCACCCGGCGGGCAAGACGGGCGTCCCACCCCCGACGACCAGCCGCACCGCCCCCCAGCCGAACCGGCCCATCCGGGCAAGCACCTCACACAGCCCCCATGGCATCCGGCCCCCACCGACGCGCCGGCCACCCCCGCCCTCTCCCTCACCTCCGTCACCTTCGCCTACGGCCCCACCGCCATCCCGGTGATCGAAAACCTTGACCTCGTCCTTCCTCCCGGCTCCCATCTGGCCGTCGTCGGCCCCAGCGGGATCGGGAAGTCCACGCTCACCGCTCTGGTCGCGGGGCTGCTGGAGCCGCGTCGCGGGGCGATCCGGGTGGGTGGGGAGCCGGTGCCCTCGGCGGGTGCCGCTCGGGGGCGGGTGCTCATTCCACAGGAGGCGTACGTCTTCACCGGGACCGTCGCCGACAACCTCGGCCACTTCCGGCAGGACCCCGTGCCCGAGGCGGAGCTGCTCGCGGCAACCGACGCCGTCGGGCTCGGTCCGCTGGTCGACGCGCTCGGCGGACCCGGTGGCCAGGTCGACCCCGCGGCGCTCTCCGCGGGCGAACGACAGCTGATCGCGCTGGCCCGGGCCTATCTCTCGGACGCCCGGCTCGCCCTGCTCGACGAGGCGACCTGTCACCTGGATCCGCAGGCGGAGGAGCGCGCCGAGCGTGCGTTCGCCCAGCGGCCGGGCGGCACCCTCGTGGTGGTCGCCCACCGCATCAGCTCGGCGCGGCGGGCGGATCGTGTGCTGGTCATGGACGGACGGGGCACCGCGTGCGGAACCCACCACGAGCTGCTGGAGACCTCGCCGCTGTACCGGGAGCTCGTCGGCCGCTGGAACCCGGTGCCGTCACAGCCAGCCCTCCCCCTGCGAGATGCGGATCGCGTCGATGCGGTTGCGGGCCCCGGTCTTGCGGGTGATGGCCGCCATGTAGTTGCGCACGGTCCCGTGGGACAGGTGGAGGCTCCCGGCGATCTCCGCGACGGACGCACCTTCGGCGGCCAGGGATAACACGCTCAGCTCCCGCCGCGTCAGCGGCATCTCGGCGGCCTTGAGGAACCCGAAGCCCAACGAGTCGCTGATGAAACGTTCCCCCTGGGCGACCCGCCGGATCCCGTGCACAAGGTGTTCCGGCGAGGCCTCCTTGTCGACGTAGCCGAGCGCCCCCGCCTCGATCGCCCGTTTCAGCAGGCCGGGTCTGTTCGCACCGGCAAGCACGAGAAGCCTGGGCGGTGCCGCGCCCGGACCTCGGGAGCGCAGCTCGCCCAGCGGCGGGATGCCGTACGCGTCCGCGCACTCCAGATCCGCCGCACAGACATCGGGCCGCAGGGACCTCACCCGGCCGGGTGCGCTGCGCCACGCCGTGTCCTCCACTCCGAGGTCGGGTTCCCGGCGCAGCCAGTCCGCCAGCACCGATCGCACCAGACACTCGTCATGCACCAGAAGTACCCGGATCACTGCCGCCCCTCAGTTTTCCGTCTGCGGTCGCGTTGGTGTTGAACGCGTGCCCATTGTTCGCTCCCGCGACCGCTCGTGGGCGCGAAGAACCGGCCAACAGGGTGCGCGGGGGCGCACACACGGCGCCCGCACGCCGTCCCGCGCATCAACTGCGGGGGCATACACCCGGGGTAAGGGGGTACGCGGGGTTTCTTCAACGAGGCGCGGGCCGTCGTGTGCCCGTACACGGGCCGGGCGGCGCCGTCCCGGCCACCGCTCGCCGTGCGCGACCGGCCGCCAGGGGGCAGATTGATCCCTGGGACCCGTCGCCCGGCCGTGCGAGGAGGTGGTCGGCGTGTCCGACGGGCAGACGTCCGCACAGGCGCCGGCGGCCACAAGGACGCGGGTGGGCCGGCCGCTGCTCTCCCTGGCGCTGGCGTCGATGATGGACGAGGTCAACGCCCACTCCGGCGCGGTGTATCTGTTGTCGCCGGCCGAACCCGTGCTGGAGATGGCCGTGATGGCAGGCCTTCCCCGGGCCTTCGCCGCGCCCTGGGAGCGGGTGGGACTGAGCGCGCCGATCCCGGTCGCCGAGGCGGTGCGGGAGCGGCGGCTGGTGTGGGTGGGCGGCGAGGAGGAGATGGCGGCCCGTTATCCGCGCATCGCCGTGGTGCTGCCCTATCCCTTCGCGCTGGCCGCGGTACCGGTGGCCACCGGCTCTACGGCGTACGGCGCGGTCTTCGTGACCTGGCCCGGCTCGCATCCGCCCGACCTGTCCGACCGGGAGCGGGACCATCTGACGGCGGCCTGCGACCGGCTAGCGAAGCGGTTGGAGCGTGCCATCGAGGAGAGCCGGCAGCTGCTGCCCGAGCCCGATCTTCTCGGCGGAGCGCCGGTGGGCGGCGCGGCCGGCACCCTCGGCACGGTGGAGGCGGCGCGGATGGTGGCACGGCTGCCGTACGGGCTGTGCTCGCTGGATCTGCACGGCCGGGTCGCGTTCGCCAACGCGGCGGCGGCCGAACTGATCGGGCTCCCGGTCAGCAGTCTGCTGGGCACGCAGCTGTGGGCGTCGGTGCCCTGGCTCAACGACCCCGTGTACGAGGACCGCTACCGGGCCGCGCTGCTGAGCCAGCAGACCACCTCGTTCGTGGCGCTGCGCCCGCCCGGGGACTGGATGTCCTTCCGGATGTACCCCAGTACGACCGGGCTCAGTGTCCGCGTCACCCGGGCCCGGGCGGTGGCGGAGATGAACCGGGCGGGACCGCAGCCCGGTGACAGCCCTTCCCGGCTGGTCACCATCTCCCAGGTGCTGACGCTGGCCGGTGCGCTGACCGAGGCGGTGGGGGTGCAGGACGTGGTGCAGCTGGTCGCGGACGAGATCGCGCCGGCGGTCGGCAGCCAGGCGCTGGTGGTCCTCGGTTCCCGGGCGGGGCGGCTGCATGTGCTGGGGCACCGCGGATATCCCGACCCGCACCTCGTGGAGCGGTTCGACGGGCTGCCGCTGGCCGAGCCCACGCCGGGCACACACGCACTGAACACCGGCATGCCGGCGTTCTTCGACTCCCGGGAGGAGCTGGAGCGCCTGTATCCGTCGCGGCACGCCACCCCGGACGGCTTCGCGGCCTGGGCCTATCTGCCGTTGATCGCCTCGGGACGCCCGGTGGGCACCTGTGTGCTCGCCTACGCCGAACCGCATCCGTTCCCCGCGGACGAGCGGGCGGTGCTGACGAGCCTGGGCGGCCTGATCGCGCAGGCCCTGGAGCGGGCCCTGCTCTACGACGCCAAGCACCAGCTGGCCCACGGCCTGCAGGCGGCCCTGCTGCCGCACTCCCTGCCGCCACTGGCCGGCATCGACTCGGCCTCCCGCTATCTGCCCGCCACACACGGCATGGAGATCGGCGGCGACTTCTACGACCTGGTGCCGACACGGGGCGGGGCGGCCGCGGTGATCGGGGACGTGCAGGGGCACAACGTGACGGCGGCCGGGCTGATGGGGCAGATCCGCACCGCCGTGCGCGCCTACACGACCGTCGGGCAGGCACCCGAGGAGGTCATGGGCAGCACCAACCGGCTGCTGATCGACCTCGGCGCCGATCTGTTCGCCAGCTGTCTGTATCTACGGCTCGATCCCGCGCGCGGGCGGGCCGTGATGGCCCGGGCGGGGCATCCGCCGCCGCTGCTGCGCCGCCCCGACGGGCGGGTACGGGTGCTCGACCTCGCCGGCGGCCCGCTGCTGGGCATCGACGGTTCCGCCGGCTATCCGACGACGGAGGTCGACCTCGCTCCCGGCTCCGTACTCGCTCTCTATACGGACGGCTTGATCGAATCCCCCGGCGTCGACATCGAGGACGCCCTCGCCGGCCTCGGGGAGCGCCTCACCGAAGCGGGCGAACTGCCCCTGGACGAGCTCGCCGACCATCTCGTACGACACAGCACGGCCGCGCGCGAACGGCTCGACGACGTGGCGCTGTTGCTGCTGCGGGCCCGTTGAAGAGGTATGAACGGGCGCTGACACGACGCGGTCCGGCCCTCCCGCCGGAGGGCCGGACCGTCCACCGTCGACCGGAACCGCGCTGGAGGCCGATCAGTGGGTCTCCATCAGTGGGTCCGCGCTCGATGAGTGCGCTCGATCAGTGAGCGGACCCGATCACTGGGACCCGGTGAGGGACGACGAACCGTCGCCCACGCCGCTGCCGTCACCGACACCGGCCCCGGACTGGTCACCCGCGCCGACGCCGGACTGGTCGCCGACGCCGTTCCCGGACTGGTCGCCGACCCCGGCCCCGTCACTGGCCGTCGCGGACGGGTCGGCGGTGCCCGCCTGGTCGCCGCCGCCGACCGCGTCGCCGCCGCCGGCCTGGTCGCCTGCCGAGGCGGACGGGTCGGCGGTGCCTGCCTGGTCACCCGCGCCCGCGCCCGCGCCTGCGCCGGCGTCGCCCAGCGTCGCTCCCGTGGCCTGCAGGGCCGCGGTCACCGGCTGGAAGAAGGTCTCGCCGCCGCTGGTGCAGTCGCCACTGCCGCCGGACGTCATGCCGACCGCGCTGCCGTCCTGCGTGAACAGCGAGCCACCGCTGTCGCCGGCCTCGGCGCAGACGTTGGTCTGGATCAGACCGGTGACGGTGTCGACGCCGTTCGGGTCGGTCTCGCTCTGGAAGTTGACCGTGGCGTCGAGACCGGTGACCTGGCCGTCGTGCAGGCCGGTGGTGCTGCCCATCCGGAAGACCGTCTCGCCGACGGTGGCGTCCGCGGCCTGGGTGATCTGGACGGTCTTCCCGTCGCCGGTGTTGACCTCGCTGGCCGCCTGGGTGTTCGGGTCGTCGTACTTGACCAGGGAGAAGTCACCGTTGCCGGGGAAGGTGGCCTGGTCGACGGTGGCGATGGGCTGCCCGGTCTCGGAGTCGGACCACTGCTTGGCCGCCACACCGCAGTGCCCGGCGGTCAGGAAGGCCGGAGAGCCGTCACTGGCCTTGACGTTGAAGCCGAGGGAGCAGCGCACGGTGCCGCCCTCAGCCTGCGCGAAGATGGCGTCACCGCCCGACACCTTCGTCTTGAAGGTGCCGGAGGACTTCTTCACGGTGGCCATGTCGGCGCCGAGGCTCTTGACCGTCGACGTCAGTCTGTCCCACTTGGCGCCGGTGACCGTGGAGTCCGCCGTGACGGCGAGCTGGTTGGTCTTCGGGTCGATCGCCCAGGCCGTGCCCGGGATGGTCGCTTTGGCCTTGAGGGTCTGCGCGCCCGCCTTCAGCGCGGCCAGACTGTTCTTGACCTCGCGGACCTTCGCACCCGCCTTCTGCGCCTGGACGACCACGTTGTTCTTTTCGCCGGATATGACGTTGACGACGAGTTGCTGTGTGCCGGAGTCGTAGTACGAACCGGCGAAGGCGTCACCGAGCAGGTTCTGGAGCTGCGAGGCGAGATTCGAGGCGTCGGTCGCCCTCAGGGTCTTGGGGGCGGCAGTCGTCGACGAGCCGTCCTGCGACGCGTTGGCGTTCGGCAGCAGGATGGCGGCCGCGCCGAGCGCCGCGACGCCGCCTGCCGCGATAGCGGCCTTGCGCTTCGGAATTCGCTTGTGACTCAAACTTCTCGACCTCCTGGGGGGACCGGAGTCTGTGCCGCCGTACGGCAGCTGTTCTGTTCGGGCGCCTGGATGGCTGTTGGTACGCACGGGTCGCACGGTGCGTTCAATTCCGTTTGCCAACTCGCTTTGGGCAATGGCGAATCGGCCATGCCTCGCGTCTGACGAACCGGCACGGGGGAACAATCGCCCATATGACGATGACCACCGCCGAAGCCGACAAGATCCTCTCCGCCAACTTCGCCCCTTGGGTCCTGGAGCTGGGCCTGACGGTCGAGTCCCTGGCCGACGACCGGGCGACGCTACGACTTCCCTGGTCGGACCGGCTGGCCCGGGAGGGCGGCGGGCTGTCCGGGCAGGCGCTGATGGCCGCCGCCGACACGGCCACCGTGATCGCCGTGTCCGCGGCGCGCGGGGCCTTCGGACCGATGACGACGGTTCAGCAGTCGACGTCGTTCCAGCGCGCGGTGACGGGTTCGGATGTCCTGATCGAAGCGGTGCTCACCAAACTGGGACGCCGTATGGCATTCGCGGACATCACGATGACCGCCGAGACATCGGGTGAACTCGCGGCGCGCGCGAGCACGGTCTATGCACTGCTCGGCTGAGCACTTCCGGGCCGACACGGTCCGCAGTCGATCGACAACGGTCTGTTGAGAACGTTGATCGGAAAACAAGCTTCAGCGAATCTGCACACGCAATACCCAACCAAGTCACCGTGTGCAGGTGATCTGCACACGCCGGAAACACTCGCCACGCCATTGGGACGGGAGTGTCGGATTCGTCGCGGGGTCGGCAAGGCCCCGGGCGAACCGATGCCGTGACGCATGTGAAGAACTCGCCATCGAGCGGTGCGCAAGCCTGCACGGATGGGTGCCCCAGGGGCTCAAGTTGCCTGGTGAGGCCATTGGTTGATTGGAAGCGCATGCCCGCTGCGTGCTTTGATCCATCGCACCGCAGGGGCCGCGAAGGGTCACCGGAAACGGAAGCCCGGCGCCTGCGGTCGCGGCCGTCGCTCTGTCCCCCAGAGGGGTGCCGCTCCCCCCTTGTGAAATATCCATACGAAGGGAAGTTCCATCATGAACTCCACCCCCCGTGTTGAGACCGTTGAGATCTCGGACGCCGAGCTCGACGCTGTTTCCGGCGGCCTGTCGATCAACGCTGTCAACTCCGTCACCGGTGCGCTGGACGGCGTTGCTCCCGTTTCCAGCACGGTCGACACGGCCGTCAGCCTCGTCGAGGGTGTGACCGGCCTGAACACCGCTCCGGTCACCAGCCTGGTCGCCGGTCTCTGATCGCGCCTTTTGTGATCGTCGAGTCCCGGAGTCGCAACGCGACTCCGGGGCCTTCGGTTGCCGTAAAAGCCTCACTGAGGCTCTTGAACCAGCCGGCTCCCGCGAGCCGGTCCTCTCTCGTTTTCAGGTGAGGGAAATTCCGTGCAGTTCCGCCAGCAGGCCCTCGCCAAGCTCCAGTCGCCGGAGGAGCTCGATCTTCCGGTGCGTTTCGCCCGCCCTCAGGGCTGGCTCGTCCTGTCGGTGACGGTGGTCGCGATGGCGGCCGCCTCCGTGTGGGCGGTGACCGGCACGGTCACGTCCACGGTCGGCGCGCCCGCCATCCTCACGCACGGTGAGGGCAGCTACATCCTGCAGAGCCCGGTCGCGGGCCAGGTCACGGCGGTGCTCGCCAAGCAGGGCGAGCGGCTGCCGGCCGACTCCCCCGTCCTGAAGGTCCGTACGGCCCAGGGCGACAGCGTCGTCCGCACCGTCGCCGCGGGCCGGATCACCGGGCTCGCCGCGACCATCGGCCAGATCATCCAGACCGGCGCGAACGTCGCCGCCGTGGAGAAGGTCGCGCACGCCGCCGATCCGCTGTACGCCACGGTGTACGTGCCCGCCGAGAACGCGGCCTCCATTCCCGCGCACGCCGCGGTGGACCTGACCGTCTCGTCGGTGCCGACCCAGACGTACGGCGTGCTGCGCGGTCATGTGAAGTCGGTGGACCGCTCGGCGCAGTCGGCCCAGGAGATCTCCGCGTTCCTAGGGGACAGCCAGCTGGGCGAGCAGTTCACGAAGAAGGGCCGCCCGGTCGCCGTACTGGTCAGGCTCGACAAGTCGTCGGGCACCAAGAGCGGCTACAAGTGGTCGTCCGCGGACGGCCCGCCCTTCGCCCTCACCTCCATGACCCTGGCCTCGGCCTCGATCCGGCTGGCCGATCAGCGTCCCGTCGATTGGCTGCTGCCGTGAGCACCGCAGAACAGACGCGGAGCAGGCGCCGTGCCGCTCCGCCCAAGCGCCCCGTTCCCAAGGGCAGGGCGAAGACCGTCCGCACGCCGACGGTCCTGCAGATGGAGGCCGTGGAGTGCGGCGCCGCCTCCCTCGCGATGGTGCTCGGCCACTACGGCAAGCACGTCCCGCTGGAGGAGCTGCGCATCGCCTGCGGTGTCTCCCGCGATGGCTCGCGCGCCAGCAATCTGCTCAAGGCGGCCCGCAGCTACGGTCTGACGGCCAAGGGCATGCAGATGGACACGGCCGCCCTCGCCGAGGTGAAGACGCCGGCCGTGCTGTTCTGGGAGTTCAACCACTACGTCGTCTACGACGGCATGGGGCGCCGCTTCGGCCGCCGCGGGGTGTACATCAACGACCCCGGCAAGGGCCGCCGTTTCGTGCCGATGGAGGACTTCGACGGCAGCTTCACGGGCGTCGTCCTGGTCATGGAGCCCGGCGAGGGCTTCAGCAAGGGCGGCCGCAAGCCGGGCATCCTGGGCGCGATGCCGGCCCGGCTGCGCGGCACCGCGGGCACCATGCCCGCCGCGGTGCTGGCGAGCCTGCTGCTGGTCGCGGTCGGCGCGGCGGTGCCCGCGCTCAGCCGGACGTACATCGACGAGTTCCTGATCGGCCAGAAGACCTCGCTGCTGGGCGTGCTGTTCGCCTCGATGGGCGCGTCCGTGCTGCTCACGGTGGTGTTGACGTGGCTGCAGCAGGCGAATCTGCTGCGCGGCCGCATCATCTCCTCCACCCTCTCCAGCGCCCGCTTCCTCAGGCATCTGCTGCGGCTGCCGGTGACGTTCTTCGCGCAGCGCAGCCCGGCCGACCTGGTGCAGCGGCTGCAGTCCAACGACCAGGTGGCCGAGACCCTGGCCCGCGACCTCGCGGCGGCGGGCGTGGACGCGGTGGTCGTGGTGGTCTACGCCGTCCTGCTCTACACCTACGACCCGCAGCTGACGTTTCTCGGCATCGGTGTGGCCCTGCTGAACATCGTCGCCATGCGGATCGTGATCCGGCTGCGCGCCACCCGGACGGCGAAGCTGCGGGCCGACAGCGCCCGGCTCACCAACACCGCCTACACCGGGCTGCAGCTGATCGAGACGATGAAGGCGACCGGCGGTGAGGACGGCTACTTCCGCAAGTGGGCAGGGCAGCACGCCACCACCCTGGAGGAGCAGCAGCGTCTCGGGGTGCCGAGCGCCTGGCTCGGGGTGGTCGCGCCGACGCTGGCCTCCCTGAACAGCGCGCTGATCCTGTGGATCGGCGGCATGCGCGCGGTCGAGGGCGGTATCTCGGTCGGACTGCTGGTCGCCTTCCAGGCCCTGGTCACCCGCTTCACCGCGCCGATCACCCGGCTGAACGGCGTCGCGGGCCGCATCCAGGACTTCGCCGCCGACGTGGCCCGCCTCAAGGACGTCGAGAACTTCCAGGCCGACCCGCTCTACGGCCGCCCCGGCGCCGGCGACTCCACGCGCCGTCTGCACGGCCACGTCGAGCTGCAGAACATCACCTTCGGCTACAACCCGCTCGACAAGCCCCTGCTCACCGGCTTCGACCTGACCGTCGGCCCCGGCCAGCAGGTGGCGCTGGTCGGCGGCTCGGGAAGCGGCAAGTCCACGGTCTCCCGTCTGATCTCGGGCCTGTACACCCCCTGGGAGGGCGTGATCCGCATCGACGGACAGCGCCTGGACGACATCCCGCGCGGCGCGCTCGCCGCCTCGGTCTCCTTCGTCGACCAGGAGGTCTTCCTCTTCGAGGGCACGGTCCGCGACAACGTGGCGCTGTGGGACCCGTCGATTCCGGACGACGCGGTCGTCGACGCGCTGCGCGACGCGGCGCTCTACGACGTCGTGACGCGCCGCCCCGGCGGCATCCACAGCAAGGTCGAGCAGGACGGCCGCAACTTCTCCGGCGGGCAGCGGCAGCGCCTGGAGATCGCCCGGGCGCTGGTGCGCCGCCCCAGCATTCTGGTCCTCGACGAGGTCACCAGCGCCCTGGACGCGGAGACCGAGCAGGTGGTGATGGACAACCTGCGCAGGCGCGGCTGCGCCTGCGTGGTGATCGCGCACCGGCTCAGCACCGTGCGTGACAGCGACGAGATCGTCGTACTGCAGCACGGCACGATCGTGGAACGCGGACGGCACGAGGACCTGGTGACGCGCGGCGGCGCGTACGCGGCGCTGGTCAGGGAGCGATGAGATGACGACCGCACACCACCAGGGCGACCTGGTTCTCGGTGCCCTCGGCTCCATGGGCAGCTACGTCGACTGCTCGGGGCTGACCCGGCTCGACCTGGAGGGTCCGCAGGTGCTGTGGCTGGTCGCGGCCGGCAGCCTCGACCTCTTCGCGGTGGACGCCGTGCAGCAGGGCCACTGGCACCACCTCGGCCGGCTGGAGGCGGGCTCGCTGATCCTGGGCCCGGTCCCCGGCCCCCAGCACACCCTGGTCGCCCGCCCCCTGCGCGACTGCGTGGTGCACCGCATCGGGCTGCGCGAGCTGTACCAGACGGCCGAGACCCAGACCTGGTCCTACGACGAGTACGGCAACGCCCAGTACGTGCCACCGACGACCAGCCCGCTCGAATACGCCCTCGCCCTCGGCGTCGGCCGCAGCCTGTCCGTCCTCTTTCAGGCGCCGATGGCGACCGAGGGTTCGGCCGCCGAGGTGACCGACGACGACGTGTTCTGGATGCAGGTGCCGCCCGGCAGCGTCCAGTACGGCTCGCTGTACGGCGCCGAGGCCGCCGCCGACCTGCTGATGGACCCCGCTGTCTGGCAGAGCATGGTCGACCAGCAGTACCGCCTGCTGACCACGCTGGACCGCTGGATCGAGCAGCTGGAGCGCACCCACGAGACGCGTACGGCGGCCGGTATCAAGGCGGGCGAGGCGGTCCGCGCCCAGGCCGACCGCACCCTGCTGGCCTCCATCGGCAAGACGTCCGGCAAGCGCACCACGGCCGCCGACGCGGACGCCTCGTACGCGGCCTGCAAGCTGGTCGCCGAGGCGGCCGGGATCACGCTTGCCGAACCCGCGCAGAGCGGCACCGAGAGCGAGCGCCTGGATCCGGTGGAGCTGGTCGCGATCGCGTCCCGCGTGCGCACCCGGGCCGTCCGCCTGGACGGCCGCTGGTGGCGGGACAACATCGGCCCGCTGGTGGGTCACCGGGCCCTGTCGGGTGCGCCGGTCGCGCTGCTGTGGCGGCGCGGCGGCTACGTGGCCGTACATCCGTCTACCGGGCGTGAGACGCCGATCGAGAAGGACAACGCGGAGGAGTTCGAGCCGCGCGCGGTGATGTTCTACCGGCCGCTGCCCGAACGGACGCTGAGCCCCCTGCGGCTGCTGCGGTTCAGCATGCGCGGCACCGGCGGCGACCTGACCAATCTGCTGCTGAGCGGTCTGGTGACGGTGGTGATCGGCGCACTGGTGCCCGTCGCGACGGGCAAGGTGCTGGGCGAGTTCGTCCCGAAGGCGCAGACGGGGCTGATCGCGCAGGTGTGTCTTGCCGTGATGCTCACCAGCATCGTGGCGGCGGCCTTCATGCTGCTGGAGAACCTCACCATCCTCCGTCTGGAGGGCCGGATCGAGGCCACGCTCCAGCCGGCCGTGTGGGACCGGCTGCTCAGGCTCCCGACGAAGTTCTTCAGCGAGCGCTCGACCGGCGAGCTGGCGAGCGCCGCCATGGGCATCAGCTCGATCCGCCGCATGATGGCCGGGCTCGGGCCCGTCATCGCCCAGTCGGTGACCGTCGGCGGGATGAACCTGGGGCTGCTGTTCTGGTACAGCCCGTCCATGGCGCTGGCGGCGATCGGCATGCTCGTCGTCATCGCGGCCGTGTTCCTCGGCCTCGGTCTGTGGCAGGTGCGCTGGCAGCGCAAGCTGGTCGTGCTCAGCAACAAGCTGAACAACCAGGCCTTCCAGACCCTGCGCGGTCTGCCGAAGCTGCGGGTGGCGGCGGCCGAGAACTACGCCTACGCGGCCTGGGCCTCGGAGTTCGCGCACAGCCGTGAACTGCAGCAGAAGGTCGGCCGGATCAAGAACCTCACCACGGTGATGGGCGCGGTCTATCTGCCGCTGTGCACCCTGCTGATGTTCATGCTGCTGGCAGGCCCGGCGCGCGGGGTGATGTCGGCGGCCGCGTTCCTGACCTTCAACACCTCGGTGACGATGGTGCTGACCTCCGTCACCCAGCTGACCAGTGCTTTCGTCTCGACCGTGGCCGCGCTGCCGCTGTTCGAGGAGATCAAGCCGGTCCTGGAGGCGACACCGGAGGTGCGCACGGCGAGCACCCGGCCGGGCCCGCTGTCCGGCGCGATCGAGGCCCGGCGCCTGTCCTTCCGCTACACGGACGACGGTCCGCTGGTCCTGGACGACGTGTCGTTCGAGATACGCCCGGGTGAGTTCGTGGCGATCGTCGGCCCCAGCGGCTGCGGAAAGTCGACCCTGCTCAGGCTGCTGATCGGCTTCGACAAGCCGGTTTCCGGCAGTGTCCTGTACGACGGCCAGGACCTGGGTGCGCTCGACCAGTCGGCGGTGCGCCGGCAGTGCGGTGTGGTCCTGCAGCATGCGCAGCCGTTCACCGGTTCCATCCTGGACGTCATCTGTGGCACCGAGCCGTACACGCCGGAGGAGGCGATGGCGGCGGCCGAGATGGCGGGGCTCGCCGAGGACATCAAGCGGATGCCGATGGGACTGCACACGATCGTCCAGGGCAGCGGTGCCGTATCCGGCGGTCAGCGCCAACGTCTCATGATCGCGCAGGCGTTGATCCGCCGTCCGCGGATCCTCTTCTTCGACGAGGCGACCAGCGCCCTCGACAACGAGACGCAGCGCACGGTGATCGAGTCGACCAAGGCCCTCAACGCCACCCGCGTCGTCATCGCGCACCGACTGTCCACGGTCCTGGACGCGGACCGTGTGATCGTGATGGAGGACGGCAAGGTCGCCCAGCAGGGCCCGCCCGCGCAGCTGCTCGCGGACACGGGCGGGCGGCTGCACGAGCTGGTGCGGCGGCAGATGGCGTGAGAGGTCAGTCGAGGCCGGGCACCGGAGCCCCGGAGGGCACACCGGCCTCGATGTACCGCTCGTAGAAATCCTTCCAGGGGGCGCCCGGCCCGGCGGGCGGACCCTCGAACGGCTCCCCCTGCGCCTTCGCGTCCAGTGCCGCCAGGCACACCTCCCAGCCGGCGCCGTTGCGGGCGGCGGCGTCGGCGGACTGCAGGACGTTGGTGAGGGTGAAGCGGGTGCGCTTGTCCTCCAGCGCCTCCAGGTCGAAGTGCAGCTCGTCGCCGCCCCACTCGAAGGACAGGTGACGCGGCTCGTCGAGGGCGAGCACCCGGCCTGTGGACTCGGGCATGTTCGGATCGCCGCTGAAGGTGATCGTGCCACCGGGTCGCGGGTCGATCTCGGCGCGCGAGGGGAACCAGTGGGCGAGTTCCTCGGCGTCGGTCACGAACTGCCAGACACGCTCGACGGGATGGTCGTAGGTGCGGCTGAAGCGGACGGCCGGGCGGCCGTCGTCCAGGGTCAGATAGGTGCCGGTGAGATCAGCGGCCATGGTGGATCAGTCCTTCGGGGCGGGTTCCTCGGGATCGTCCGGTGCCGTCTCGTCGAGGCGGCGGCCCAGCTCGTCCAGGCTGCGGTTCCACAGTCTGCGATACGGGGCGAGCCAGGCGTCGAGTTCGGCGATCGGCGCCGGGTCGAGGGCGTAGACGCGACGCTGCGCGTCCTGCCGTACCCGCACCAGGCCCGCCTCGCGCAGCACCTTCAGGTGCTTGGAGGTGCTCGGCTGACTCAGACCGCACGCCTCCACGATCTCGCCCACGGGCCGCGGCCGCTCCAGGAGCAGCGCGACGATGGCCCGCCGGTGCGGATCGCCGAGGGCGGACCACAGAGCGGCATCGGACATGCGATCCAATATGCCTCTGCAGTTATATATCCGTCAACGCATATGAGACGCAGACCACACCTAGCGAAACGTTGCCGTTTCGCTAGAGGCAGGTCTAGTCTGTCGGTGTACGAAACCGTTTCGTTCCAGACCTTTGAGCGACTTCCCTGGAGTGGTTCTCCCATGTCTCAGAAGACCCTGACCGACGGCGCCCCCGGAGAGGCGGTGGAGGTCGCACCCGCCGCCTCGGCGAAGCGATGGTGGATCCTCGCGGTCGTCGCCGTCGCACAGCTGATGGTGGTGCTGGACGCCACCATCGTGAACATCGCCCTCCCCTCGGCGCAGGCCGACCTCGGCTTCTCCGACGGCAACCGGCAGTGGATCGTCACCGCGTACGCCCTGGCGTTCGCCTCCCTGCTGCTGCTCGGAGGCCGTATCGCCGACCTCTTCGGCCGCAAGACGGCCTTCCTGACAGGTGTCGTCGGCTTCGCGGCCGTGTCCGCGCTCGGCGGTGCCGCGAACGGCTTCGGCATGCTGGTCACCGCGCGTGCCCTGCAGGGCGCCTTCGGCGCACTGCTCGCGCCGGCCGCGCTCTCCCTCCTCAACACGACCTTCACCGACGCCCGGGAACGCGCCAGGGCGTTCAGCGTCTACGGCGCCATCGCCGGTGCCGGCGGTGCGGTGGGCCTGCTGCTCGGCGGTGTCCTGACCGACGCGTTCGACTGGCGCTCGACGCTGTATGTGAACGTCGCGATCGCCGTCGTCGCCTTCGTGGGCGGCTGGCTGCTGCTGACCAACCACCGGGACGCGGAGAACTCCAAGCTGGACGTGCCGGGCACCGTGATGGTCGCCGCCGGTCTGTTCTCCCTTGTCTACGGCTTCTCCAACGCCGAGACACACGACTGGGGTTCAGGCCTGACCTGGGGCTTCCTGATCGCGGGCGGTGTGCTGCTTGCGGCCTTCGCCTGGTGGCAGACCAAGGCCGCACACCCGCTGCTGCCGCTGCGCATCCTGCTGGACCGCAACCGGGCCGCCTCGTTCCTCGCGGTGCTGATCTCCGGCGGCGGCATGTTCGGTGTGTTTCTCTTCCTCACCTACTACCTGCAGCTGAATCTGGGCTTCAGCCCGACCAAGACCGGCGTGGCGTTCCTGCCGATGGTCGGTGCACTGATGGTGACGGCACAGCTCGGCACCACGCTCCTGGTGCCGCGGATCGGGCCGAAGGTCGTCGTCCCGCTGGGCTTCGCGATCGCCGCGGTCGGCATGGCCTGGCTGACCGGGATCGGCGTCGGTTCGAGCTACGTCAGCGGGGTGCTGCCGCAGCTGATCGTGACCGGCGCAGGCCTCGGTCTGGTGATGCCGGCGGCCATGCAGCTGGCCACCGGCGGGGTGGCCGCCGAGGACGCGGGCGTCGCCTCCGCCACGGTCAACGCCATGCAGCAGGTGGGCGGTTCGATCGGTACGGCCCTGCTGAACACCCTGGCCGCGAGCGCCGCGACCGACTACCTGGCCGGCAAGGACGCGACCAGCAAGCTGGTGCAGGCCCAGGCGACGATCGAGAGCTACACCACCGCCTTCTGGTGGTCGGCGGTCCTGTTCGCCGCCGGCGCCGTGATCGCCTTCGTGTTCTTCCGCCGCGGGGTGCCGGGGCAGGACGCGAACGCCGCGCCGGTCGTCCACATGTGATCGACCCAGCCCGAGCCGCAACGGGTCCGAGGGGCTGCCGTCCGCAGGGAGACGGTGGCCCCTCTTCGCTGCCATCGTGGCCGTATGCGCAAAACGGCGGCGGCACTCGGAAGCGTGCTCTTCCTGTTCCTCGCGCCCGGCACCGTGGTCGTCCTGCTGCCCTGGTGGCTGACCGGCTGGCGGGCGGGCCACTGGTGGCCGCCTGTGCGGGTCCTCGGCGTGCTCCCGCTCGCCGCGGGGGCGGTTGTCCTGCTGTCGGCCTACGTCCGCTTCGTGGTCGAGGGGTTGGGTACGCCGGCGCCGGTCGCGCCGCCCGAGCATCTGGTCGTGGGCGGGCTGTACCGGTACCTGCGCAATCCGATGTACGTCGCGGTGATCGCGGCGATCGGCGGTCAGGGCCTGCTGCTCGCCCGGCCGGTGCTGTTCGGGTACGGCGCCTGCGCCGGAGTGGCGATGTGGGCGTTCGCGACCTGGTACGAGCAGCCCGCGCTGACCCGTCGGTTCGGCACCGACTACACCCGCTACCAGCAGGCGGTGCCGGGCTGGTGGCCGCGGCCGACGCCCTGGCGCGGCGAGTGACGGGCGTTGAACCGACCGTAATTGGGTACCCCCTGGCCCATGCGAATCAGCGTGGTGGATGTGGGGTCGAACGCGGTCCGGCTGGTGGTGGCGGATGCGGAGGGCGGGGTGCCGTTGCCGGTGCACACCGCCAAGTGGCGCCTGAGGCTGTCCGAACACGTGAATCCGGGGAGCTGCATTCCCGAGGAGCACATCGACCGGATCGTCGGGGCGGTCGCCGACGCGAGCCGGACCGCGGCCCGGTGGGGTGCCGCCCCACCGTTGGCGTTCGCGACCGCGGTGGTGCGTGCCGCTCCGAACCGCCGGGAGGTGCTGCACGCCGTCCGGACCCGGACCGGGGTCGCTCTGTGCACGCTGCCCGGCGAGGTCGAGGCCGAGCTGACGTTCCTCGGGGCGCGGCGCTGGATGGGCTGGCGGTCGGGGCCCCTCGCACTGCTGGACATCGGGGGTGGTTCGCTGGAAGTGGCCTTCGGGCGCGGTCGGCTGCCCGACTTCGTGGCCTCCCTGCCCTTGGGCGCGGGACGGCTGACCCATGAGTTCTTCCCTGGGCAGGATCCGCCGCCGCAGGAGCAGGTGCGGGCGCTGCGCCGGAAGGTCCGGCACCAACTGCGGGACGTCGCCGCGCGGATCCGGTGGGAGGGGCCGCGCACAGCGGTGGCCACCTCGCGCACGTTTCAGCAGCTGGGGCGGTTGTGCGGGGCGCCGCCCGGGCGCCACGGCCCGTTCGTGGAACGGCAGTTGGAGCGATCGGATTTACGTGTCGCCATCAGCCGCCTGGCCGGGCTGCCGGCCGCCGAACGCGCCCGGCTCCCCGGCATCTCCGCGCCGCGCGCCGAACAGAGCCTGGCCGGCGCGGTGATCGCCCACACCTCGATGAAGCTGACCGGACTCAGAGCGGTCACGATCTGCCCCTGGGCGATCCGTGAAGGCATCCTGCTGCGCCAGATCGAGGACGACAGGTCCTGGTGGGCGGAGATCAACAGCCTTGAGGAGGGGCCCCCTTCCCCGGATCCGATGCCCCTGCGCATCGCGACCCCGACACACTGAAGCAAGACCCTCCAGTGGTCACGAACGCAAAACGTCAAGCATCTCCACCACAATTCACCGGGTCGAGTGAACCAGATCTTGCGCTCGGCGTGTCGGGGATGTTCCCCCGTCCCCCGGGGTAACTACCGGGATCGGACGCGCCCTTCGCCGAGGTGGAGCGGACATGACGCCGCATGCGCACGATCGCACTTCCGAACCGCCCACGGCGAACCCTCATGCCCGCACTCGGGCCGACGGCCGGTTCACGGTGGTCATGGTCGCGGGTGAGATCGATCTGGCGACCGCGGAGTTCCTCCAGGAGCACCTGGACGCGGCGACCGCGCGGCCGGTCCCGGATGTGCTGGTCGATCTGCGGCAGGTCGAGTTCTTCGACTGCTCGGGCCTGCGTGTGCTGTGCCGGGCCGAGTCACGGGCCCGGGAGCGCGGCGGCCGGCTGCGCATCGTCTCGGACGCACCCGGCGTCCGCCGGTTGCTGAGCGGTGCGGGACTGCTGGGACGCTTTCCGCCCCTCCCCGCGATCCCCGGGGAGGGGCGGAACTGATGCCAGGAGTCGGCGGGCGGCCCCACTCCGCCCGGCCGACCCCTGGTGCGAGATCAACGGGTACCCCGCGACAAGGGACTCGCACTCCCCACAAGCGCGCCTCTTCAAATGTGCACGAGGACTCCGCGATCCCGGTCTCTCAGAACGCGAAGACGCTGGTCCCGTAGGAGTTCTTCACGCACTCGTTGCCGAAGGTCCGTTCGTAGGAGACGCGCTTGCCCTGCCAGACGCCGTCGACCGTGACGACGACCGGGTCGTACTGCTTGGTGCACATCGCGTCGCCTCTCGCCGTCAGGGCGTCGAAGTCACCGGCGGCCCCGCGCAGTTCGGCGCAGGCGAGGGCCGGGGCCGGGTGGGTACCGGAGGCCGTCGGGGCACAGCTCAGGGTGACCGCCCGCAGCGGGGTCGCGACGCCGGCGCTGTCGCCGTGGCCGATGGTGAGCACCAGGGCCGAGGGGGCGTAGAGCGAGGCGGGGGCGGCGGCCGGGGCGGCGATCGCGGCCCCGGTCAGGGGGGCGCAGACGGCGGTGGCCGTGAGGGCGAGGGTGGCTGCCCAGCGCGCGGTGTTCCGCATTGTGTGCATCCTTCCGCAGGATTCGAGGGTGTGCCGGCCCGTTCTGGGTTGGTGCCGGACCAGCGAGCGCGAGTCTGCCGAGTCCGCCGCGGAAACACACCTCGACCCCATGCGTTTCAGTAACCTTGTGTGTTGAATCAGTGGCGTGAAGTCACGGAATTTGACCGACCGAACCCCGGAACTGAGCGGCTCTTGATCGCCCGAAGCAGCCAAATGGCTGATTTCCTACGCTTCGTTAATAGGCCTGAAACATTCCGGTTGAGCTGTCGGCGGACTCCCCCGCGTCCTCTTGCGTTCATGGGTGCGTCGAGTAATCGTCATTACATGATTACGAAAGAGCAACGAGAGAAGCTGCGCGGCTGGTTCGCCGGCCGTCTTCCCGAGGACCTCTTCGAGGAGCTGGCCGAACTCACGGTCGATCGCGAGGAGATCACCGTGATCGGCCGCATCCCCGCGCCTCGGCTCGCCGAGGGCACCTCGGACGCCGAACGGGAGGCCGCCGTCCAGGGCAGGATCCAGGAGTTCCGGGAGCGCACCCGGGAGGCGCGCATCGAGGTGGCCCGCGAGGCCGAGCACCGCTTCCGCCGGAAGGTCTCCTGGGGCGTCGAGTGCGGCGGCGAGCGCGCCCTGTTCACCCATGTCGCCGCGCCCGTGATGACCCGGCTGCGCCAGCCGGAGCGCCAGGTCCTCGACACCCTGATCGCCGGCGGGGTCGCCCGCAGCCGCAGCGACGCCCTCGCCTGGTGTGTGCGCCTGGTCCAGCGGCACACCGACGACTGGCTCGCCGAGCTGCGTGAGTCCCTCGAACACGTGGAGCGGGTGCGGGCACAGGGCCCGGACACGGAACCGCAGCACGCCGCCACGGACCTTTCGACGGACACACCGGCTGACAACGGCTGATGGAGGATTCGCACACTCCTGACGTGAAGAATGGATGAACCGTCCTCTGGTGCGGGGCCCGCACGCCGCCTTACGGTCGGCAGACCGCCGAGAGGACGGCCGCCATGCCCGCCGCACACCCCGCGGCGGCGACCGGCCGTCCGCCCCGCCGCGCCACAACGCGCTCCACCGCCCCGCCCCCGCTGGAGCCACCTTGTCCTCGCAGTCGTCCGACTCGCCCGGCACGCCGCCGTCCCTCACCGAGGTCGAAGCCCACGGCGTCGAGCGCATCCCGGACGCGGACCGCACCGCGACCCCGCTCGACCTGTTCCGGCTCGCGTTCGGCGGCGCCAACACCTTCTCCACCTGTGTCCTGGGCGCCTTCCCGATCCTCTTCGGCCTCTCCTTCTGGCAGGGTCTCGCGGCCACCCTCCTCGGCGTCCTCGCGGGCGCCCTGATCCTGTGTCCGATGGCGGTGTTCGGCCCGGTCAACGGCACCAACAACGCCGTCTCGTCCTCCGCGCACCTGGGCGTGCACGGCCGCGTGGTCGGCTCGTTCCTGTCGCTGCTGACCGCGATCGCGTTCTTCTCGATCTCGGTGTGGAGCTCCGGGGACGCCCTCGTCGGCGGTGCGCACCGGCTCTTCGGCCTGCAGCGCGGCAACCTCTCGTACGTCGTCGCGTACGCGCTGTTCTCCGGGCTGGTCCTCGCCGTGTGCGTGTACGGCTTCCGGTTCATGCTGTTCGTCAACAAGGTCGCGGTGGCCTCGGCGACCGTGCTGTTCCTGCTCGGCGCGATCGCCTTCGCCGGCGACTTCGACCCGTCGTACGCGGGTGTCTTCACCGCCTCGGCGGAGGCGGCGACCAGGTCCCTGTTCTGGCCGTCCTTCATCGGCGCGGCCCTGATCGTGCTGTCCAACCCGGTGTCGTTCGGGGCGTTTCTCGGCGACTGGTCGCGTTACATCCCGGCGAGCACCCCGCGCCGCCGGGTCGTCGGTGCCGCGTTCCTGTCGCAGATCGCGACGCTGCTGCCGTTCGTCTTCGGTCTGGCGACCGCGAGCATCATCGCCGCCAAGGCCCCGAAGTACGTCGACCCGGCCGCCCCCGACTTCGTGGGCGGGCTGCTCGCCATCTCACCGACCTGGTACTTCCTGCCGGTGTGTCTGCTCGCCCTGATCGGCGGCATGTCGACGGGGACGACTTCGCTCTACGGCACCGGGCTCGACTTCTCCTCCGTGTTCCCGCGGCTGTCGCGGGTGCAGGCGACGGTGCTCGTCGGCGTGCTGTCGATCGCGTTCATCTTCATCGGCCGGTTCGGACTCGACCTCGTCCAGTCCATCTCCACCTTCGCCACGATGATCATCACATGCACCACTCCGTGGATGGTCGTCATGATGCTGGGCTTCTACACCCGGCGCGGCTGGTACGACCCGGAGGCCCTCCAGGTCTTCAACCGCCGTCAGCGCGGCGGCCGTTACTGGTTCGCGCACGGCTGGAACTGGCGGGGCATGACCGCGTGGTGGGTCTCCGCGCTCATCGGGGTGCTCTTCACCGACATCCCGGGCCAGTTCGTCGGCCCGCTGGGCGCCCTCGCGAACGGCATCGACATCAGCCTGCCGCTGTCACTCGTCGTGGCCGCCGTGCTGTACCTGGCACTGCTGCGGATCTTCCCCGAGCCGCGCGCCGGGTACGGCCCCGAGGGGGCGCGGCTGGCCCGCACCGTCGAGGTTCCGGTACCGCCGATCACTGGGCCCGGAGCGGGAGTTGAGGAGGGCGCGACGTCGGGCCCCGCCACCACGCTGCGGACGTGACTCACTTCGTACCACCGGTCCACCCCGGTGGACGGACCTGCACTTACTCGCCAGTATCGTCGGGGGTGCAACGCGTTCTCAGCGACGAGAGGCGGGACGTACCCATGGCCAAGCACTGGGCGGACTTCCAGTACGAGATCTATCTGGGCGGGATGTCGGGCGCCGTACCGAGGCTGCCCACCGATCTGACCCGGCTGGAGGAGCTGACCGAGCAGCGGCTCGGCCCCGGGCCCGTCGGCTATGTCGCGGGCAGTGCGGGCGACGGCAGCACGGCGCGCGCGAACCGGGCGGCGCTGGAGCGGCGCCGGATCGTGCCGCGGATGCTGCGGGACGTGCACGAGCGGGATCTGTCCGTCGAGGTGCTGGGCCGCGCGCTGCCCGCCCCGCTGGCCCTGGCGCCGGTCGGCGTGCTGTCGATCATGCACCCGGACGCCGAGTGCGCGGCCGCCCGGGCCGCCGCCGCGCAGGGCGTGCCGTACATCCTGTCCTCGGCGTCCAGCACACCGATGGAGCAGGTCGCGGAGGCGATGGGCGACGCGGAGCGCTGGTTCCAGCTGTACTGGGCCAAGGACCGTGAGGTGACGCGCAGTTTCCTGAACCGGGCGAAGGCGGCCGGGTTCACGGCGCTGATCGTCACCCTCGACACCCCGCTGCTGGCCTGGCGGCCCCGCGACCTCGACCAGGCCTATCTGCCCTTCCTGCACGGCGTCGGCACCGCGAACTACTTCTCCGACCCGGCCTTCCAGGCGGGCCTGGCCAAACCGGTGCACGAGGATCCGAACGCGGCCGTGCTGCACTTCGTCGGCATGTTCGCGGACCCCGCCAAGACCTGGCCGGACCTGGCCTTCCTGCGGGAGAACTGGGACGGCCCGATCGTCCTCAAGGGCATCCTGCACCCGGACGACGCCCGGCTGGCCGCCGACGCCGGGATGGACGGCGTGGTCGTCTCCAACCACGGCGGCCGCCAGGTGGCCGGCTCCGTGGCCGCCGCCGACGCCCTCCCCCGGGTCGCGCAGGCGGTCGGCGACCGGCTGACGGTCCTGTTCGACAGCGGTGTCCGCACCGGAGATGACGTCTTCAAGGCACTCGCGCTCGGCGCGCAGGCGGTGCTCCTGGGCCGGCCGTACGTGTACGGGCTCGGCCTCGACGGGCAGTCGGGTGTCGAGCATGTGATCCGCTGTCTGCTCGCCGAGTTCGACCTCACGCTCGCCCTGTCCGGACACGCCACGCCCGCCACGATCGGCTCGGCCGACCTCATCGAGGAGTCCGTATGACACCCCCGAAGAACATTCTCGCCGTCGTCGCCCCGCACGTCGGGGGCCGCGCCGCCGGTGCCGGGCTCGCCACGCTCTTTCCCGGCGCGGCGAACGTCACCGTCGTCGAGGCGGCCGACGAGGACCCGGCCGCCCTCCACACGGCTCACGTGATCATCACGGCGCTCTCCCCCGTGACCGCCGAACACCTCGCCGCCGCACCGGACCTGGAGCTGGTGCAGTGCGCGAGCCACGGCTTCGAGTACGTCGACGTGGCCGCGGCGCGCACCCGGGACGTACCCGTGTGCAACATCGGCTCCAGCGGCGCCGAGTCGCAGAACGTCGCCGAGCAGACCTTCGCCCTCATGCTCGCCCTGGCCAAGCAGCTGATCCCCGCGCACACCGCGCTCGTCGAGGCGGACTGGGCGCTGCCCCGTCTCCAGCGCTCCCTCACCGAACTGTGCGGCAAGACGCTCGGCATCGTCGGGCTCGGCGGCATCGGGCAGGAAGTCGCCCGCCGCGCGGTCGCGTTCGACATGAACATCGTCTACGCCGGCCGCCGCAGGCTGTCCGAGGAGACGGAGGCCCGGCTCGGCGGGGCCCGCCATGTCCCGCTCGACGAGCTGCTGCGCACGGCCGACTACGTCTCCCTGCACGCGCCGCTCACCGGCGAGACCCGGCATCTGCTCGACGCCGAGCGGCTCGCCCTCCTCAAGCCGACGGCTTTCGTGATCAACACGGCGCGAGGCGCCCTCATCGACCAGGACGCCCTCGCGGACGCGCTGGAGAAGGGCGCCCTGGCCGGGGCGGGCATCGACGTCTTCGACCCCGAACCGCCCACCCCGGCCCTGCGCCTGCTGAAGTCGCCGAATGTGGTGCTCTCGCCGCACGTCGGCGGAGTGACCCGCGAAACGCTGATCCGCATCGCCCTGGCAGCCGTGCAGAACGTCGCCGGTTTCCTGGCGGGAGGGCAGCCGCGGGACGTCGTGAACTAGGAGTCACCCTTCCCTCAAGGGCGCGGGGCTGTGTCGACATGCGGCTCCGCCGCAGAGGCGCGACAAGCCACGACGCACCCGCAGCCGCGAGATCTCCCGACCACCGAGCTATCAGGCGCTCAACTCCGCGGGCCGAGCCGCAGGCGCCCCCGTCCCCGTGATCGACAGCGAGCCCGGGGTCGTCGTCGCCGTCGGATCGGCCAGCCAGCGTTGGGCCGGGGAGCCGTCGCGGGTCTTGACGACGATGTCCGCGCCCGGCGCCTCGGGGGTTGCGGCGAGGGCGAGCTGCTCGTCCCAGCGGGGCAGCAACTCGCCCTGCGCGGTGAGGGCGTAGCGCACGTCCTCGCCCCGCTTGTCCTTCTCGGCGGCGCACCGGCCGAGGACCGCCACCCCGGCGTCCAGATGCGAGTCCAGGCACAGCGCGGGGTCGGCCCCGCTGCGCAGCAGACCGTCCTTCTCGAACGACCACTGCTGGGTGTCGGCGTCGGAGCAGGCCGCCAGTTCGATCCCGGCGCCGGCCTTGACCTTGCCCGCGATGTCGAGGCAGAGGTCGGCGCCCGCGTTGCGCAGTCTCGACTTCCCCGGAACCGTGGGGAGGTGGGCCGACCCGGGTGACGACTGGGAGCCTACGCCCGGTGCCGTGCCGCCGCCCGCACTGGTGGAGGCGGCCGGGTCGACGCCGTCGTCGTGCGACCACAGGCCGGCCGCGAACAGACTGGCGAGCAGCCCGGCGGAGACGACGCCCACCCCGGTCAGCACCGCCCGCGAGTTCCGGGGCCCGCCCGGCGGACGGCGTCCGGGCAGCGGGATACGGGGCAGGATGCGCGGACGGCCACCGCCGTGCCGCGCGGGGCCGCTCGTACGCGTCGCCTGCCGCGCACGCCCGGGACGGGAGTCGAGGTAGCGGCGGGCACCCCAGCCGAGCACCGCCTCGGCGAGGAGCACCCCCAACCCGCCCTCGAAATGGCTCAGTTGCTCGGCGGCGGAACGGCAGTAACGGCACTCCGCCAGATGCTGCTGGACATCCGGCAGCAGGGCCCCGCCCCGGCGAATCGGAACATCGAGGAGACGGTTGTAGAACCGGCAATCCTTGCTCGGCGCGAGTTCCCGATGAGCATGTACACAACCTTCGCGGAATTTTTCACGCGCCTGTTCGAGTGCCACCGACGCGGTGTCGGTATCCATGCCGAGCAGAGCGGCGGGAACGGTTATGGACTCCGCTTCGACCTCGGTGTGCCAGAGGAGACACCGGGAGAGTCCGGGAAGGGCCTGGAATGACCGCTCGGCGAGCCTGCGGTTTTCGGGCGTCATGGACTTCGCCGTACGTATACCGCGGCCGCCGGAGGGTTTCTGCAGCTCCGGCAGAACACTGGATATCCGGTCCTCGGCGGACCACAGGCGGACCGTCTCGCGTACGGCCACCAGCATCCGGGGGCGCAGGGCGAGCGCGGCCTCGCCCAGCACCAGCCGGTCGAGGACCTGGTGGAAGGCGGACGCCGTCACCATGGAGGCGAGGTCGGCCGGGGAGGCCAGGCAGATGGCCGCGTAGTCGCGGGCGGGCTGCCAGTGCCGCGCCATCAGCAGCGCGACGGATTGGGCGACCTCGCCGTCGGGACGGTTCCTGAGCCGGGTGGCGAGGAGCTCGTCGGATTCTCCGGGAACGCCGCCGGGCGGCGGGTAAGGGGGACGAGGGGGGTGGGGGGTGGGCACTGAGCGGATTCCTTCCCACGCGCATGGAACACACAGGAGGGCGTGAATTCAGGTATGTCCGGCCGACCGGGTTTTCTGATTGGCCGATCGACACCCGGCCATTACACCCCCCGCACGAGTAGTTCACCCTTGCACAACACACTCATGGCCAACAAGGCACTTGAGCAACATGCGCTTCTTTGAAGGTCGGTCAGAAACGGCGACAACTCGCCTCACCCGCATGAGCTTTCGTCATTCCATGCGCCCCGTGTGAAACAGGCGCACGCGCCGGAGCACCGCGCACGCTCCCGGCGTGCGCCACCCCGTAGTGCACTGGGTAGCGGCCCTTCTCGGAGGCCCTGCGCAGGACGGCGGCTCTCCTGCGCCGCACGGGCCGCCGACCTTGTTCCTCCCGCCCTCGGTCGGCGGCCCCGGGGGCGGGTCGTCCGACTGCGTCGGCAGCCCTCAGATCTGCCAGGAGCGCAGCCGGTCCGCCGCGCCGTAGACATCGGCCTTGCCGGAGATCAGATCGCGGGCGAGATCGACGAGGGCGCCGTAGGGCGGGTCGATGCCGACGCCGCTGACGAACATGTACGCCACGGCTGTCGCGCAGGCGAAGCGGGCGTTGGCCGAGGGCAGGGGCTTGAGCAGCGCGAGGGTGTGCAGCAGGGCGGCGGCCCGCCAGGCCGGGTCGGAGTCCACGCCGAGGCGGGGCGGGTCCACGCGGTGGCGGGCGACGGCGGCGACCAGCGCGGAGAAGTCATTGATGGTGGGCTGGTCCGGCAGGACCTCTTCGTGGCGCTGAAGCAGCCAGGGCACGTCGATGTGGATGACGGGTGCCATCGGTCAGGCGACCCGCCCCTCACCGGCATGGGCGGGTTCGTCGTCGGGGAACGCGGCGGCGAACTCGTCGGCATGGGAGGCGAAGAACCGGCGGAACGCCTCCGCGCCCTCCTGCAGCGCGCGGTGCCGGGCTATGTCCGCCGCGGCCGCCTCGCGCACAAGGGCCTTCATCGACGTACCGCGCTCCTTGGCGATCTGCCGCAGGTCCTCTAGTTCGCGGTCGCTGAACTCGACATTCAGGGCTGGCATGCCTTCACGGTACCGCCGGGGTACTTACTCGTAAATAGTCGCTGGTCACAGCACCTTTCTGACGGTACCTCCCGGCCTCGAACCCGGCTGAGGACCATGTCCGTTTCCCGCCGGTCCTGGGCGGTGTCGCGCAGCAGACTGGAGCCATGAAGACGTACACGAAGATCGACAGTCCGGTGGGTGAGCTGCTGCTGGTCGGCGAGGGCACGGCCCTCACCTCGCTGTCCCTGCCGGGGCAGCGCGGCGCGCCCGTCGTCCGTGCCGACCGGCGGCGCGACGACGAAGCGTTCGGGGAGGCCGCCCGGCAGCTCTCCGCCTACTTCGCGGGCCGACTCTCGCACTTCGAGCTGAGCCTCGCCCCCGAGGGGACGGAGTTCCAGCAACGGGTGTGGCGGGCGCTCGACGAGATCCCGTACGGCACCACGACGACGTACGGGGAACTCGCCGCCCGGCTCGACGTGCCGCGCGCCGAGATCCGCGCCGTGGGTGCCGCGATCGGCGCCAACCCCCTGCTGGTCGTCCGCCCCTGCCACCGCGTGATCGGCGCCGACGGTTCGATGCGCGGGTACGCGGGCGGCGTCGAGCGCAAGGTCCGGCTGCTCACCCACGAGGGTGCGCTGCAGCCGATGCTGGGGTGACGGGAGGCAATGGCGTGACTCTCACCGATGCTCAGGCCCGCAGGCGGGTCGCCGACACCGAATGGGCGGCCCTCACCGCCGAGTTGGACGTCCACGGCAGCGCGCCGACGGGACCGCTGCTGACGCCCGCCGAGTGCCGTGACCTGGCCGCGCTGTACGAGAAGCCGGAGCTGTTCCGGACCACCGTCGACATGGCACGGCACCGTTTCGGTTCCGGCGAGTACCGGTACTTCACGCATGATCTGCCGGCCCCGGTGGCCGCCCTGCGTGCGGCCCTCTATCCGCGGCTGCTGCCGATCGCGCGGGACTGGGCGGCCCGGCTGGGCCGTCCGGCGCCGTGGCCGGACTCCCTTCAGGAGTGGCTGGAGGCCTGTCACGCGGCCGGACAGGACCGCTCCGCGCAGATCCTGCTGCGCTACGCCGAGGGCGACTGGAACGCCCTGCACCGTGACGTGTTCGGCGACATGCTCTTCCCGCTCCAGGTGGTCGTCGGCCTCGACGAGTACGGCAGCGACTACACCGGCGGCGAGTTCCTGATGGTCGAACAGCGGCCGCGGGCCCAGTCCCGGGGCACCGCGACCGCGCTCCGGCAGGGCCACGGGCTGGTCTTCACGACCCGGGACCGGCCGGTGCGTACCCGGCGGGGCTGGGCGGCCGGGGCGATGCGGCACGGTGTGAGCACCGTGCGCTCCGGCCGCCGGCATGCGCTGGGCATCGTCTTCCACGACGCGTGAACACTCCGCTGGGGTGCGCCGCCATGTGCCGCCTTTCGCCTGCGGCGCCGTCGTGGCTGGTCGCGCCCACGCGGCGGAGCCGCAAATCGATACAGCCCCGCGCCCCTTTCGGGGCGCTTCAGACGCCGACCCACAGCCCCCTGCGGCGGTAACTCCCCTGCCAAAACAGCCGGTTGAGGACTCGTACAGGCGGCGGCATGGCGCCGAGGAAGCGGTCACGGTCCGCGGGTTCGGCGCCGTCGACGATCCACGGTACGAACACCGAGGCACCGCGCAGGCCCTGCGTCTCGCGGATGCGGCCGGTGAAGGCGGCCCAGTCCGCGGCCGTCAGGACGTCCTGCATCAGCGGCAGGGCGCTCTCCTCCTCGTGCCCCAGGTGGTCGTCGAGGGTGGCCTTCAACGCCCGTACGAGATCAGGCAGTTCGGGTGCCTGGTCGTCCAGTGCGGTGTCGACCGCGTCGAGCAGCGGGTCGATGCGGGAGTGTTCCGCCTCCATGTCGTCCAGCAGGGCGAGTTCCCGCGGACGCCCCGCGACGCGTTCCCGCACACGCGGCCACAGATCGCTGTCCTCGGCGGTGTGGTGGATGTGCAGCTGGTGGGTGAAGTTCTCCCAGCCGGCGCGCACGCCCGGGGTGTGCGCGCGGCCCTCGGCCACGGCCTGCGCAAGGCGTTCCAGGTCGCGTCGGAAGGCGTCGTGGGAGGCGTACATGGCGGTGAAGTCGATGCTCATCGGGCGGCTTCCTCCAGTTCGGTCTCGGTGATCGGCAGGGCATGGGGGTTGGCGGACGGGCCGTGGTGGCGTCGTACGGCGAGACAGGCGAGCGCTCCGGCCAGCAGCACGGCGGCGGACACGTACATGGCGGGGCCCATCGCGTCGACGAAGCCGTGGCCGAAGACCTGTCCGCCGAGGGCGCGCATCCGCTCGGCGACGTCCTGCGGCACCCCGTGCGGCGCGCCGCCCTGCTGCCGGGCGCCCACGTCGGACTGGGCCTTGGAGAAGGCGGCGACGAAGGAGTCCCGGTATGCCGCGGGCAGCCGTGCGGCGCTCTCGTGCGCCCGGTCGGTGAGCGCGGAGGCGAGCTGGTTCTGCAGCACGGCGCCGACGACGGCGCCCGCGAGCACCGAGCCGACCTGCCTGAGCGCGTTGGTGACGCCGGAGGCCGCTCCGGCCAGCCGGGCGGGGACGCCCCGCATGACCTCGGTGGCGAACGGGGCGAAGGTGCAGCCGACCCCGAGGCCGGTGAGGAAGAGCGGCAGCGCGATGCTCAGCCATCCCGAGCCGACGTCGGCGACGGTCACCACCCAGGTCAGACCGCCCGCCCAGGCGAGCAGCCCGCTCATCAGGATGTACTTGCCGCCGACCTTGTCGGACAGCGCTCCGGCGGGCCCCGCCGTCACGAACGAGCCGAGCGCCACGGGCAGCAGTACCAGACCGGACTTGAGGGCGCTGAAGCCCAGGACGGACTGGAGGTAGATCGTCAGCGGCAGGAACATGCCGACGATGCCGAAGGCCACCGTGACGCCGACGAGGTTGACCAGGCTGAAGTTGCGGTCCCGGAAGAGCGCGAACGGAACGAGGGGTTCGTTCGCCTGCTGGCCGCGCTCGTGCAGCAGGAAGCCGGCGAACAGGACGGCGGCCAGGGTGAACAGGCTCCAGATCCAGCGGTTCCAGTCGTAGCGCTGGCCCTCGGTGAGCCCGAAGGCCAGGCAGAACAGGGCAGCCGAGGCGAGCAGGACACCGAGGGTGTCGAAGCGGTGCCGGACAGTGCGCTTCGCGCCGGGGATGATCGCGAAGGTCATCAGCAGTACGACCGCCCCGATCGGCAGGTTGACGTAGAAGATCCACCGCCAGCTCAGGTGGGTGATCAGCGCCCCGCCGAGGATCGGGCCGAGCGCGCCGGACGCGCCCGCGACCGTGCCCCAGATGCCCATCGCCGCTCCGCGCCGGTCGGCCGGGAACACCTCGGCGATGATCGACAGGGTCTGCGGCATCAGCAGCGCCGCGCCCAGCCCCTGCACCACCCGGAACGCGATGAGCTGGGCGGGGTCCTGTGCGAGGCCGCAGGCGAGGCTCGCGAGGGTGAACAGGACGACCCCGGCGGCGAACAGGTTGCGTTTGCCGCGCAGGTCGCCGAGGCGCCCACCGGTGATCAGCAGGACGGCCAGCGCCAGGGTGTAGGCGTTGACGACCCAGAGGATCTCGTCGAGGGACGCGTTCAGATCCTCGCCCAGCTGCGGGATCGCGATGTTCACGATCGTCAGGTCGAGCAGCGTCATGAAGAACCCGAGGGAGAGGGTGAGGAGGATCGCCCACGGGTTTCCGTGCCATTTCTTGAACACGATGTCGGTCTCCTTGCGGTCGGACTCATGTCGGACTCGCGTTCAAGAGGGCGGGGCGGCGGGCGGTTGTGACATCGCGCGAATTCGCTGAGACGTAGGTCACATTTCGCCCGCTCCATGTCACATTCGGCCCCCTCCCGGCCCTCGAAGTAGTGAGCGCGGCAGCGGGGAGGCCCACACATGACGCACAGCACCGGAAGTCCGGTCACCGACGAGGCGACCGATGTCTTCATGAACCATCGGGAGCTGTTGTTCAGCCTCGTCTACAACATGCTGGGCAGCGTCGCCGACACCGAGGACGTACTGCAGGAGACCTGGCTGGCGTGGTCGGGCCGGGGCGCCGAGGGGATCTCCAACCCGCGCGCCTATCTGGTCCGGATCGCCGTCAACCAGGCGTTGCAGCGGCAGGCCGTGATCACCCGTCGCCGCGAGACCTATGTCGGCCCGTGGCTGCCCGAGCCGCTCGTCGCCGACGACGCGAGCGCCGACGACCCGGTGCTGAGGGACGAGTCCGTGTCCCTGGCGATGCTGGTGGTCCTGGAGTCGCTGACCCCGCTGGAACGCGCCGTGTTCGTGCTCCACGAGGTGTTCGGGTACGCCCACACCGAGATCGCGGAGATCATCGACCGCACCCCGGCGGCCGTACGGCAGCTGGCCCATCGCGCCCGGGACCATGTGCTCGCCCGCCGACCGCGCTACCGGGCCCACCCGCGCGTCCGGCAGGAGGCCACCGAGCGGTTCGTGCGGGCCGCGCTCGGCGGGGACATCGCCGAACTGATGGAGATCCTGGCGCCGGACGTCACGGTGTGGACGGACGGCGGCGGCAACCGCAGGCCGGCGGGGCTGCGCCCGGTGCACGGCCGGGACAAGGCGGTCCGCCTCATCACCTCGTACGCGGCGCGGCGCGGCCCGCAGCAGCTCGACCTGCGCTACCGCCGGGTCAACGGCGACGACGCCGCGGTGCTGTTCCAGGGCGAGGCCCCGTACGCCGTGATGGTCATGGACCTCACGCCCGAGGGCGACCGGGTGAACGGCGTCTACATCGTCACCAACCCCGACAAGCTCACGCATGTGCACAAGGACGACGACGAGGAGGACGAGTGACCGCCACGCAGACAGCGGGCCGGGGCGAACGCGTCGCCGACTGGCTCGACGGACGCCTCGGCATCCACTCCCTGGGCAGGAAGTACCTGCGCAAGGTGTTCCCGGACCACTGGTCGTTCCTGCTCGGCGAGATCTGTCTGTACAGCTTCGTCGTGCTGGTCCTGACCGGCGTGTACCTCACCCTCTTCTTCCATCCGTCGATGAACGAGGTGACGTACCACGGCAGTTATGTCCCGCTCAACGGCGTGCGGATGTCCGAGGCGTACGCCTCCACGCTGCACATCAGCTTCGACGTGCGCGGCGGGCTGCTGATCCGGCAGCTGCACCACTGGGCGGCGCTGGTCTTCGTAGCCGGGATGCTGACGCACATGATGCGGCACTTCTTCACGGGTTCGTTCCGCAAGCCTCGTGAGATCAACTGGCTGTTCGGCTGGCTGCTGCTGTTCCTCGGCCTGTTCGAGGGCCTGTTCGGCTACTCACTGCCGGACGACCTGCTGTCGGGCACGGGCCTGCGCTTCGTCAACGGCGCCCTGCTGTCGGTGCCGGTCGTCGGGACGTATCTGTCGATGTTCCTGTTCGGCGGCGAGTTCCCCGGCCACGACATCGTGGCCCGCTTCTACTCGCTGCACATCCTGTTGATCCCCGGCATCATGGCGGCGCTCGTCGTGGCGCACCTCATCCTGGTCGTCCACCACAAGCACACGCAGTTCGCGGGTCCCGGACGCACCGAACGCAACGTCGTCGGAACGCCGTTCATGCCGGTGTACCTGGCGAAGGCGGGCGGATTCTTCTTCCTGGTGTTCGGCGCGCTGACGATGGTCGCGGCGGTGGCGACGATCAACCCGGTCTGGGTGTACGGCCCCTTCCGCCCCGACCAGGTCTCCACGGGCGCGCAGCCCGACTGGTACCTGGGCTTCGCAGAGGGCCTGGTCCGGGTGATGCCGGGCTGGGAGATCACCCTGTGGGGCCACACGCTCGTCCTCGGCGTGCTGATACCGATCGTGGTCTTCCCGCTGCTCCTCGTCTTCATCGGGATCTACCCGTTCCTGGAGGCGCGGGTGACCGGCGACAAACGCGAGCACCACCTCCTGGACCGCCCGCGCAACCGCCCGGTCCGCACCGCGATCGGCGCGGCCTGGATCAGCCTCTACCTGATCCTGCTGGCGGGCGGCGGCAACGACATCGTGGCCACCCGCCTGCACCTGTCGATCAACACGGTCACCTGGACGGTGCGCGTCGCGGTGTTCCTCCTCCCGGCGGTCGTCTTCGTCGTCACCCGGCGTATCTGTCTGGGCCTGCAACTCCGGGACGCGGAGCTGGTGTTGCACGGCCGGGAGACCGGTCTGATCAAGCGGCTGCCGCACGGCGAGTACGTCGAGGTGCACCAGCCGCTCGATCAGGCCGAGCTGCACACCCTCACCGCCCACAAGCGGCCGGGGGAACTCGTGGAACACGAGCCGCGACCCGAGCTCGTGGAGCGCGAGCCGCAATCCTGATCGGTCTCAGCCCTGGTCCGCCACGAACGACGCCATGCGCGCCAGGGCCGCGTTCCAGTTGATGGCTGTCTCGTTCGTGGACCAGGACTGGATGTCGTCGATGTAGCAGAACTGACCGACGCAGCCCTGGAGTTTGCTCTGTGCGTAGGGGTCCTGGATGGAGGAGTTGGGGCCGCCCGCGAGGGTTCCGTGCGGCGGGTTCGGGAGCTTCGGGTCGAGCTCGTGGGCGTACCAACGACTGTGCTGGTTGTGGGAGTTGACCTCGCCGTAGCCGGTGACGTACGAGATGTTCAGCGCGTTGCGGCCGAGGATGTAGTCCATGCTCTGGACCGCGCCGTCCCGGTACTTGGCGGCACCCGAGATGTCGTACGCCGTCCCCAGGACGACCGCGTTGTTGAGGATCTGGTGGCTGGAGCCCCAGTCGTAGACGTTGTCGTCGGGCGCGTAGGGCATGCCGTACGGCTGTGCCTTCAGGGTGGCCAGGTAGCGCTCGGCGCCCTTGACGACGGACTGGCGAATCCTGTCCCGGCCGGGCAGCTTGCTGGGCACGGTCGCGAGGTCGAGGCGGCCCGCCGCCGCCGTCCTTCCCCAGTCGAAGCCGAGCGGGCCGAAGATGTCGGCCGTGTTCACCGGGGAGTGGAGGACGTAGTCGGCGAACTCCTTCTCGCCCGTGGTGAGATACAGCTCCGCCGCCGCCCAGTAGAACTCGTCCGTCGCGTTCGTGTCGTCATAGGCGCCGCCTCCGGTGGCGTCACTGGCGGAGGCGTACATGGCGGGGTGGGCGAGCGCCGCGGTCCAGGCCTTGCGGGCCGCGGTGAGGGCCTTCGCCGCGAAGGCGCGGTCGTAGGGGCGGTAGAGGCGAGCCGCCTGGGCGGCCGTCGCCGCCAGGTTGAGGGTCGCCTGGGTGGACGGCGGGTGCAGTTCCCGCTTCTGCGGGTCGTCGCTGGGCAGCAGGGGCAGGCCGGTCCACTGCGCGTCGTGGATCTTGTGATGGGCCATGCCGGCCAGCGGCTGTCCGGCGGGCACCTGCATCTTCAGCAGGAACTCCAGCTCCCAGCGGGCCTCGTCGAGGATGTCGGGCACCTTGTTCGCGCTCTCCGGGATGGCGAGGGTGCCGTCCCGCAGCTTCTCCGACTCCCCCGTGCGGGCCAGCAGTTCGCGTTCGTACGTGCTCAGCAGCTCCCAGGTGGCGATGCCGCCGTTGACGACGTACTTGCCGTGGTCCCCGGCGTCGTACCAGCCGCCGGTGACGTCGAGGGTGTAGTCGCACACGCCCGGCTGGCAGGGGACCTTGCCATCGCCCTGGTTGGGCGCCACGTCGAGATGGCCCGCCGCCCTGCCGTACCCCGGACGCAGGTCGTCGCGGATCGCGATGCCGCTGCGCTGCGTGTAGTAGTACTTCACCGAGTCGAGGCGCAGTTGCTCGTAGGCGCCGGTGCCGATGTCGAACGGGCGGCTGGTCTCCCCGTCGGCGACCAGCGTGAAGCCCTTGCCCGGTCTGCGGTAGTCACCGAAGTCGATCGAGTGGACGTTCTGCCCGGAGGAGACGTCGACCCCGCGCGGCACGGTCCAGCCGTGGTCGACCGTCGCACCGCCGGCGTCCTTGAGCTGCCAGGGCAGTTTCGCCGTGGCGTCGGTGACGAGGGTGGCGTTCTTGGGGCCGGAGGGCAGATAGGCGACCTGGTTGACGCGCACCCGCGGCCCGGTGTCCGGCTGGTACACCTCGGGCGGGACACCGCCGAGCAGCGATATGTCGTCCATGCAGAACCGCCAGGCGTCCGCGCTGCCACCGGTCTGGAAAGCGACCTGGGCCTGGGTGGTGTCGGCGGGTGCGGTGAAGGTGTACGAGTAGGTGTCGCCGGAGACGCTCAGCTGCGGGCTGACCTCGAAGTAGGTGTCGTACGGCGCCACTTGGAGCCCCACGACCGCCCGCACCACATGTCCCTGGGGCGAACCGGTCGCTTTGAAGCTGAACTTGTACGACTCTCCCTTCTTCAGCGTGACGTCGTTCTGCCCGACGGCAGCGTCCCAGCGGTTGGTGGTGCCGCCCGGCACATCGGCGCAGAGCTGTCCGCCGGACAGGCCCGCAGTGACGTTGCTGGTCGTCCACCAGGGGTCGATGGTGGTGTCGAAGGTGCCGTTCTTGAGCTGCTCGACCGGGTCAGCGGCGGCCGGAGAGGCCGGCACCCCGGTCAACGCCGTCCCCAACAGGGCCGTCAGGGTCAGCAGAATGGTTCTGCGTCGTTTCACGTCTGGGCTCCTCTGGCGGAGGTACGGGTGACGCTCGCCGACCCAACGGGGTGGGAGCGCTCCCAGATGCGGACGCAGCTCATGCTTGTTCGCGCCATGACACTCCGTCAACGGTCCGGACGGGACTGGTTTCCCGCCCGGACCGCTACGACTCCTCAGCCGCCCGGCGCCACCAACTTGCTGATCCGCACGGCCCCGAGGACTTCGCCCGGGTGCGCGCTGGTCAGCGTGAGCCGCAGGCGGGAGCCGCGCACGGCGTCGAAACCGAGGACGGTGGGCGCGTCCGAGGCGGTGGCCCAGTCGACCGCCGCTCCGGTGACGGGCACGTACCGGTGCCCGTCCCACACGGCCGCCTCCACCGACGCGGGCAGGCTGTGCGTCGCGTCAACGGTGAAGGAGATCTCCACCCGGTCGAAGGTCCGGGCCCGCCCGTAGTCCACCGAGACCCAGTCCTGCTTCCGCGCGCCGTTGAAGGCGGGCAGCAGGGCCGTGGCCGACTTGGCGAAGGCATTGGACCAGCCGGTCGCCGGGTTCCCGTCGAGCATCGCGGCGGGCAGGGTGTCCGGGCGGCCGGAGTAACTGGCGTCCGCATACGGGTAGTTCGGGGGCGCCGGGTGCTCCGGTCCGAAGGCGGCCGCCGGGGTGGTCGCGGCCGACCGGGCGGGCGTGGTGCGCGCGGTGGCCGTTCCCGCCCGCAGTCCCTCCGCGCGTGCGGTCACCTTCAGGGCGCCGGCCTTGGTGCCGACACGCACGATGGCAAGGGCCTTGCCGTGGAAGGCGGTGCGCGTGGTGGCCTGATAGCGCTCGGCGCTCTCCTCCCGGCCGTTGTCGAGCCCTGCGAGGGATCCGCCGGTCACCTCGAAGGTGATCAGGTTCTCGGCGTCCGGCACCACCACCCCGCGGGCGTCGACGACGTCCGCGGTCACGAAGGCCAGTGAACGTCCGTCCGCGGCAAGGGACTTGCGGTCCACGGTCAGCCGTACGGCATGCGGATCGCCCGCCGTGCGCAGCACATCGGTGGCGACGACCTTCCCGTCCCTGCGGGCCAACGCCTTCAACTCACCCGGCTGGAAAGGCACTTTCCAGGTCAGGTGCAGCTTGCCTGCGCTGCCGTTCGGGCTGGTGTAACTGCCGGGGTAGGGGCCGGTGGTGAAGGTCTTGTCGTCGCCGGTGGCCTCCGTGGTCTCCAGATACGTACGGCCGTCCGTGGTCCTCTTCGTGTCGAAGGTGCGCGTGCCCAGGGACTTGCCGTTGAGGTACAGCTCGACGGTGTCGACGTTGGAGTACGCCCACACCTCGACCGTCTCGCCCTGTTCGTGGTTCCAGCTCATCGGCAGCAGATGGACCATGGGCTCGCTGGTCCACTGGCTCTGGAACAGGTAGTACATGTCCTTGGGGAAGCCGGCCGTGTCGACCGCGCCGAAGAAGGACGCCTTGACCGGGAACACGTCGTACGGGGTCGGCTCGCCGATGTAGTCGATGCCGGACCACAGGAACTGCCCGGCGAACCACTTGCGGTCCCGGTCCTTCTTGTGGCCGTACTCGCCGCTCATGGTCCAGGAAGCGAGGTTGTTGTCGTAGGAGGAGACCTCGCGTCTGCCGGGCGTGTGGTTCTCACCGGTGTTGAGGTGCTCGGGCTCCTGGTACGAGCCGCGGGTCGAGGTCTCCGAGGAGGACTCCGACTCGAAGAGGAAGAGCTTGGGATACTTGGCGTGCAGGGCGTCCACCGACCTGGCGGTGTTGTAGTTGAGGCCGAGGCCGTCCAGCTTGGCGAGCATGAGGTCGGCCGCGGAGCCGGTGGCGGGCACGCCGTGGTACTTGTTCGAGCCGATGACGGCCGGCCGGGTGTCGTCCGCCGCCTTGACGGCGGCGATGATCCGGTCCGCCATGGCCAGCCCGGCGGTGGAGGTGGAGTCGGGTATCTCGTTGCCGATGGACCACATGACGACGGCGGGCGAGTTGCGCGCCGCGAGGACCATCTCGGTGGCGTCCTTCTCGCACCACTCGTCGAAGAAGCGGCCGTAGTCGTACGTCGTCTTGCCGGTCCGCCAGCAGTCGAAGGCCTCCACCATCATCACGATGCCCAGTTCCTCGCAGACCTGGATCATCTGCGGTGAGGGCGGGTTGTGGGAGGTGCGGAAGGCGTTGACGCCCATCGACTTCATGATGGTCATCTGCCGGCGCACGGCGTCGATGCTGATCGCGGCGCCGAGGGCACCCTGGTCGTGGTGCAGGTCGACGCCCTTGATCTTGGTGTGGATGCCGTTGAGCGAGAAGCCCTCGTCGGGGTCGAAGCGGTAGGTGCGGATACCGAAGGCGGTGCGGTAGGTGTCGACGGTCTTGCCGCCGACGCGCAGTTCGGTCTCCAGGGTGTAGCGGTGTGGGGTCGCGAAGTCCCACAACTTGGGCTGGGGGACGGTGAGTTCATGGGTTTCGGCCGTGCTGTCGGTGACCGTGAGCGTGGTGGCGGCGCGGGCCACCGTACGGCCGTCGGGGTCCTTGGCCGTCGAACGGATCTCGACCTGGCTCGCGGCGCCGGACTCGTTCACCACCGAGGTCCGTACGCGCACGACGGCCCGCTCGTCGGTGATGTCCGGCGTGGTGACGCAGGTGCCCCAGCGCTCGACGTGCACCGGCTCGGTGACGACCAGGCGGGCCTCGCGGTAGATGCCGCTGCCCGAGTACCAGCGGCTGCTGGGGAGCTGGTTCTGCACCTTGACGGCGATCACGTTCTCGGTGGTGCCGTCGGTGTGCAGCAGGTCGGTGAGGTCGAAGGCGAAGCCGGTGTAGCCGTAGGGGTGACGGCCGGCCTGGGTGCCGTTGCAGTAGACGTAGGAGTCCATGTAGACGCCGTCGAACTCCACCGAGATCCGCTTGCCGGCGAAGGCGGGCGGCAGGGTGAAGGCGAGGCGGTACCAGCCGAGGCCGCCGGGGAAGAAGCCGGTGCCGCTGGTGGTGCCGTGCTCGCTGGTGGGGGTCTGCTCGATGCTCCAGTCATGGGGCACCGCCACCTCTCGCCAGCCCGAGTCGTCGTAACTCGGGTCGGCGGCCTGTGCGTAGGCGCCGGTCGGATCGGTGATCCCGTCCGGGTTGACCAGCGCGAAACGCCAGCCGTCGCGCAGGGCGACGGTGCGGCGGCCGGATCCGCCCGCGGCGGCCTCGGCGGCCCGGGCCACCGGGGTGGCAAGAAGCGCTCCGGCCGCAGGAGCGGCGGCGGAGGCGAGCAGAACCGATCTCCGAGTCACTGTCATGGCGGCTCCCCCTCGTCAGGGCCCAGAAGTACTCACAACTGATCGCGAACAAACAGATTCTGACGGGACGCCACACAGAGCCGTCAAGGGTGCGGGAGCGTCCTTCTGCCTCACTGGTCACAACGGCCGGAATGGCCCCTTGACCGGGCACCGCGTGGCCGAGCGGGTTCCCGTCCGGGCGGTTCGCCGACGGACTAGGCTGGAACTCAAGTGACCCGGCGGTTCACTGTGAGTGTTCGCGATGGAGTGGCGACGATGAGCCCGGAGTATCCGTTCGACGATGCCGAGACGGCGCGGGCTGTCATCGATGAATCCGGCACGCTTCTGGAGTGGAACGCGGGTGCGGAGCGGCTGCTTGGCTGGCCCGTCGCCGAGGTGGTGGGCCGTCCCGGCCGGAACCTGCTGGTCGACAGGGATGTCCTCGCGCCCTCGGCGGCCCGCTGGGACGGCACCGTCGCACTGCACCACCGCGACGGCCACGAGGTGTCCGTCTGGCTGCTCGCCCACCACCGTCCGTCGCAGAACGACGCCCCCGGCCGGTGGCTCCTGTTCAGCCCGCTGGACGGCGACGCCCCGCACTCCCCCGACGACCCCCTGGCCCAGGCCGCGCTCACCCAGTCGCCCTGCGCGGTCGCCGTGTACGACGAACGGCTGCGGCTGAGAAGGGTCAACGACGCCATGGCCGGCGTGATCGGCCTGCCCGAGGATCGCATGCGCGGGCTTCGCCTGGCCGAGATCGGCGGCAAGCCGCAGAGCGAGGAGCTCGAGGCACACATGGTGCACGTGCTCACCACCGGGCGCCCGCTGGACATCCAGACGTACATGCGCACCGGCGGCGAGGACCGCGCGCACGCCTGGCTGGCCCGGATGGCGCCGGTCACCGACCCCGAGGGGCGGGTGCGGGGCGTGTGCCTGGCCGCGCACGACTTCACCGACAACTACCTCGCCCGGGAGCGCCTGCAACTGGTCAACGAGGCGAGTGTGCGCATCGGATCCACGCTCGACGTCACCCGTACGACGCAGGAGCTCGCGGACGTTTTCGTCCCCGCCCTCGCCGACCTGGTCAGCGTCGACCTGCTGGACCTCCAGGAGCACGGCGGGGAGCCCCCGCTCAGGCTGACCGCCCCGATCGGCCTGCGCCGCGCCGCGCACCTCTCGGTCAATCCCGGCACGCCCGAGGCCGTCCTCAAGCCCGGGCAGCTGGAGCAGTACCCCGCCGGCTCGCCCCAGGCCGACTCGCTGATCGCGGGCCGCACGATCGTCGCGTCGATCGCCTCGGGCGCGCTCGACCAGTGGCTCAGCTGGAACAAGGCGCGCGCCGAGCGGGTGAAGGAGTACGGCATCCACTCCACGATGTCCGTGCCGATCCAGGCCCGCGGCCTGACTCTCGGGGTCGCGGTCCTCACCCGGTTCCGGCGGCCGGACCCCTTCTCCGCGGACGACGTCCTGCTGGCCGAGGAGATCACCACGCGGGCCGCCGTCTGCATCGACAACGCCCGCCGCTTCTCCCGCGAACGGGAGACCGCCCTCGCCCTGCAGCGCAGCCTGCTGCCCCGCTCGCTGCCGCGCACGGCCGCGGTGGATGCCGCCTCGCGCTATCTGCCCGCGGCCCGCGCGGGTGTCGGCGGTGACTGGTTCGACGTGATCCCGCTGTCGGGGATGCGGGTCGCCATGGTCGTCGGGGACGTCGTCGGACACGGCATCCAGGCCTCGGCCACCATGGGCCGGCTGCGCACCGCCGTGCGCACGCTCGCCGACATAGACCTCGCCCCCGACGAGCTGCTGACCCACCTGGACGATCTGGTCGTCCGGCTGTCCGCGGAGGCCGGCAACGACGGGAGCCCCGGCGAGGTCGGCGCCACCTGCCTGTACGCGGTGTACGACCCGGTGTCGCGGCGCTGCACACTGGCCCGGGCCGGGCATCCGCCGCCGGTCGTGGTACCGCCGGGCGGTGCACCGCGGCAGGTCGACCTGCCGGCCGGGCCGCCGCTGGGCCTGGGCGGGCTGCCGTTCGAGTCGGCCGAGCTGGAGCTGCGCGAGGGCAGCGTGCTGTCGTTCTACACGGACGGGCTGATCGAGACCCGGGAGCGGGACGTCGACGCCAGCCACCGGATGCTGTGCGAGGCGCTGGAGACGTACTCCGACTCGCTGGACGAGACCTGCGACCGGGTACTGCACGCCCTGCTGCCGTCGGGCGGCGCCCTGGACGACGTGGCCCTGCTGCTGGCCCGCACCCGCGGGCTGCCGGCCTCACAGGTGGCGACCTGGCACATCCCCGCCGACCCGGCACTGGTCGCGCCGATCCGCAAGCAGGTCGTCGAGCAACTGGACACCTGGGAGCTGCAGGAGGCGGCGTTCACCGCCGAACTGGTGGTGAGCGAGCTCGTCACGAACGCCATCCGGTACGGCTCGCACCCCATCCGGCTGCGGCTGATCCACGACGAGGCGACGCTGATCTGCGAGGTGTCGGACACCAGCCACACGGCTCCGCATCTACGCCGGGCGAAGACGTGGGACGAGGGCGGGCGGGGGCTGCTGCTGGTTGCTCAGCTCACGCAGCGGTGGGGGAGCCGGCACACGGCGGACGGCAAGACGATCTGGGCGGAGATCGGTCTGCTCGACGAGTGACGCTCCGCGGGCTGCCCGGTGGGGGTTGTCTTGCGTCTGCGGCTGCGTCGTGGCTGGTCGCGCAGTTCCCCGCGCCCCTTTGGGGCGCACTTCGTCCGCCCCAGCTCAGGGCGCCTCCGCCAGCCAGGGCCTGACATGTTTGCGGGCCTCGTGGAGGCGGGACTTGAAGGTGCCGAGGGGGATGCCTGCGCGGTCGGCTGCTTCTGCGTAGTCGAGCTGGCAGATGTCGCGGTAGACCAGGGGCTCGACGAGTTGGGGGTGCTCGCGCTCCAGGCGGTCCAGTGCCTCCAGCAGGTCGAGGCGGGAGCCGGCGATGACGCTGGTCGTGCGGGGGTCGGTGAGGCGGCCCGCGTCGATCGGGGCCGGCTGTTCGGCCGAGCGGCGCTTGAGTTCGCGGTACTTCTGGCGGCAGCAGTTGGCGACGACCGTGTAGAGCCAGGTGCTGAAGCGGCTGCGGCCCTGGAAGGTGGAGATCTTCCGGGCGACCTGGAGCAGGACGTCCTGCGCGGCCTCCTCCGCGTCCTCGCGGCAGGGCAGGAACCGGCCGCAGCGCCGGACGACCTCGGGCCCGATCGCCCGGAGCAGTCCCTCCACCGCCGCCGGGTCGCCCGCCGCGGCGCTGCGGGCCAGGTCCTCGGTCGGCGCGACCTGGGGCTCTCCTCGGGAACGATCCACGTCCAGGCATGATAGTCGTATGCATTCCGTCGAGCGGATCGGGCGCTACCGCCTCGAACGGCGCCTGGGCTCGGGCGCGTTCGGCACGGTCTGGCTGGCCCATGACGACGAGCTCGACGCGCCGGTGGCGGTCAAGGTCCTCGCCGACAACTGGTCCCACCGGCTCGATGTGCGGGAGCGGTTCCTGGCCGAGGCGCGGATGCTGCGGCGGGCTGGTTCGGACCGGGTGGTGCAGGTCTACGACATCGGTGAACTCCCCGACGGCAGGCCGTACTTCGTGATGGAGTACGCCGACGGCGGCACCCTCGCGGACCTGCCGGCCGGGGGTGCGCTGCCGGTGCCGGAGGCGCTGCGGCTGACGGCGCTGGCCGCCCGTGGCGCGGCGGCGCTGCATGCGGCTGGGATCGTGCACCGGGACATCAAGCCGAGCAACGTGCTGCTGTGCTCCTCCCCGGAGGGGGTGTCGCGGGTACTGCTCGCCGACCTCGGTCTTGCCAAGAGTCTGGCGCAGGCGTCCGGGCTGACGCAGGCCGCCGGTTCGGCGGGATACCGGCCGCCCGAGCAGGCCGAACCCGGCGCGGGCATCGACGCCCGGGCCGATGTGTACAGCCTGGGCGCGGTCGCCTACCACCTGGTCACCGGCACGGTTCCGGGTGAGCCCGGCAGGGTCGTACGGCCGGACCGGCTGCGACCGGATCTGGCTCCTGCCGTCCGGCGGGCCCTGATGCGGGCGCTGGCGCCGGACCGCAGACGCCGCTGGCCCGATGCCGAGGCCTTCGCTGAGGAGCTGGAACGGCTCGCCTCTTCTGCCCACCGGCCCCGAAGACACCGGGCGGCCCTCGCCCTGACGGGCGCCGTGACCCTGGTCGCGGCCGTCGGAGTGACCCTGGCGGTGGTGAACCGGCAGGCCCCGGCCACGGATGTGCGGGTGGCGGACAAGACCGGCCGGGTCGTCGCCGAGGTCCCCCGCGGCTGGGACCGGCAGATACGCGACTCCGGCTGGGATCCGCGGGCGCTCGGCCTGCCCTCCGGTCACGAGCCGGGGTTCGCCGTCGCGGACCGTCTGACCGCGTGGCAGGACCTGAGGGCCGAGGTGAACGGCGTGCTGGTGGGCCTGAGCACGCACGGCGACCTCACGGCCGCGGTGAACGCCCTCAGCCACCCCGGCTGCCACTACGACGGCGCCCGCACCTACACCGGCACCGTCTTGCACGGCGGGGTCCGCACCTGGGACGGCTGCCCGGGCGGCGGGTCGGTCACGGAGGCCGCACTCGCCCCGGCGGACGGCAGCGCGCAGACTCGGGTGTACGTGCAGATCCGCCAAAGTGGCCGGGCATCGGCGACCGACCGCGTCCTCGCCTCCGTGCGCATCGGAAGCTGACGCGGATCACTCGGGCCGCGCGCGAACTTTTTCGTCCCGGCATGCATCGGACCTGTGTGACGGGGCACAGAGGCGCCGTACGTACACATCAGAACGTGTGCGAGGAATCACCGGGAGTGTTGAGGCACATGGCGAAGAAGTCCCCCTCCGTCCACCGGGCGGCCCTGCTGGCGAGTGCGGCCGCGGTGCTGGGTCTGCTGACGGCCTGCGGCAGCAGCGGCGGCAGCGGCACGACGAGCACCCAGACACTGCCCGGTACGGCCGCGCCCGCCACCGGGGGCCACAGCACCGACTCGGCGAGCGCGTCCGCATCCGCCTCCGCCTCCGTGTCGGGCTCCGCTCCCGGCAAGGCCACCGTGACCGCGCCCCCGGCGAAGTCCGCGCCCGCCGGCACCACCGGGGGCCGTTGTCACACCTCGGAGCTGCGGGCGACCGTCGGGCGGAACGACCCCGGTGCCGGGCAGGAGAACTTCCCGGTCGTCCTGACCAACGCGTCCTCCCGCACCTGCACGGTGCGTGGCTATCCGGGCGCCGCGTTCGTGGACGCGTCGGGCCGGCAGCTGGGCCCCGACCCTAAGCGCTCCTCGGGCACTCCTGCGACCGTGACGCTGGCGCCGGGCAAGAGCGCCTGGGCGGGACTGACGTTCTCCAATCCGGATGTCAGCGGTGCCCACACGGCCACCCCCGCCTCGCTGCTGGTGACGCCGCCCGACGAGCGGGACCATCTCACCGTGACATGGAACGGTGGTCAGGTCCCCGTGTCCGGCAACGCGTCCTCGGTGTTCCTGACGGTGTTCAGCCCGGGCACCGGCCCCTGAGCAGGCAGGGCTCCGGCGGATCTCTTACCGCGACCTGTTTTCATTGAGGTTCCCGTGCTGATCCGCCCTGAAGGACCCTGCCCTGAACACCGCGCTTGCCGAAATACTGTCCGTCGCCCTGCTCGTCGCGGTCCTCGCCTGGGCGGTACTGCGCCCGAAGGGCATGCCGGAGGCCGTGCTGGCGGTCCCGGCCGCGGGGATCGTGATCGCCACCGGCGCGATCTCCCTGGACCATGCCCGGGAGGAGGTCTCCAGGCTCGGGCCCGTCGTCGGCTTCCTGGCCGCCGTGCTGGTGCTGGCCCACTTCTGTGATGTGGAGGGGCTCTTCCAGGCGTGCGGTGCGTGGATGGCCCGGCGGGCGGCGGGCTCGCCCGGCCGGCTTCTGGCGGCGGTCTTCGTGCTGGCGTCGGCGATCACGGCCGTGCTCAGCCTGGACGCCACGGTGGTGCTGCTGACGCCGGTGGTGCTCGCCACGGCGGCCCGGGCCGGAGTGCGGGCCAGGCCGCATCTCTACGCGTGCGCCCACCTGTCGAACACGGCCTCGCTGCTGCTGCCCGTCTCCAATCTGACCAACCTGCTGGCGTTCGAGGCGAGCGGGCTGAGCTTCACCCGTTTCGCCGCGCTGATGGTCCTGCCGTGGCTGGTCGCGATCGGCGCCGAGTACCTGGTCTTCCGGCGGTTCTTCGACGACGACCTGGCCGCGTCCGTCCACTCCCCCGAACCCGGCGAGACGCCCGCGCTGCCGCTGTTCGCGCTGGTCACCGTGGGGTGCACACTGGCTGGATTCGTCGTGGCCTCCGCGGTGGGCATCGACCCGGCATGGGTGGCCGCGGCGGGCGCGCTGGTGCTGGCCGGCCGGGCGCTCATGCGGCGCAGGGCCACCCCGCTGTCAGTGGTGCGGGCCTCGTCCCCGGCGTTCTTGGCGTTCGTCCTCGCGCTCGGCATCGTGGTGCGGGCGGTCGTCGACAACGGGCTCGCCGATGCGCTGGGCCATGTGCTGCCCGGCGGCACGGGGCTGCTCGCGCTGCTGGGCATCGCCGCGCTGGCCGCCGTACTGGCGAACCTGATCAACAACCTGCCCGCGGTGCTGGTCCTGCTGCCGCTGACCGCCGCCGCCGGGCCCGGTGCGGTGCTGGCGGTGCTGCTCGGGGTGAACATCGGCCCGAACCTGACGTACGCGGGCTCGCTGGCGACGCTGCTGTGGCGGCGCATCGTGCAGCGGCACGGCCAGGAGACGCAGCTCGGGGAGTTCACCCGGCTCGGCCTGCTCGCCACCCCGGCCGCTCTCGTCGCGGCCGTGGCGGCGCTGTGGCTGTCGCTCCAGGTGGCGGGCTGAGCCTGGCGGTCAGCGGGGGCCGCCACCGCCGTGTCCGTACCCGTTGCCGTATCCGGAACCCGGGCCGTAGCCGCCCCATCCGCAGTAGGCCGGGTTGTAGTAGCAGTACGGGTTCGTGGGGTACGGGCTCGTCGGCGTCGGCTGCGCCGTCGACGGAGCAGCGGACGGCGTGGGGGTGGGGCTCGGTGTCCTCGCGGCCTTGGGGGTGGCCTTCGGCGTGGGCGAGGGGCTGTTGTCGGCGTCCCAGTTGACCACCTGCATCTGCAGGTCGGCCTTGGACGTGTCGAACGACCAGCGCTGGGCGGTACCGTCGTCGCGGGTCTTGACGACCAGCGCGCCCGAGCCGTCGGTGGCCGCGGGGGTCAGGGCCAGGTCCTGGTCCCAGCGCGGCACCAGGGTGCCCTGCAGGGTGAAGTCGTAGCGGATGTTCTTGGCACCCGGCTCGGACTCGCCCGTGCACGGGGCGAGCTGCACCGAGTAGCCGAGGTGGGAGTCCAGGCACAGGCCGGGGACCGTGACGCTGCGCAGGCGGCCGTCGGTCTCGTACGTCCACTGCTGGACGGATGCCGAGGAGCAGTCGGCGAGTTCGGTCTCGGCTCCCTTGACGACCTTCTTGCCGACGACGGCGACGCACAGCCCGGAGTCGGCGTTGTGCAGTTTGCCGCGCATGGTGCCCTGGGAGCCCGTGCTGGTGCCGACCCAGGAGGGGGCCGCGGACGGGGTGCCCGTGCCGCTGCCGGGGGTCTCGGAGGGGTGGTCGCCGTCGGCCGTGGTGGTGCCGTCGCCGGAGCCGAGGACGGACCACAGGACCAGCGGGAGGACGACCAGTCCGCTCACCGTCAGGACGGCCGCGGCGAGATTGCGGCGGCGGGCGGCGGCATGCCGGGCGGCCTTCTGCGCGGCACGACGGGCGGCGGAGCGGCCACCGGGGCGCGGGGTCGTGCCGGGCGCGGGGTGGGAGGGGCCGAAGGGCTCGCCCGGGATCGGCTGGGCCGGGATCTCCGGGGGCAGGGCGCCGGACTCCTCGGTCAGCGAGGCCACCCGGGACTCCACGTAGGCGCGCGCGCCCCAGCCGAGTACCGCCTCGGCCAGGGCGAGGCCGAGGCGCCCCTCGTTGAACTGTGCCAGTTGGTCGGCGGTGTGGCTGCAGTGCCTGCAGCAGGCGAGGTGGGTGTTCAGGTCGGGATCGATCTCGACTCCGCCGCGCCGGTAGGTCACGTCCAGCATCCGCAGATAGCGCCGGCACTCCTGCTCGGGGGCGAGTTCGCGGTGGACCTGGAGGCACTCCTCACGCAGCCGTTCACGGGCGCGCTCCAGTTCGACGGCGGCGTCCTGCTCCTCGATGCCCAGCAGGCCGGCGGGTATCCCTAGCGCTTCCGCCTCGACCTCCACATGCCACAGCAGGCAGCGGGCCGACTGGGGCAGCCGCTGGAAGGCCCCGGACAGCAGGCGGCGGTCGGACGGCGGAAGCAGGCGGGCCGCGACGCGGTCCCCGCCCTCGGAGGACAGCTCGGGGTGGAGGTGTTCCCGTCTGTGGTCGTTGTCCCACTCCGCGGCGATCCGGCGGACGGTGACGAGGAGTTGAGGCCGCCACGCGGAGGTCGGCCCGTTCTGCCGCAGGGTTTCACCGAAGAGCCTCGTGAATGCGGCGGTCGTGAGCATTCCCGCCGAAGCGGCGCCGTCGGTGCACAGCCGGGCATAGGCGAACGCCGCTTCCCAGTGCCGGTCGAGAAGTTCACCGACGGGCTGCAGCGCGGGAGTCGTCCCCGTCCACTTCTTCAGTTCTGCGCTCAGCTGTTCGTCCGTCACGAAGAACCGGCGGTCGGGCGTGGGGGAATTCGACAGGCCCGCGTCTTTCACGGCTGCATTCCTCTCGGGGCATGCGTCATAAAGTCCATACCAAGTGGTATGAGTACAGGATTCGGCAGCTCCAACGCCCACCTGGGGAAGCCCTTTTGGAGCGTAGGTCGAACGGGAACGGCCTCGTGCACACAGCCGGAAAATTTGTTGTCCGTGCGCCGACAGGCACACCTTTGCACAGGTCAGGCAGCCCTAACAAGAGATCCAGCGGTTTTGTGCCCGCCGGGCCCGTCGACGGGATTTGACGAATGGTCAAGCCTGTCGGTGCGGCAATCGGAAAGGGATTCAGTCGGTCGGCGCACCCGGCCCGGTCCACAACCATTGAGCGGCCGTTTCACCGCACATCCGACGGGTCGAACGGAGCGCTACGGCTCATGTCCCAACCATTGAGCCGCCTCGCCGGTAGGCGCCGGGCGGCACTCCGTAGCGTGCGCGGAAGACCCGGTTGAAGTGGAACGGACTGGCGAATCCCGAAGCCGCGGCCACCCGATCCACGGACAGGTCGGTGCTCTCCAGGAGCCGGGCGGCATGCCGCAGCCGGGCCTCGCGCAAGGCCCGCATCGGCGACTGGCCGAGCTGCCGGGTGAACAGGTGGGCGAACCGGGAGGGCGACAGGGAGACACTTTCGGCGAGCGAGCGCACGGTGTGCGGGGCGCCCGGGTCGGCGGCGATCAGCGCCTCGGCACGGCGCACCCGGCCGTCGACGCCGGGCGGCGAGGCCGGGGTGCGCGCGGTGGCGGCGGTGAGCAGGACGATCTCCTCCAGGGAGGACAGGGCGAGTTCGCGGGCCGCTGTGCCGTGCGCCACGGCGACCCGGTCGTCCGGCGCGGCGGCGGGCGGTGACTCGGTGCCGGTCCAGCGGGCGTCGGCGAGCATCCGTCGGAAGGCCGCGTCGACCCGGTCGTGCAGGGCGGCCGGGGTCGGGGTGACGACGAACAGTCCGTCGCCGGTGTCGTACGGCCGCAGCCACGGCGCCCAGGACGGGCGTGCCTGGCAGTGCACCCACCAGAACCGCCAGCTGTGGGCGGCAGGGTCGACCGCGTACTCGTGCCCGACGCCCGGGGCCAGCACCACCAGGTCGCCCGCGCCGGCCCGGGCCTCGGCCCCACCCTGGCGCAGCCGGCCCCGCCCGCCGGTGGTCCAGGTGAACAGCCAGCTGTCCGCGCCGCGCGGCCGGTTGACGCCGTAGCCCTCCGGCTGGTCGTAGCGGCCGACGACGACGAGGCCCGGCGGCGGGGCGGGATCGCCGGACGCAGCAGTCTCGGGCAATCCGTCAGCGTTCACGGGCATCCTCCTGAAGCGCGCGGCGACCTAGCGTGATGAGCCGAGGACACCCGACGGAAGGAGCGGACGTATGACAGCCATGGATATGGGCGCCGTCGGCGCTTCCATCCTGACCCAGGACGGGCTGAGGCAGTTCCAGGAGGACGGGTTCACCGTCGTACGCGGACTCTTCGGACCCGACGAGATCGACCGGCTCTGTGCGGAGTTCGCGGCGCTGCACGCGGCCGGGCCGGTGCCCGGTCACTTCGAGCCGCGCGCGTCCGCGGATCCGCTGGCCGCGTACCCGCGGGTGATGCACCCGCACGAGATCAGCGAAACGGCGCTGCGCGTCCTGCTCGACGCCCGGTTGCGCGGGGCGCTGGAGGAGTTGCTCGACGAAGAGGTGCTGGCCGCCCAGAGCATGTTCTACTTCAAGCCGCCCGGCGCGCGGGGGCAGGCGCTGCACCAGGACAACTTCTATCTGCGGGTGGAGCCGGGCACGTGTGTGGCGGCGTGGCTGGCCTGTGACGTGATCGGCCGGGACAACGGCGGTCTGGAGGTCGTCCCCGGTACGCACCGCATGGACCTGTTCTGTCCGGAGGAGGCGGACCCCGAGGTGTCGTTCGCGCGGGAGTACGTTCCCCCGCCGCCGGGCCTTGCGGCCGTGCCGGTCGACATGGAGCCGGGGGACGTCCTCTTCTTCAACGGCAGCCTGGTGCACGGCTCGCAGCCCAACGGGACCACCGACCGGTTCCGCCGGTCGTTCATCGGCCACTACGTGGGACGGTCGGCGGAGCGCATCGGGCACTACTACCGCACGCTGTCGATGGACGGCGAGCGCGTGGTCCTGGCGGAGAGCGAGGGCGCGGGGCCGTGCGGCACCGAGTTCGCACCGCACGGGCCCCACTGAGTCACCACCCTGGACTGCGCCCGACCTGTGCGGTCAGCTGTGGCCGACGATGGGGTGCGGGGAGTAAGGGGCCTCCAGCTCCTCGATCTCCTTGTCGCTGAGATCGAGTTCGACGGCGGCCACGGCGTCCTCGATGTGGTGCGGCTTGGCGGCGCCGACGATCGGGGCGGCCACCGTGTCCTGGTGCAGCAGCCAGGCGAGGGCGACCTGGGCGCGCGGGACGGCGCGGTCGTTCGCGATGCGGGTGACGGCCTCGACGATGGTGCGATCGCCCTCCGGGTAGAGGCGGCTGCCGAAGTTGTCGCCCGCGCTGCGCTCCGTCACCGTGCCCCAGTCCCGGGTGAGGCGGCCCCGGGCGAGCGGGCTCCAGGGCAGGACGCCGACGCCCTGGTCGGCGCAGAGCGGCAGCATCTCGCGCTCCTCCTCGCGGTAGAGGAGGTTGTAGTGGTTCTGCATGGACACGAACTTGGTCCAGCCGTGCCGCTCGGCCGTGTACTGCATCTTGGAGAACTGCCAGGCGAACATCGAACTCGCCCCGATGTAGCGCACCTTGCCCGCCTTCACCAGGTCGTGCAGGGCCTCCATCGTCTCCTCGACCGGGGTGTGCGGGTCGAAGCGGTGGATCTGGTACAGGTCGACGTAGTCGGTGCCGAGGCGGCTGAGGCTGTGGTCGATCTCCGTCATGATCGCCTTGCGGGACAGTCCCGCGCCGTTGGCCCCGGGCCGCATCCGGCCGTGTACCTTCGTCGCCAGCACGATCTCGTCGCGGTTCGCGAAGTCGCGCAGCGCCTTGCCGACGATCTCCTCGCTGGTGCCGTCGGAGTAGACGTTCGCCGTGTCGAAGAAGTTGATCCCGGCCTCCAGCGCCTGCCGGATCAGCGGACGCGAGGCCTCCTCGTCGAGCGTCCACTCGTGCACGCCGCGGTCGGGCAGGCCGTAGGTCATACAGCCGAGACAGACCCGCGACACGTCCAGGCCCGTCGAACCGAGCTTCACGTACTGCATCGTTGCTGCTCCTGCCTTCGGGATGGGTACGAAGGGGAGCGTACGGCTTCGCCCACACTCCGAGTACCACGCCCCTGGACGGCCGGGGCAGCGGCCGTTGCTGCCCGCAGGTGACCGCCCGGCGTGGGAGCCGCCGCTCGGTCGGCGCGCTCGCGCATCCTCGGCGCAGGTGACCGGCGTCCGGCCGGTCGTGGCCCTGCGGGAGGAACCCGGTGCCGACACGTCCGACGAAGACGAAGCTCCTGATCGGAGCGGCCGTACTGCCCCTGACCCTGCCCCTCATGCCGGTCTCGTCCGCGTGGAGCAGTCCGAGTCCGCCGCCGGAACCGTCCACGCTGTGCGTACCCGCGGGAGTCCTGCGGAGCGCGGACGGGCAGCGTGCCTCGGTGAGCCTGTGCGCGGGAAGCGGCACGCCGACGATGGCGGTGTCGGCCCCGGCGTCCTGCAGCGGTCCGGAGTCGGACGGCGGTGTCGCCTGTCTCACCTCGGGCACCTGGACCGCGCGGAAGGGCGGGGTGACGGCGGCCTCCGGGAGGCTTCCCGGTTCCGGCGAGTATCCCGGTCCCGGGACGTACGACGTCACCGCCGATGTGCGCGTGAAGTCGTCGCCCGCCGGAGTGGACCTGCACGGCACCGTCCGCGCCACGCTGACCCTGACCGCGCCGAAGCCGCCGGCCACGCACCGCATCGAGGTCGACCACACCACGCTGCAGCGCGGCACGGCGACCACGCTGACGTACCGGATCCACCGCGACAGCGAGCAGGGGGACGGCAGCGCGCGGTTCGGGCTGATCGGAGAGGAGAGCTCGGGGGTGCGGCTGTCCACGTCGGACGCCCGCTGCGTCAATCCGCTGACCGGCCGCTATCCCGCGACGACGAGGAACGCGTACGCCCTCGACTGCGCCCTGACCGACCTGCAGCCGGGTCACCCGGCCACGGTCGTGGTCCGCGCCTCGGTCGGGTCCGCCTGCTCGACGGTCGTCTCCAAGCTGGGCTACTGGATGCCGCAGGGGCAGACGCTGTACACGGGGGGCATGCTGGCGGGTCCGACGGTCCGCTGCGCCTGACTCGTCACCGCCGCTCGATCAGGTCGAGCGCCCGCGCCCAGCCGAACTCCGGTCGCGAGCCGTCCTCTTCCGGCTCGCCGGAGTACGGATCGCCGAACCGGACGCCCATCCCGCGCAGTCGTACGAGGCTGTCCTGATAGGCGGGATGGGCGGCCAGGGCGTCGGCCACGCACGGGAGTACGGCGACGGGGACGCCCAGGCCGTAGGCCTCGCAGAGGGTGGCCACCGCGAGGGTGTCGGCGAGCCCGGCCGCCCACTTGTTGACGGTGTTGAAGGTGGCGGGCGCGACCACCACGGCGTCCGGCGGCGGGAAGGGGCGCGGGTCGCCGGGAGTTCGCCAGGCGGAGCGTATGGGGCGACCGGTCTGCGCCTCGACGGCGGCGGTGTCGAAGAAGCCGTTCATGGCGACCGGAGTGGCGATGACGCCGACCTCCCAGTCCCGCTCCTGTGCGGCGGTGATCAGCTTGCTGACGTCCGCGGCGATCCCGGCGGCGCAGACGACGACGTAGAGGAAGGGCTGCTCGGCCTGTTCGGTCATCCGCGCACCCTACTCACCGGGAACGCTATCGGAGCGGGAAGGACCGTCCCCGCTCGGCCTCGGGCCGCGGGCCGTGGATGCGGCGCTGCTTCTCCTCGATGGGCACGTCGTTGATGCTTGCCTCGCGCCGGGTCATCAGGCCGTGCTCGTCGAACTCCCACAGTTCGTTGCCGTAGGAGCGCCACCACTGGCCGTCGGCGTCCCGGGACTCGTACTGGAAGTGGACGGCGATGCGGTTGCCGTCGAAGGCCCAGAGGTCCTTGCGCAGCGCGTAGTCCAGCTCGCGCTCCCACTTCGAGGTCAGGAGTTCGACGATCTCGGCCCGTCCGGTGACGAAGGTGTCGCGGTTGCGCCACACCGAGTCCTCCGAGTAGGCCGGCGCCACCTTGTGGGGGTCGCGGGTGTTCCAGGCGTCCTCGGCGGCCTGGACCTTCTGCGCGGCCGTTTCGCGGGTGAACGGGGGCAGGGGCGGACGGTCGGTGGCCATGGATTCCTCCTCGACGGACGGACAACAGAGGAGAACGAGCGTTCTCCGCAGGGCTGCTACCGTAGGAGAACGCTCGTTCTCGCGTCAAGAGAGCACGTGGAAGAGCACGTCAAGGGGAGGTGGTACACCGCATGGCCGTCATCGACAGTGCAGTCGCCCGGGAGCAGGCGCTGGACGCCGCGGAGGAGCTGTTCTACGGGCGGGGCATCCAGTCCGTCGGCATGGACGACATCCGCGGTGCGTCGGGCGTCTCGCTCAAGCGGCTCTACCAGCTGTTCCCGGCGAAGGAGCAGCTGGTGGAGGCATATCTGGAGCGGCGCGATGTGCGCTGGCGCGGCCGGCTCGCCGAGTTCGTCCAGCGGCGACAGGGGCCCGAGGAGCGGATCCTGGCGGTCTTCGACTGGCTGGAGCTGTGGTTCGGCGAGGACGGTTTCCGGGGGTGCGCGTGGATCAATTCCTACGGTGAGCTGGGCGCCTCGTCGGAGCGGGTGGCGGCCCAGGTACGGGCGCACAAGAAGGCGTTCCGGGAGTACCTCGCCGGGCTCGTGGCGGACGCGGGGCTGCCCGGCGCCCTGGCCGGGCAGCTGTTCCTGCTGGCCGAGGGCGCCATGGTCACCGCCGGGATCACCCGCAGCACGGAGCCCGCGCGGGAGGCGCGCGAGGCGGCACGGCTGCTGCTGCGGGCGGGCTGAGACTCGGGCGCTCAGCCCTCGGACACGGTGATCGCGCCGACCGGGCAGGCCCGGGCCGCTTCCCGCACCATCGGATCGCCGCCGCCGTCCTCCCGGCCCGGCAGCAGCGTGCTGAATCCGTCGTCGTCCTGGGTGAAGACGCCCGGGGCGGCCAGGGCGCACTGGCCCGCGCCGATGCAGACGTCCTTGTCGATCTCGATGTGCGTGTCGGTGTGCATGGCCTTGAGCCTCTTACCAGGTCACGGGGAGTTCCAGCATCCCCTGGATCGTGTCGCCGGGTTTGAAGGGAATCTCCTCGGCAGGGGCGGCCAGGCGGAGCGTGGGCAGCCGGTCGAAGAGGGTGTGCAGGGCGATCTCCAGCTCGGCGCGGGCCAGGTTCTGGCCCAGGCACTGGTGGATGCCGAAGCCGAACGCGACGTGGTGGCGGGCGGAGCGGTGCCAGTCGAGGGTGTCGGGGGCGGGGTAGACGTCCTCGTCACGGTTGATGACCGAGGTGGCGAAGACCACGCCGTCGCCCGCCCGGATGGTGGTGCCGCCGGCCTCGATGTCCTCGGTGGCGCGGCGCAGCAGGCCGTCCGCGATCGACAGCATGCGCATCAGCTCCTCGACGGCGCCGGGCACGAGCTCCGCGTTGTCGCGCAACTCGGCCAGGTGCTCGGGATGCTGGAGGAGGGTGAAGGTGCCCAGGGAGATCATGTTGGCGGTCGTCTCATGGCCGGCGACCAGCAGGATGGTCGCGAACGAGATGACCTCCTGGCGGTCCAGCACTCCCTCGCGCAGCTGCTGGTGGACGAGTTCGTCCAGCACGCCCTCGCCGGGCTCCGGTTGTTTCAGCTTGCTGTCGATCAACTCCTCGAAGTACGCGTCCAGTTGGTTGCGCGCGTCCTGCACGTCGTCGACCGTGGGGCCGCGCAGCAGCCGGCGTGACTGGCCCTCGAAGAACTCGTGGTCGGCATACGGGACGCCGAGCAGCGCGCAGATCACCATCGACGGCACGGGCAGCGCGAAGGCGTTGACCAGCTCGGCGGGCGGCCCCTGCGCGATCATCGAGTCGAGCCGCTCGTCCACGATCCGCTGGATCTGCGGCCGCAACTCGACGGCGCGGCGGAGGGTGAAGCTGGGCACCATCATCCGCCGCTGCGTGCGATGTTTCGGGTCGTCGACGCCGAGCAGCGCCACCCTCCGGTTCTTCACCGCGGCGAACCGCTCGGTGGGCGCCGGGAAGTCGGGATGAGTGCGGTCGGTCGACAGGCGCTGGTCGGAGAGCAGCTCGCGGGCGAGGGCGTGCCCGGTGACGAGCCAGGCCGGACGGCCGTCGTAGAGCGTGATCCGGCTCAGCGGGCGGGTGGCGCGCAGGGAGTCGTAGGCGGTGGGCGGGTGGTAGGGGCAGGTCCGGTCCTGGGGGAACGCGACGGGTTCCGTTTCCGTCATGGAAGACCTCGCAGACGAAGAGTGCGTCGTGCAGATCTTCATTAGATGCCCGGGGCATCTATGGGACGACGTGAAGTTCGGCCAGATCGGTGGCGCGGGCATTCTGGCCGGGGATGCTCGCTCGTGCATCTGAATCGGGCCGAAGCAGCAGTGGGCGCCTCCACAATCCGGCCATGTCTGCGCCCGTTGCGGGATCGGTCGGTGACGGATCCGCTCTCGAGTGGCGTGATCACGACGCCGTCGGGCAGTGCGGTATGGATGAATCCTGCATGCACCGGTGTTGTAGGACGGTGCCAGTCAGCTGCAGAACTCGACGATGGGACGGATGACATGCCTCTTGAGGGCGAGTACGAACCCAGCCCGGCACAGTGGGTACGCGAGCAGGTGGAGCTGTACGAGAGCTCCGGCGGCACCAAGGGGACGACGCTGATGGACACCGGCCTGCCCGTCGTCCTGGTCACGACCCGGGGTGCGAAGAGCGGCAAGATCCGTAAGACGCCTCTGATGCGCGTCGAGCACGAGGGACGGTACGCCCTGGTCGCCTCTCAGGGCGGCGCGCCCAAGCACCCGGTCTGGTACCACAACGTCAAGAGCGATCCCCGTGTGGAGCTCCAGGACGGGCCGAAGAAGCAGGACATGACGGCCCGTGAGGTCACCGGCGCGGAGAAGGCCGAGTGGTGGGAGCGTGCCGTGGCGGCGTATCCGCCCTATGCCGACTACCAGAAGAAGACGGACCGGGAGATCCCGGTGTTCGTACTGGAACCGGTTGACGGAGGGCACTGATCCGGGCCCTGGTGGGCGGCCCCTGAACCGGGACCCGCGTCGGCTGCCGGACCGGCCCCTGCACCGGGCCGGAAAAAATCTTCGTTCAAGGACGCATGAACCGGATGCCGCCGGGCACGCGTGCGTCAGGCCCCGCCGCGTTCCCCCGTCGCGGCGGGGCTTTCTCGTGCCTCATGGGCCGGCCGGTCGGTGATGTCGAGGAAGATCTCGTCGGCCTCGGGCACGGTCCTCGCGAGGGAGCGCTTGATCCGCACCGCGACCTCCTCGACCTCTTCGCTGTCCAGGCCGGGCATCAGGTCGACGCGGGCGGCCACCAGGGCCGTGTCGAGGCCCGTCTTCATGGTGAACAGCGCCTCCACGCTGTCGATCTCGGGCTCCGCCTCCAGCAGCTCCTGGATCCGGGCCGCCGTGCGAGGGTCGGTGGACTCCCCGATCAGCTGGTCGCGGGCCTCGCGGCCCAGGTGGTAGGCGACGAAGACGAGCAGCACGCCGATCGCCAGCGAGGCGGACGCCTCCCACACCACCTGCCCGGTGAGCATGTGCAGCGCCATGCCCACGGCGGCCAGTGTCACGCCGAGTACCGCCGTGCCGTCCTCGGCCACCACCGTGCGCAGCGCCGGATCACGCATGCGCTGCCTGCCGCCCTGGCGCCGCACCTGGTGCAGGGCCCGCAGCAGGGAGATGCCCTCGGCGACAAAGGCGACGCCCAGCACGATCAGGCCCGCGACATAACCGCTCAGTTTTTCCTCGGCACCGTTCTTGAGGGCCTCGACGCCTTGGAAGAAGGAGAAGCAGCCACCCATGACGAAGATCCCGACGGCTGCCAGGAGCGACCAGAAGAACCGTTCCTTGCCGTAGCCGAAGGGATGCCGTTTGTCTGCCGGGCGGCGACTGCGGCGCAGCGCCGCCAGCAGGAAGACCTCGTTGAAACTGTCGGCCACCGAGTGCGCCGCCTCCGACAGCAGAGCCGGTGATCCGGCCACCAGCCCGCCGACGGCCTTGGCCACCGCGATCAGCAGGTTGGCGGCGAGCGCCACCAGCACGGTGACGTGTGTCCTGCGGTCCGTCTTGTCGTCCGAGGAATTCGAGGATGTCGAGGTTGTCGAGGAAGTCCCGCTCACCTTCGCCGACTGCCCCTCTGGTGACGGCTCACACCGGGCGGGCGGATTTCGGGGGAATCGAAGGAATGTGGGGAACCCGGTCAGGAATGAGGGGAACCCGGTCATCGAACAGGGGGAACCGGTCATCGGGGAGACACGCGACGCAGGGAGGAATCATGGGCGGCGGGGGCAACAGCAGCTACGGGCAGACGACGTTCAAACGGTCCAAGAGCCACTTCACGGACCGGATCACGGCGGACGGCCGGGACGGGTGGCCGGTGGAGGCGGGCCGTTACCGGCTGGTGGCCAGCCGTGCCTGTCCGTGGGCCAGCCGGGCGCTGGTCTCGCGTCGGCTGCTCGGCCTTGAGGACGTCCTGTCCCTGGGCGTCGCCGACCCGATCCAGGACGACCGAAGCTGGCGCTTCACCCTGGACCCCGACGGCCGCGACCCGGTCCTCGGCATCCGCTTCCTCAGCGAGGCCTACGACCGCCGGGAGACCGACTACCCGGGCGGCGTGAGCGTGCCCGCGATCGTCGACGTACCCAGCGGGAAGCTGGTCACCAACGACTACCAGCAGCTGACCCTGGACCTCGCCACCGAGTGGCGGGCCCTGCACCGCGACGGGGCTCCCGACCTGTACCCGTACGCCCTGCGGGACGAGATCGACTCCGTGATGGAGGACGTCTACGAGGACGTCAACAACGGTGTGTACCGAGCGGGTTTCGCCACGGACCAGGAGGAGTACGAGGCCGCCTGCGCCGGTGTCTTCCGGCGCCTGGAGCTGCTGACAGGGCGGCTGGCCCGGCAACGCTATCTCGTCGGCGACACGATCACCGAGGCGGACATCCGGCTGTTCACCACCCTGGTCCGTTTCGACGCGGTCTACCACGGCCACTTCAAGTGCAACCGCTTCAAGCTCGCGGAGAACCCGGTCCTGTGGGCGTACGCTCGCGACCTCTACCAGACGCCCGGCTTCGGTGACACCGTCGACTTCGACCACATCAAACGGCACTACTACCAGGTGCACACCGGGATCAACCCGACCCGGATCGTGCCCCTCGGGCCGGACCTGTCCGGCTGGCTGACCCCTCATCACCGCGAGGAACTGGGCGGCCGGCCGTTCGGCGACGGGACGCCGCCGGGGCCCGCCCCGGCGGACGAGGAGATCGCCGCGCCGGGCCGGCCCTGACCGACGAAGGAGACAGACGTGGCGAAGACGAAGAAGAGGAAACTGAAGCTGCCCCTCGCCTACAAGCCCCTGGGCTTCGCCATGGGCTGGGCCAGCGGCGCGATCGCCTCGCTCGCCTTCCGTAAGACATGGATGGCGCTGCGGCACGAGGAGAACGCGCCCGACGCCCTGGACCGCGACCGCGGCTGGGGAGAGATCCTGCTCGCCGCTGCGGTCCAGGGCGCCCTGTTCGCCGTGGTCCGCAGCGCGATCGACCGCACGGGAGCGAAGGCCATCGAGCGCTCGACCGGCGTCTGGCCGGCCACCGACCAGGGCGGCCGGGACTAGGCGCTCCGCGGGCTGTGCGGTGATGTCCGTCGATCGTCTGCGGCGCCGTGGTGGCTGGTCGCGCCCCGCGGCGGAGCCGCACATCGACACAGCCCCGCGCCCTTCAGGGCGCTACAGCACCGAAGCGGACATAGTTGCCCGACCTGCTGAGCCCGGGTCAGCCCTGCTTGGGCGCCGTAGGTGTGACGCGGCGCAGGGTGAAGGAGTGGCCCGCCGGGTCGGCGTAGCCGCGTTCCTCGAAGGGGCCGGACGCGTCCTTCGTGTCCAGGGGGCGTCCGCCGAGTTCGATCACCTTGCGCTCCACCGCGTCCAGGTCCTCCACCATGAAGTCCAGATGGACCTGGAGGGAGTTCTCGGGGCGCGGCCAGCTCGGCGGCGTCGCGTTGACATCGCGGCGGAAGGCCAGCCGGGTGCCGTCGGCGCCCCTGATCTCCACGCGGTTGGCGGTCGCGTCCGTCTCCTCGGCCGCCAGCAGCTCCTTGTAGAACACGGCGAGCTTCTCGGGCTCGAGGCAGTCGAGCACCAGATAGCCCGCTTCCACCAGTGGCATGTCTCCTCCGAACGGTCCGGGGCGCGGGACTTCGTGCCCCGCGGCCCTCTACCTCAACGGATATCCCCGTCCGGCGGATTCAGTCGGCCGCCGGCCGCTCCCCCGCCCCGCGCGGGCGTGCCCGGATCTCCGCCAGCCGCGCGGTCGCCGCGCCCAGGAACAGGTCCAGGGCGGTCGGATAGGAGCTGCGAGGCATCTCGGTCATGAGGTGGCGGGTCGTCGCGGCGATGTGCGGATGTGTGCCGGCGGGCAGCCGTGCGTAGATGGCCCGCCACACGGACGACTCCGCATCCTGGGCGGCCTTCGGCAGCGCCGCGCTCGCCGAGTCGAGAGCGCCGAAGGCGAGGGCCTGATCGACGAAGGCGTGATAGATCCGCACCGCCTCGCCGTCGGGGAAGCCGGCATCGCGCAGCACGCCGATGATGGTCTCGACGGCCTGGATCTCGTGCGCCCGCCCGGTCACCCGGTACGAGCTCAGGACGGCCGCCCGCGGGTGGGCCAGGGCACCCGCGTGCATGCGCAGGCCGAGGTCGCGCAGGTCGGCGCGCCAGTCGCCGGTGGGCCGCCAACTGCGCAGGGTACGGCCGATGAGCTCGTCGGCGATGGCGAGCATCAGGTCGTCGGTGTGCCGGAAGTAGCGGTACAGCGAGCTCGGGTCGGCGCCGAGGGCACGGCCGAGGCGGCGGACGGACAGAGCCTCCGCACCGTGTTCCTCGATCAGCCTGAGGGCCGTGGCGACGATCAGTTCCTCGGAGAGGACGACACCCTGCTTGGTGGGCCGTCTGCGCTGCCGCGCGGTGGGCGGGACGACGCGCTCGCTCATGGACTGCCTCCCTGGAGCCGGTGCACCGCACCTTATGACAACATCGTTGACCTGTTAAGGCCCCGGACAGTTTCATGTGCGTTCACCGGGGCCGACCAGGCCCCCCGGTGCGAGCGGAGACCCAGTCATGTCCGACCTCCCCTTCGGTGCAGACCCACCTGCGCGGCCCGCGTTGCGCAAGTCCCTCGGCGTGCTCGACGGCATCGCCATCGCGGCGTCCAGCACGGCCGCCACCACCAGCATCGGCATCGGCCTGGGCGTCACGGCCGGCGTGGTGGGCCTGCATCTCCCGGCGATCATGCTGCTGGCGTTCCTGCCGGTCCTCGGCATCGCGGGTGCCTTCTCCCGGCTGAACCGGGTGGAGCCGAACGCGGGCAACGGCTATGTCTGGGTGGGCCGTTCGCTCAGCCCGTGGCTGGGCTTCATGGTCGGCTGGGTGAACATCGTGGCGACGCTGGCGTTCCTCGCGTACACCACCGCGGTGACCGGATCGGCGCTGATCCAGCTCGCCGGGGTGGCCGGGCTGCACCGGCTTGCCGGGCTCCCCCTGGACCCGGGTTCGACGGTGCAGACGACCGCGGTCGGCATCGTGGTCCTGGTCGCGGTCACCCTCACCGCCGTCACCGGCATCCGTACCGCGGCGCGGCTGCAGACCGGGCTGCTGGTCTTCGAGTACGTCGTCCTGCTCGGGTTCTGCGGATACGGCATCGTCCACGGGCCGCACGCCTTCAGCCTGAGCTGGTTCGACCCGTTCGCCATCCCGTCGGCGTCGGCGCTCGCCCAGGGACTGCTGCTGTCGGTGTTCTGCTACTGGGGCTTCGAGGCCGCGTTCAGCGTCAACGAGGAGGTGCGCGACCCGCGCGACGCCTCCCGTGCCGGGATCATCACCCTGGTCACCATGCTGACACTCTTCCTGATCGGCTCGGTCGCCTTCCAACGGGTGCTGTCCGAGCCCGAGTTGGCCGGACATGGCGCCCAGGGGCTGGCGTTCTTCGGGGACCGGCTGGCCTCCCAGCCGCTGGCCGCGCTGCCCTTGGTGGCGCTGATGTTCTCGGCGGTCGCCTCGCTGCAGGCCGGTGTGATTCCGACGGCCCGGGCGATGTTCGCGATGAGCAGGGACCATACCCTCGGGCCGGTGTGGTCCAAGGTCAGCTCCCGGTACGGGACTCCGGCCTCCGGGACGCTCCTGATCGGCGCGCTGGCGACGGCGATCGCGGCCCTCGCGCTGGTCATTCCGCGGCTCTCGGACATGATCATGGCGACGGTGAGCGCCGTGGGCATCGTGGTCGCCCTGTCGTACGCGCTCACGGCCCTCGCCGCGGCCGCACGCTTCCGCTCGCTGCTGCGCGAGGACTGGCGCCAGGGCGTACGGGCGGTCGTGCTACCCGCGCTGAGCGCCGTGGCACTGCTCGGACTCGGCGGCTATCTCGGCTGGTCCTTCTACTCCTCCACGGACCATCTCGAACTCCGCGCGGACAACGGCTGGTTCCTGCTCCTCACTCCCCTGGCGATGATCACCTCGGGCTTCGTGGCCGCCGCGTGGGCCAAGTGGGTGCGCCGGTCGCCGTACTTCCGCACGGGAGCCGGCACGGACGCCGACGCGCCGCAGCTGCTCGCCACCTCCAACTGACCCCCACCAGGAACGGAACATGCACGCAGATCTCCTCTTCACCGGCGGCCCGGTCCTCACCCCCGAGGGCCGCACCGCCACCGCCGTGGCCGTCACCGGCGACCGCATCACCGCCGTCGGGAACGACGAGGTCCACGACCTCGCCGGGCCGCGGACCGAGGTGGTCGACCTGGCCGGGCGGTTGCTGCTGCCGGGCTTCCAGGACGCGCACATCCATCCGATCCCGGCGGGGCTGGAACTGAGCCAGTGCGATCTGACCGGGGCACGGACGGCGCACGAGACGCTCGCCGCGGTCCGCGCGTACGCCGACGCACACCCCGAGCGGGAGTGGATCCTCGGCGGCGGCTGGTCCATGGAGGCCTTCGAGGGCGGTACGCCGACGAAGGAGCTCCTGGATGCCCTCGTCCCCGACCGGCCCGTCTACCTGCCCAACCGTGACCATCACGGCGCCTGGGTCAACAGCCGTGCCCTCCAACTGGCGGGCATCGGCCGCGACACTCCGGACCCGGCCGACGGGCGGATCGAGCGGGACGCGGCGGGCGAGCCGAGCGGCACCCTGCAGGAGGGGGCGATGCAGCTCGTGGGGCGGCTCACTCCCCCGGCCACCGCGGCCGACCGGCTGGCGGCGCTGCTGCACGCGCAGCGCCATCTGCATGCGCTCGGCATCACGGCCTGGCAGGACGCGCTGGTCGGGAACTTCCTCGGCATGGAAGACCCCTCGGGGGCGTATGTGGCGGCGGCGCGGGACGGTTCGCTGACCGCCCGGGTGGTGGGTGCGCTGTGGTGGGACCGTGAGCGGGGGGCCGAGCAGATCCCCGAACTCGTCGAGAAACGGGCCGAGTTGAGCCAGGGACGGTTCCGGGCCGGCTCCGTGAAGCTGATGCTGGACGGGGTCGCCGAGAACGGCACGGCCGCGCTGCTCGATCCCTATCTGGACAAGTGCGGCTGCGCCACCGCCAATCGCGGCAAGAGCTTCATCGACCGGGGTCAACTCCCCAAGTACGTGACCGAGTTGGATGCCCTCGGCTTCCAGTGCCACTTCCACGCGCTGGGCGACCGGGCCGTACGCGACGCCCTGGACGCCGTCGAGGCGGCGCGCTCCGCGAACGGGCCGAGCGACACCCGGCCGCATCTGGCACACCTTCAGGTCGTGCACCCCGACGACGTGGCGCGCTTCGCCCGGCTCGACGCGACGGCGAACATCCAGCCGCTCTGGGCGGCGCACGAACCGCAGATGGACGAGCTGACCATTCCCTTCCTCGGGGCCGAACGGGCCGCGTGGCAGTACCCGTTCGGTGCGCTGCTGCGCTCCGGGGCCCGGCTCGCGGCGGGCAGCGACTGGCCGGTCAGCAGCCCCGACCCGCTGCAGGGGATCCATGTCGCTGTCAACCGCGTGACGCCCGACGGCGACGACGCCCCGGTGTTCCTGCCGGGCGAACGCATCGGCCTCGCCGAGGCGTTGGCCGCGTACACCGCGGGATCGGCCCATGTGAACCATCTCGACGACACCGGCCGGATCCAGGCCGGTGCGCTCGCCGATCTGGTGGTCCTGGACCGCGACCCGTTCGACGGGCCGACCGAGGCGATCGCGCAGACGGGTGTGGCGCTGACCTATGTGGGAGGGGAGGCAGTGTACGCAGCTCATGAGGCGTAAGCAGTAACGCACATCACGGTGAGGTCACGCGTAGATCATTTAGGCTCTGGGCAGCCTCGTATCGCTTCTCGGTTCAACTTTCGGCCATAGAAGCTGAGTTCGAAGGCGCGGGTGGCCATGTCGGCCACCCGTTCGCAGGGCCGGGGGGACTCTGCATCGCCGTCTCCCGGAAGGAAGCGCATGCCTCAGGACGTCACGTTCGACCTCCCCTTCGAAACTCCCATCAGCAGACATCACGGGGTCCTCCGGACTTCCCCGAGCTGCGGCGCGCCCCAGATCCGGTGGCTGCGCCTCGCCTGACCGACCGCATGGGCGGCCGGTCGGGCCGCCGCGGAAGGCACAGAAAACTCTCGGACACGAACGGCCCACCACCACGGCCGATCGATTCATTTGTCATGTCCACAGCTTGATGGGAGACCGGTGTGAAATCCCGAGTCGCAGGTACTGTTCCGCAGGCGTCCGCCGACAGTTTGATCCCGGCGCAGCCAAGCGCACAATTCCAGCCCACGGAGGCGGCGAACGCCCTGGCCCGCCTCTTGGAGAAGCGCATCAAGGGGAGCACAGAGGAGTACCGCAGGAGCCGGAACGCCGCTCAGCAGCGGCTGGAAGACCTCGGCTCCCCGCACTCCAGTACCACGCTGCAAGTGGCGGGAGCGATCCATCTGGCGCGGCCCGCGTTCCTCCCGCCCGACGAGGAGGGCCACGCCAGGTTGCGGCACCTCGACGCCGCCCTGCGCGTGATCGAAGCAGCCTTCCCCCAGGTCGCCACCGACATAGAGATATGCCGGCTGACCTGCACGATGCTGGAAGGGGCCTGGAGGAGCCGGGCACTCACCCCGCCGCGCGAGGAGGAGCCGGCCACCGACTGCGCCTGCCCGTTGTGCCGGCGGCTGCCCACGCCCCCCGCACGCACGCTGGACGACTACCGCTGGCGGCAGAGCGCCGGTCGTCCCCTCACCGTCAAGACCTGGCCGAACCGCCGGGAACTCGACAGCGTGCTGACCGGTGGATGGTCCTGGACCCGGCAGATGAACGACCTCGAACGGGACCTCGGTCACCGCCACCGCTTCGAGGACGACATCCTCGTCTTCCACGAGTACAAGCGCGTGATCGACACCATCGACACGACGCGCCTGACCCAACACGTCGAAGAGCGGCTGGCCGAGAATTTCAGCACCAACAGCGCACGGGCCCTGGTATCCGGACTCTTCGCCGCCCACAAGCGATCCGTCGACGAGTACTGGCTCCAGCAGCACCACGCGGGCAATGTCACGCTCCCCCAGGCCAACCCGCTGAGCCAGTCCACCTACTCGGCCCTGCAGATGCTGGACTGCCTGTTCTGGCACGTCGCACCCGACACCGAACTCTGGCAGGAGGAGAACCTCGCCTCCCTGCTGCTGTGCCGCGTCATCGACGACATGGCCGACGTACGAGCCGACGCCCTCACCGGCGAGATCAGCAACTTCTGGCTCGCCGACATGCCCACCCACACCAAGGCCCTCTACGCCGCCTGCGCCATAGCCATCGTCAAGTACGGCTGCACGCCCGAGGCGCACGACCCGATGTGGAACACCTGGCTGATGACCACCACCGTCGTCTGGATGGGACTCACGGGCCGTCACGCCCTGTGGTTCGACGGCATCACCCAGGGCCTCCCCCCGGCCGAGGACTGCCCGCTGTGCGACCTGCAGCCCAACCCGTGCACCGGCATCCTCACCGACGGCACCACCCTCACCATCGCCCCGCGGCCCACCGCGCCGGCACTGAGCCCCCGGATCGCCGAGCTGTCCGCACGCTGCCGAGCCCAATCCCCCCAGGCCTGGCCCCTCTTCGACGCCGAGCTCCATGCCTTCGAGGCACTGCACGGCCCCTGGTACGGCAACATCGACACCGCATGGGAGATCTTGCGCCGCACCTACATCGCCGCCGTCGAGGCATCCGGCGCCGAGCCCTCCCCGGACCGCGCCCGGCAGGTCCAGCAGGACTCCGGCGTGGTCGGATCCGAGCAGTTCCACACCCTGCACGACCCTCGAACCGGGAGGGAGGACACCGCACTGCTCGCCTACATGTTCGGCGCCGCCCACCCGCACTTCCTCTGGAACGCCACGGGATACCGGCCCACGGCCGTCGAAGGCGACTGGCTCGACGGCTGACGCCTCGGTCCTGCTGCGGAAGCCGTGTGAGGAGACGGCGCTGCCCGGCCGGGGGTCCGGCCGGGCAGCGGGGGTGTCAGACGGAGAACTCGACCGGGAGGCTGTCCAGCCGGGACTCCCAGGTGGAGGCGGTCGAGGAGAGCTCCTCCGACGGCACGGCCAGCCGCAGGCCCGGCAGCCGGTGCAGCAGGACGTCCACGCCGATCTCGATGATGGACTGGCCGATGTTCTGCCCCGGGCACTCGTGCGGTCCGGAGCTGAACGCCAGGTGCGACTGGTTGCCCTGGACGGCGACGGCCGAGTCGGGCCGTACCTCCGGGTCGAGGTTGCCGGCGGCCAGGCCCATGACCAGCAGTTCTCCCTCCTGGATGTGATGGCCTCCGAGCTCCAGGTCGGCAGCCGCGAACCGGCCCGGCAGCACGGCCAGCGGCGGCGTGTCCCACATGACCTCCTCCACCACCGAGGAGATGTTCAGCTGCCCGCTGACCAGCCCGGACAGCCGGCCGGCGTCGGTGAGGACCAGTTGCAGGACCCGGGCCAGCAGATTGCTGGTGGTGGTGTGCGCGGCGATCAGCACCAGGCGCAGATGGCTGACGACCTCGTCGTGGTCGAGGCCGGCCGGGTGCTCAAGGAGGGCCGTGGTGAAGTCGGAGCCCGGCTCGGCCCGCTTGCGCTCGGCCAGTTCGGAGAGGATCTGCATGATCCGGCCGTTGTGCTCGAGGGCCCCCTCGCCGCCCTTGAAGACCTGGGCGCACGACTCGACCAGGCGTAGCGCGTCCGCGGCGGGCAGGCCGAGGATCCGGGTGATCACGAGCATCGGCAGGTACTCGGCGTAGTCGGCCACCAGGTCGGCGCGCCCGGTGTCGGCGAACGCGTCGATCTGCTTGTTCGCGAAGTACGTGGCGTGTCGCCGCACTCCGCGGCTGGAGGCCGCGAGCAGCCCGTCGGTGACCGCGCCCCGCAGCCGGCGGTGCGGTTCGCCGTCCTGGGAGACACAGTCGGGCCGCCAGCCGACCATCGGGATCAGGGGATGCGTCTCGGGGATGCGCCCCTCGCGCCAGTCCCGCCAGATCCGCGCGTCCCGGCTGAACTGGCGCGGGTTGTCCAGCACCCGCCGGTTGTCGCGGTAGCCGAGGACCAGCCAGGCGGGGACGTCGCCCTCCAGCAGTACCGGCGCCACCGAGCCGTGCTCCTTGCGCAGCCGCTCGTAGATGCCGTACGGGTCGGTCGACGCCTCCGGCCCGAACAGCCGGGTGAGGTCGGCCCCGTGTGCGACGGGGCACCCGCTCGGGGTGTCGGGATCGTTTAAGGGCTGGGCGTTCATCGGGACTCCATTGCGACGGCGGAGCGGGCCTTCAGATGCTGGATCAGCGTGACAAGCACGTCTCTGCTGGAGGCACGGTCGCGGGCGTCGCAGGCCACGACCGGGATGTGGTCGGCGATGTCCAGGGCGTCGCGGATCTCCTCCACCGGATACTCCTTGGAGTCGGGGAAGACGTTCAGCGCGACGACGAACGGGACGTCCTGCCGCTCCATCTCCTCGATGGCCCGGAAGCTGGAGGCCAGGCGCCGCGTGTCGACCAGGACCACCGCGCCGAGCGCGCCCTTGAACAGGCCGTTCCACAGGAACCAGAAGCGCTCCTGGCCGGGGGTGCCGAACAGGTACAGCATCAGGCTGTCGTTGAGGCTGATCTTTCCGAAGTCCAGGCTGACGGTGGTCTCCGTCTTGTCGGCGACGCCGATGAGGTGGTCGACGTCGGCGCTTGCCTGGGTGAGCGTCTCCTCGGTGGTCAACGGCTTGATGTCGCTGACCGAGCGGACCATGGTGGTCTTCCCGGTGCCGAAGCCGCCGGCGATCATCACCTTCACCGAGCGGGTGCCGCCGGCTGCCGGGCGGCCCGGATGGTCAAAGCCGTTCAAGTCCACTGAGTACCTCCTCAAGGAGCGCGAGGTCGGGCCCGCGACCGGCGCCGTGCGCCGGGATGGGGTCACGGGCTTCGACGCGGCCTGCCTCGAGCAGATCCGCCAGCAGCACCGCAAGAATGTTGAAGGGCAGTCCCAGGTGGGCGCCGAGTTCAGCCACGGACAGCGGATCGCGGCAGCGCCGGAGGATGTCCTCGTGCTCGTGCTGCATACCCGGTGCGGGGGCGGCCAGGGAGACGATGAGGGTCGCCACGTCGAGACTCGACGCCGAACCGCCCGGTCCGCTGCGCCCCCCGGTGAGGACGTAGTAGCGCTCGAGACCGGACGGGTCCGTGGGCCTGCGGGGAGCACTCATCCAGAGTGCTCCTCCAGGCGCGGAGTGGTGCCGAGGAGCTCGCCCATCCTCCGGGCCAGGTCCCTCATCTGGTGTCCGAGCAGCCCCTGGTCGAGGCCTTCGCGGGCCAGGACCCCGAGATACGTCTCCACACCGGCCCGTACGACGAAGAGGTGCCCGCCATCGACCTCGATCATCGCCAGCCGCAGCTGCCCCGCGTACCTGGGGAACTGCTCGGCGACCGGCTGGGCCAGCGCCTGCAGGCCGGCCACCACGGCCGCGAACCGGTCCACGTCGTCGGGGTCTTCGGCGCCAAAGGAGGTGATGGCCTTGCCGTCGCTGGAGGCCACGAGGGCGAAGCGGATCTCCGGGATGGACTCCACCAGATCGCGGAGCGCCCAGCTCACGTCGGTTCCCTGTTGCGTCATGTGGACTAGTCGCTCTCTTCAGTGCGGTGCTCGGTGGACGGGCGGCCGAGGGGCCCCGTGTCCTCCGTGGTGGACTCCTCGCCGGCCTCGCGGCCGGCGGTGGCAAAGGCAGCCAGGCCGGTGAACGAGGCGTCCGGCGGGACGACGGAGACCGCGGTCTCCTCCGTCCGCTCGGTGCGCTCGGCCGGCTGGTGCCGCGCCGTGGCCTCTGCCTCGTGCCGCTTGCTGCGGCGCCGGGGCAGTCCGCCGGGAGTGGTGTCCACCGCCTCGGAAGGCTCGGCCACCGGCTGGGCGGACGACGCCGCCGACACCGACGCGGCCACCGCGGGCTGGGCCGCCGGGCTCGACGCAGCGGTTGCCGCACCGGTCGTGGCAGTGGTCGCAGCAGCCGCGGGAAGCGGGCTGAAGTACTTGTGCGGAACCACGACCACCACCGAAGTACCGAGCCAGGGCGAGTCCGCGAAGGTGACGCGGATGCCGTAGCGGCGAGCGAGGGCGCCCACGACGCGCAGACCGATGTTGGCGTCCTCGGAGATTCCGCCGATGCCGGGTCCGGCCGCGATGCCGGTGAGGGCCTCCTCGGCCTCGCGCTTCTTCTCCTGGTTCAGGCCCTTGCCGGAGTCCTGGATCTCGATGCCGACACCGTTGGGCACCTCCTTGCCCGAGACGAGCACGGGCTCGCTGGGCGGCGAGTAGCGGGCAGCGTTGTCCAGCAGCTGGGCGAAGATCAGCGTGAGGTGGTCCACCAGGCCGCCGTCGACGCCGAGTTCGGGCAGATGACGGACCTCGACGCGGTGGAAGTCCTTGATCCGGCCGATACCGCCGCGCACCACGCTGAGCAGGCGCTGCGGCTCCTGCCACTGCCGGCCCGGCCGGTCCGAGCCGCCGAGCACGCCGATGCTCGCGGCGAGCGAGTCGGCGGGGCCGAGTTCCTGGTCGAGTTGCATCAGACCGCGGGCGACGGCCGGCAGCCGGCCGTGCTCACCCTGCATCTCGTGCAGCCGACCACGGAGCTTGCTGGTCAGCACATGAATGCGGTTGCCGATGCTGATCACGGCCTGCTCGGCGGTGGTGGAGCGGTTGAACTCCTCCTCGACGCCGATCAGGGCGGTGCGCAGCACCTTGCGCAGTTCGGCCTGGAGATCGGCGCTGACCTTGGCGCACTGGCCCGGCTCGGGCAGCAGGTCGTCGATGGCGTCACCGGCCCGCAGCCGCTTCAGCGCGTCGGGCAGCTGCTCGTTCGCGAGCCGGGCCACCGCGTCGTGCTGGTGGGCGAGCTGCTCCCGCCAGACCTCGGCCTGGTCGGCGAGCTGGGCCTCGTAGGACTTGGCCTGGTCGGCGAGGCGTCCCTCGAATGCCCGTGTCTGTTCGGTGAGTTGCGCCTCGTACGTCGAGCTCTGCTCCGCCAGCCGCGCCTCGTAGGCGCCGGACTGGTCGTTCAGCTGGGCCTCCAGCAGGCCGCGCTCGGCGGCGTACTTCCGCTCCAGGCCCGCGACATGCTGCTGCCACTGCTGCGAGTGCTCGGCCTGCGTGGCGCGGAAGGAGCCCTCGGTGGCGCTCAGCTGCGTGCGGGTGCGGATCAGCAGCCGGACGCACACGGCGCTCGCGGCAGTGGCCGCGACGCCCGCGACACCGGCGGCTATTCGCTCGGAGCTCATGAACGTGGCGGCAACCGTCCCGCCTCCTAAGGCCAGCGGCATCAACCACCAGCTGTACCAGGCGACAGGGGCCCGCGCCGCCGGCGGCGGAGTGGCGAGTTCCATCTGCATCCTTACAAGCAACACGAACGAACGGGGGGGTGTGCCAGGGGGGAGCGCACTGATGCATACGCACCACGGGATGACCGATCGCGATCGAGTCAACTCGCAGCGCCGCACAGGAGCTTATCGGGTTTGAACACGAAAGGATCAACCTCGAACAGCCGGTGGAAGTGAGGGTTCCGTCACTCTCAGGCAGCGGCCCACACATCGACAAATCCCTTTGTGGACCTGCGAACTTGTCAGGTGATGACAATTCACATGCCCATGCCTGTCCGCCGTTGATAAGCCCTGACGGATTACTGACGGGTATCGTCGCGGCCGTGCCGAAGAGAGCCGCTGTGCCGGTGGAGGAGCCGCGCGGTCCGTTCAACGCGTTGCCGACGGGCCTGCACCACCACCTCAGACCGTTCTTCGCCGACATCACGGAGGAGGTCGTACGGGCGATCAGAACCGAGATCCCCGAGTACGCGCGCCCCGCCGACGACACGTACATGCAGGGTGTGCACCGCGGCGTGGACCATGCGCTGCAGGGCTTCCTGGAGCGGATGGCGCAGCCGGACACGGACTGGGAGCCGGTGAAGGCGACGTATCAGCGCATCGGCCGCGGGGAGGCGGAGGAGGGGCGCAGTCTCGACTCGTTCCAGTCGGCGCTGCGGCTGGGTGCGCGGGTGACATGGCGGCGGGTGAACGCGCTGGTCGACGCGGATCTGCTGCCGCGCAATGTGCTGGCGGCCTTCGGCGAGGCGCTGTTCCTGCACCTGGACGAGATGGCGGCCGCGACGACCGCGGGCTACACGGAGGCGCGGCTGCACGCGGCCGGCGAGTTGCAGCAGCGGCGTACCCGGCTGCTCGACCTGCTCACCGCCGATCCGCCGGCCTCCGCGGAGGCCATCGCGGACCTCGCACACAGCGCACGCTGGCCGGTGCCGCGCGCGCTCGCGGTGGTGGCGATCGACCACAGCCCGCAGACGGGCGCCCAGCCGATCGTGGCGCCTGAGTTCCTCGCCCGCTTCGACGTCCAGCCCGCCGTGCTGCTCGTGCCGGATCCGGAGGGCCCCGGCCGGGCGCGGGCGGTGGCCGGGGCGCTGCACGGACGGCGGGCCGCGATGGGCCCGACGGTGGCCCTGCAGGAGGGGGCGCGGTCGCTGCGCTGGGCTTCCGAGGCGCTGGACCTGGTGCGGCGGGGCGTCCTCGCGGACACCGAAATGGTGCGCTGCCAGGACCACTTGGCCACACTGCTGCTCCTGCGCGACGACGCTCTCATCGACGCCATGACCGAGCACCGGCTGCGCCCGCTGGAGCAGGTGCGGCCGCCGCAGCGCGAGCGCCTGGCGGAGACCCTGCTCAGTTGGCTGCAGTGCGGCCACAACGCCAGCGAGGTCGCCGTCCGGCTGGCCGTGCACCCTCAGACGGTGCGCTACCGCATGCGCCAGCTGGACGAGCTGTTTCGCTCCCGACTGCACGACCCGGCGGCCCAGTTCGAGATGCAGCTGGCCCTGCGCGCCCTGGAGCTGCGCCGTGGCGCTACAGGGGCTGGCGCAGGGTGACCGTCATGGCGGTGAAGCCGCTGCGCTCGTAGAACCGGATGGCGTCCGCGTTCGCCGCGTAGGCGGTCACCTCGGCGTGCTCGGCTCCCTGCCGCCGGGCCCAGTCCAGGAACTCCTCCACCAGCCGGTCTCCGGCTCGGGCGCGCCGATGCTCGGGGCGGACGTAGATGCTGACCAGGGTCGCGGAAGTGACGGTCCGCATCGCCGTGGGCCCGGTGACGGATCCCATCAGGTGTCCGACGACCTGTCCGTCGTGCTCCACCGCGAGGACGAGTCGCGCCGGGTCCTCGAGCGCCGCGGCGAACGACTGCGCGCCTTGCTCGCGCGGCCAGTCGACGTTCACGCTGCCGTCCCGCGTACCGCCGTCCTCGGCGAACAACCCGGCGCTGGAGGCGACGAGGCCCGGTATGTCCTCGGCGCGGGCCCGTCGCACGATCACCTGTCGATCAGTCATGCGCGCAGGCTATCGGCGGGCACTGACAGTGACACTTCCTGGACACCTGTCCTGCTATATTGGACACCTGTCCAGGAAATCGAAACGAGAATGACGGAGCCCTGCAATGGAGACGGTCGCGAACGTACTGGTCGGTCTGGTGGCCGCCCTGCATGCCTACATCCTGGTGATGGAGATGTTCCTGTGGCAGAAGAAGCCCGGGCGGGCGCTGCACGGGTTCGACCGGGAGATGGCGCGGGCGACCGCGCCGATGGCCGCCAACCAGGGCCTCTACAACGGCTTTCTCGCGGCCGGCCTGGTCTGGGGCCTGATCGCGGCGGACCCGACCGGCTTCCGCGCCCAGGTGTTCTTCCTGTGCTGCGTCGTCATCGCCGGGGTCTACGGCGCCGTGACGGCCAACCGCCGCATTCTGTTCGCGCAGGCACTGCCCGGCGCGCTCGCCCTGGCCGCCGTCCTGATCGCGCAGTGACCCGCCGCGCGCCCCATGACCCGCGGGCCGCGCGCACCCGGGCGCGGCTGCGGGAGGCGCTGCTGGCGGAGTGCGCCGAGCGGCCCCTGGCAGAGGTGGGGGTGGCGGCGCTGGTGCGGCGGGCCGGGGTCGGACGGGCCACCTTCTACGTCCACTACGACGGTTTGGAGGCGCTGGCGGTCGACGCCTGTGCGGATGTCGTCCGCGAGGCCGTGGAGGCGCTGCACTCGTGGCAGGGCCGCCCGGACCCGGTGCACGCGCCGCCCGCGCTGGCCGAGTTCTTCGCCTCGCTCTCCCCGCACGCCGGCCTGTACCGCGAGTTGCTGGCCCCGGGCGGCGGCGGCCCCCTCGGCCGGGTGCTGCACCGGGACCTGCGCGCCTACAGCCTCCGCGAGCGGGAACGAGCGGGCGCCGCGGACGCACCACTGGTCGCATCGGCCGTGGCCGCCACCTTCGCGGGCGTGCTGGCCGACTGGCTGCACGGCCTGCTCGACGCCGACGCGGCCCAAATCGCCGACGAGGTCTGGCAGTTGCTGGTAGCCCTGCACGCGAGCCGGTGACGACGGCTCACGAGCGGCCCATGCCCGGAGGACTCCGTGGGGTTCTCGGCTCGGAGGCACTGACGGGGAACGTCTGCGGAACGCTCGCGTCTAGCGGGCGGCCGTCTGGAAGGTGCGCCGGTACGCCTGGGGAGAGACGCCGATCGCCGCGTGCAGGTGCTGGCGCAGGGAGGCGCCCGTCGCGAAGCCGACGTGGCCCGCGATCTGGTCGACCGACAGGTCGCTGGACTCCAGCAGATGCCGGGCGCGGGCGATGCGCTGCTGGACGATCCAGCGGCCGGGGCTGAGGCCCACCTCCTCGTTGAAGCGGCGGGCGAAGGTGCGCCGGCTCATCCGGGCGTGGGCGGCGAGGTCGGACAGGGTGAGCGGCTCGTCGAGGCGTTCGAGGATCCAGGCGCGGGTCGCGGCGGTGCTCGCGGCCCCGCTCTCCGGGACCGGCTGCTCGATGTACTGGGCCTGACCGCCGTCCCGGAACGGCGGGACCACGCAGCAGCGGGCGACGAAGTTCGCCAGCTCACTCCCGTGGTCCTTGCGCACCACGTGCAGACAGGCGTCGACGCCGGAGGCGGCTCCGGCCGAGGTGAGAATGCGCCCGGAATCGACGAAGAGTACGTCCGGGTCGAGCTCGACGTGCGGGTACAACTGCCGGAACCGCTCCGCGAGATGCCAGTGCGTGGTGGCCTTGCGCCCGTCCAGCAGTCCCGCCGCGGCGAGCACGAATGCCGCGGTGCAGATGGAGACGATGCGGGCGTCCGGGCGGATCAGGGCGAGCGCGGCGGCGACCTCGGCGGGCAGCTCGGTGGGAATGCGCGAGGTGGCCATGGAGGCGACCACCACCGTGTCGGCCGTGGCCAGGATCTCGGGGCCGTGCTCCACACCGATGGTGAAGTCGGCGCAGGAGCGCACCGGTTGGCCGTCGACGCTGCAGGTCAGCACCTCGTAGCGGCCGCCGGCGGCGCCGAAGATCCGGCTGGGGATACCCAGCTCGAAGGGGTACACGCCGTCCAGGGCCAGCACCACGACCCGCTCCACCTGCCGCTCACCAGTCATGGCACGATCTTATCGAAGGTTGGCAATCGTGCCATTTTCTTGTCGGGCGGGCCCCGGCAGGCTGGGTGACCATGAGCGATGTGAACACGATGCGAGCCATCAGCCAGGACGTCCTCGGCGGTCCCGAGGTCCTGAAGGAAGTGCAGCTGCCGCGCCCCGAGCCGCGCACCAACGAGGTGCTGGTGCGCGTGCGCGCCGCCGGCGTCAACCCGACGGACTGGAAGCACCGCGCCCTCGGCGCCTTCCTGGGCAAGCCGCCCTTCGTCCTGGGCTGGGACGTCTCCGGGGTGGTCGAGGCGGTCGGGATCGGCGTCGCCCGGTTCAAGCCCGGCGACGAGGTCTTCGGCCTGCTGTCGTACCCGTTCGGCCATGGCTCGCACGCCGAGTACGTCACCGGCGCGGCACGCTGGTTCGCGCACAAGCCGGCCTCGATCGACCACGTCCAGGCGGGCGCGCTGCCGCTGGTCTCCCTGACCGCCTGGCAGGCCCTGGTGGAGTACGCCGACGTCCAGCCGGGACAGCGCGTGCTGATCCACGCGGCGGCCGGAGGGGTCGGGCATGTGGCCGTGCAGATCGCCAAGGCGCGTGGCGCGTATGTGATCGGCACGGCGAGCGCGGGCAAGCACGACTTCCTGCGCGAGATCGGCGTGGACGAGGCGATCGACTACCGGGAGACGGACTTCACCGAGGCCGTGAAGGACGTGGACGTCGTCCTGGACACGATCGGCGGGGACACCTCGACGCGCTCGCTGCACGTGCTGCGCCCCGGCGGACTCGTGGTCTCGATCCTGCCGGTGGGCCCGAAGGAATTCACCGAGGAGGCGGAGCGGCTCGGTGTGCGTGCGCTGCGGATGCTCGTGGACGCCTCGCACTCCGGGATGACGGCGATCGCGGAGCTGGTGGATGAGGGGAAGCTGCGCCCCACGATCGCCGGTACCTTCCCGCTGGCCGATGCCGCCGAGGCACACAGGCTCGGCGACACCGGGCGGACCACGGGGAAGCTGGTCCTGACGGTCGACTGAGTCAGAACGTCAGCACGGGCTTGATCGCCTTGCCCGCGCCCATGTCCCGCACCGCCTGGTCGATGTCCGCGAACGGATAGGTGCTGATCAGGCGGTGCAACGGGAGCCGTCCCTCCTTCACCAGCCGCACCAGGGACGGGATGAACGACTGCGTCTCGGCGTCGCCCAGGGTGAGCCCGACGACCTGCTTGCCGCCCAGCAACCCGTTGACGTCCAGGGCCACTTCGCTGCCGAAGGGCGGTGCTCCCACGACGACCAGCGTGCCGCGCGCGGCGAGTGCGTCGACGCCCTGGCGCAGCACGGCGACGCTGCCGGTCGTCTCGACGACGCCGTCGGCGCCCTGGCCGCCGGTGATCACCGCGAGCGCCTCTCCGAGGTCGGCCTCGCCGACGTTGACGGTGTCGGTGGCGCCCAGCTCCTTGGCCAGGGAGAGGCGTTCGCCGACCTTGTCGACGGCGACGATCCGGGTGGCGGGGCTGAGCGCGGCGGCCATCACGGCGGAGAGGCCGACGGCTCCGGCGCCGAGGACGACGATCGTGCTGCCCGTCACCGGCTTCAGCACGTTCCAGACGGCGCCCACGCCGGTCTGCACGCCGCAGCCGAGCGGTGCGATCGACTCCAGGGGTACGTCCGCGTCGACCTTGACGAGGCTGCGCTCGTCCACCAGCGCCCGCTCGGCGAAGGAGGACTGGCCGAAGAAGTGGCCGCCGAGCGACTGCCCGTCCCGGCTGATGGTGCTGGTGCCGTCGGCGCGAACACCGCCGATCAGGTTCAGCGGCAGCCAGGTGGCGCAGTACGCGGGGTGGCCGCCGTGACAGTTGCGGCACTCCCCGCAGGAGGTGAAGGACAGCACGACGTGGTCGCCGGGCGCGACGCCGGTGACGGCCGGACCGACGGCCTCGACGATTCCGGCGCCCTCGTGGCCGAGCACGCCCGGCAGCGGGAAGGGCAGGCCGCCGCTCGCGACGCCGAGGTCGGTGTGGCACAGGCCGGCGGCCACCATGCGGACGACGGCCTCATGGGGGCCGGGCTCGTCGAGCTCGACATCGGCGAGCGTGAAGGGCGCACCGCCGGACTCGACGACAGCGGCGCGGGTGGTGATGGACATCGTACGAACTCCCTTGATGTGCAGGCGCGTTCGGGCGTGTTCGGCGTGTTCGGCCGGGCTCAGTCGAGCGAGACGACGACGGACTTGACCTTGGTGTAGGCGGCGAGGGCCTCGGGCCCGTACTCGCGGCCGAAGCCGGAGTCCTTGACGCCGCCGAAGGGCACCGCGGGGTCGAGCATGGCCCAGTCGTTGATCCAGACGATGCCGGCCTGGAGGCGGTCGGCGATGCGGTGGGCGCGGGCGAGGTTGCTGGTCTGGATTCCGGAAGCCAGGCCGTACGGAGTGGAGTTGGCGAGCTCGACGGCCTCGTCCTCGCTGCCGAAGGGCTGCACGGTCAGGACCGGGCCGAAGATCTCCTCCTGGACGACGCGGGAGTCGTTGGACAGGTCGGCGATGACGGTGGGCCGGTAGTAGTAGCCGCCGTCGAGGTCGAGCCGCTCGCCGCCGCAGACGATGCGTCCGCCCTCCTTGCGGGCGATGTCGACGTATTCCTCGACCTTCTTCAGGTGCTTCTCCCCCGCCATCGGCCCGACGACGGTCTCGGGGTCGCGCGGGTCGCCGACCGGTACGCCGGGCACGGCGTCGGCGAGGATGCCGAGCACGGTGGCGTACACCGGGCGGGAGACGAGCAGGCGCGGGCCGCCCATGCAGAACTGGCCGGTGTTGAAGACGAACGCCTTGATGATCGCGCCGACGGCCTTCTCCAGGTCGGCGTCCTCGAAGACGATGTGGGCGGCGTTGCCGCCGAGTTCCATGGTGACGGGCTTGAGGGCCTCACCTGCGGTGGCAGCCACGTGGCGGCCGATGGCGGTGGAGCCGGTGAAGGCGACCTTGTCGACTCCGCGGTGGCGCAGCAGCGCCTCGCCGGCGACCGGTCCGGTGCCGGTGACCACGTTGACGACGCCGTCCGGGACGCCCGCCTGCTGGAGCAGCTTGGCCATGTACAGGGCGCTCAGCGGGGTCTCGTCGGCCGGCTTGTGCACCACGGTGTTGCCGGCGGCGAGCGCGGGGCCGATCTTCGAGCCGGCGAGGATCAGCGGGAAGTTGAAGGGGGTGATCGCGGCGACCACGCCGATCGGCTCGCGCTTGGTGTAGGCGAGGGCGTTCATGGGGGTGTCGCGGACGGCACCGTCCAGGGAGTGGGCGAGGGCGGCGAAGTGCTCGTAGTCGTTGGCCGCGTTGGTGATGTCGACGGCGTGGCACAGCGAGATGGGCTTGCCGACGTCCAGGCTCTCCAGGCGGGCCAGTTCATCGGCGTTCTCGCGGATCAGCTCGGCGACGCGGTGCAGGATCCGGCCGCGCTCGCGGCCGCTCAGCCCGGACCAGGTGCCGCTGTCGAAGGCCTCCCGGGCGGCGCGCACGGCCGCGTCCACGTCGGCGGCGCCCGCCTCCGCGACGGTGGTGACGACCGCGCCCCGGGACGGGTCGACCACCTCGGTGCGCGCTCCGTCGGCGGCCTCGCGCCACTGGCCCCCGACAAACAGCCGTCCGGGTTCGATCTCGAAGGCGGTCATCACCACTCCTCAGCCTCATTGCCAAGATTTCAACTAACAGGATTCCTGTTGGTTCGCAGTCTCATTACAGACAGGTTTCCTGTCAATGCTCTAGGCTGAACTCATGCTCGACACCCAGGCGACCAAGACGTCCCCGTCCCTGCTCTACATGGTGAAGCAGGTGGAGCTTGTGGTGCGCTCACACCTGGACGAGCTGGTCAAGCCGTCCGGGATCACCGCGCTGCAGTACACCGCGCTCACCGTCCTGGAACGCCACGACGGACTGTCGGCCGCACAGCTCGCCCGCGACTCGTTCGTCACCGCCCAGTCCATCGCCGATCTCGTACGGTCCCTGGAGAGCCGCGGGCTGGTGCGCCGGGAGCGCAATCCGCGCAATCGGCGCGAGCTGCTGATCCTGCTGACGGATGCCGGCCGGGAGCTGCTGGAGCAGTTCGCGGCACCGGTGCGGGAGCTGGAGGAGCGGATGGTCCGGGACCTCACGGCACACCAGACCGAGCAGCTGCGCCAGGCGCTCTCCAAGGCCTGGCACGCACTGTCGTAGTCCTGCCGCACCCACTATGGAAGTGCTTCATCGCAATTCGAAGACATATGTCAATCGAACATGCTCAAATTCACTCTAACGAGGGTAACTTGCAGGGCGGAGAATCGGATTTGCGCTCACCAGGGACCCGGGGGACCTTCTGCGCTCGTACGCTCGCTGCACGATGTCACCCCGGCCCCCGGTGACCTGCAAGCCCGCAGCGGACGGAGCAGGTTGGAGGCGATGTCGTCGTGCACCAGGAGCCCGCACCGCTGACCCGGCATCTGCGTGTCCACCACGACCGGGGCCATACGGTGCTGGAGTTCCGCGGCGAGATCGACATCGCCGCGGCCATGGAGATCGCCCCCTTTCTGGACCGGGTCACGGCACGCCCCGATGTCCGCCTGGTGATCGACCTGGGGCCGGTCGACTTCTTCGACTGCTCCGGGTTACGCCTGCTCTACCGGGCCCGCGCCCGGGTCCTCGACCAGGACGGCGAGCTGCGGCTCGTGTGCACGCACCCGCTCACCCTGCGCATCATGCGGGTCACCGGACTGACCCGGCTGCTGCCCGCACACCCGACCCTGGACGCGGCCCTCGGCCAGCCCGAGGCCACGTCCGGGACGTTGTGAAGCTCCCTACTTGAGGATCTTGGTGACCTGACCCGCGCCGACCGTCCGGCCGCCCTCGCGGATGGCGAACTTCAGGCCCTCCTCCATGGCGATCGGCTGGATCAGCACCACATGGATGGCGGTGTTGTCGCCCGGCATGACCATCTCGGTGCCCTTGGGCAGAGTCACCACACCGGTGACGTCCGTGGTGCGGAAGTAGAACTGCGGGCGGTAGTTCTCGAAGAACGGCGTGTGCCGGCCGCCCTCGTCCTTGGACAGGATGTACGCCTGCCCCTCGAACTCCGTGTGCGGGGTGACCGTGCCGGGCTTGATCACGACCTGCCCGCGCTCCACGTCCTCGCGCTTGACACCCCGCAGCAACAGACCGACGTTCTCCCCGGCCCGGCCCTCGTCGAGCAGCTTGCGGAACATCTCGATGCCCGTGACGGTGGTCTTCGTCTTCTGCTCGTGGATGCCGATGATCTCGACCTCGTGGTTGACGTGCAGCACACCGCGCTCGATCCGGCCGGTGACGACCGTGCCGCGGCCGGTGATGGTGAAGACGTCCTCGATCGGCATGAGGAACGGCTTGTCCACGTCGCGCTGGGGCTCGGGGACCGCCGTGTCCACGGCGTCGAGCAGGTCCAGCACCGACTGGGTCCACTGCTCGTCGCCCTCCAGGGCCCTGAGGGCGGAGACCTTGACGACCGGGACGTCGTCGCCGGGGAACTCGTACTCGGTGAGCAGCTCGCGCACTTCCAGCTCGACGAGTTCCAGGATCTCCTCGTCGTCCACCATGTCGGTCTTGTTGAGGGCGACGACGATGTACGGCACGCCCACCTGCCGGGCCAGCAGCACATGCTCCTTCGTCTGCGGCATGGGACCGTCCGTGGCCGCGACGACCAGGATCGCGCCGTCCATCTGGGCCGCGCCGGTGATCATGTTCTTGATGTAGTCGGCGTGTCCGGGGCAGTCGACGTGCGCGTAGTGCCGGCGCTCGGTCTGATACTCGACATGGGCGATCGAGATCGTGATGCCGCGCTGCCGCTCCTCGGGCGCCTTGTCGATCTGGTCGAACGGCGTGAACGGGTTCAGGTCGGGAAACCTGTCGTGCAACACCTTGGTGATGGCCGCCGTGAGCGTCGTCTTGCCGTGGTCGATGTGACCGATGGTGCCGATGTTCACGTGCGGCTTGGTCCGCTCGAACTTCGCCTTCGCCACTGCAACCCCTCCTGAGCATCCCTGTTGATGCCGAGCGTTGCTCGCTATCTCCTGTCTATTCGCTTCGCGGCGCGTCGAACAGGGCGCTGACGGACTCCCCGTTGTGAATGCGGCGCACGGCCTCGGCGAGGGCGGGGGCGATGGACAGGACCCGCAGCTTCTCGGTGCGCTCCTCCTCCGGCACCGGCACCGTGTTGGTGCACACGATCTCCAGTACGTCGGGCTGCTCGCCGATCCGCTTGAGCGCCCCGGCCGCGAACAGCCCGTGCGTACAGGCCACCCGGATCGACCGCGGCCCCAACTCCCGCAGCCGGTCGAGCAGTTCGAGCACCGTACTGCCCTTGGCGATCTCGTCGTCCAGGATGATGACGTCCCGGTCGGTGACCTCGCCGATCACGGAGCTGATGGAGACCCGGTCGTCCGCGTACCGCTGCTTGGCGCCGGCGGCGACCTGGGCGCCGATCATCCGGGCGAAGGCGGCCGCCTCCTTGGCGTTGCCGAGGTCCGGCGAGACGACGGTCGTGCGGGACAGATCGTACTGCCGGAAGTACGCGGCCAGTTCGCGCCGGGCGTGCAGATGGTCGACCGGTACCGAGAAGAAGCCGTGCACCTGCGGCGAGTGCAGCGTCATGGCGAGGACACGGCTCGCGCCGGCCGCGACCATCAGGTCCGCGACGAGCCGACCGCCGAGGGAGATCCGGGGGGCGTCCTTCTTGTCGGAGCGGGCGTAGGAGTAGTGCGGCATGACGACGGAGATCCGCGCCGCCGACGCGCCGCGGGCCGCGTCGCACATCAGCAGCAGTTCCACGAGGTGTTCCTGGACGGGCCGCACCAGCGGCTGGATCAGGAAGACGTCCCGCTCCCGGCAGTTGGCCTGGAGCTGCACCTCCAGACAGTCGTTGGCGAACCGGCTGACCCGGGTGGGGCTGAGCGGCACACCGAGATGCGCACAGACCTCCGCGGCCAGGTCGGGGTGGGCGCTGCCGCTGAACACGGAGATGTCTCGCACGATCCGCTCCTCGCGTGATCATTCCGGGGGACGGGTTCATGCTACTGACCGCGGAAATTCGGTTGCGCCGCGCCACCGGCCGCGGGCCATGATGTGCCGGTCCGAGTCCCTCACCTCAGGAGATCCCATGCGCCGACTCCTCGGAATCAGCCAGCGCCCCCATCGGCCCACGGTTTTCGAGGACTCGACCCCGCATGCACACCCTGAACATCGGAATTCTCGCCCACGTCGACGCCGGTAAGACCAGCCTCACCGAGCGGCTGCTGTTCGACCACGGAGCGATCGACCGGCTCGGCAGCGTCGACGGCGGTGACACCCGTACGGACGACGGGGAGATCGAGCGGCAGCGCGGCATCACCATCCGCTCCGCGGTCGCCGCCTTCACCGTCGGCGACACCCAGATCAACCTCATCGACACCCCCGGGCACTCCGACTTCATCGCCGAGGTCGAGCGCGCCCTGGAAGTCCTGGACGGAGCGGTGCTGCTGCTGTCCGCCGTGGAGGGCGTGCAGGCACAGACGAGGGTGCTGATGAGGACCCTGCGGCGGCTGCGGCTGCCCACGCTCGTCTTCGTCAACAAGATCGACCGCGCGGGAGCCCGGTCCACGAGCCTGCTGGCCGACATCCGGCGCAGGCTGACGCCGTCCGTCGCACCACTCACGGACGTGACGGGCATCGGCACCGCCGGCGCCCGCGTGACCGTCCGCCCGCCCGGAGATCAGCAGCTGGCCGAGGCACTCGCCGAGGTCGACCCCGAGGTCCTCGCGGCGGTCGTCGACGGCCCCGCGCCCACGCCCGACGACCTGCGCAAGGTGCTCGCCGCGCGAACCGCCGACGGCTCGTTCCATCCTGTCTTCTTCGGCTCGGCCCTCGGCGGACAGGGCATCGCCGAACTCGTCGAGGGCCTGGTCGGGCTGATCCCGCCGGCACCTGCGGCCGACGGCAACGGCCCACGCGGCACGGTGTTCGCGGTACGCCCCGGACCGGGCGGCGAACGGACGGCGTATCTGCGGCTCTACGAGGGCGAGGTGACACCTCGTCAGCGCCTCACCCTGCTGCGGCGCGAGCCCGACGGCCGCACCACGGAGTTCCCCGGACGGGTGAACCGCCTCGACGTGATCGGCGGGACAGGACCGTCCCTCACCGCCGGGAACATCGCCGCGCTCACCGGCCTGGCAGGCGTACGGGTGGGCGACCGCCTCGGTGATCCCCCACGCTCGGACCAGACTCGCGCGGGGGGACCTCCATCCGACCGCGCACCGCAGTTCGCTCCCCCCACACTGGAAACCCTGGTGCGGGCCCGGCACCCCGAGCAGTCGGCCGCGCTCCGCACCGCCCTGCTCGCCCTCGCCGACCAGGACCCGCTGATCCACGCCCGCCCCGGATCCGCCGGCACCACCGCCCTCCTCCTGTACGGGGAGGTCCAGATGGAGGTCCTGGCGGCCACGCTCGCCCAGGACTTCGGCATCGAGGCCGACTTCGAGGCGGGCCGGGTGCGGTTCCTGGAGCGCCCGCGGGGCGTCGGCGAGGCCTCGGAGGAGATGCCCTGGCACCTCGGTACGCGCCACTGGGCGACGATCGGACTGCGGGTCGAGCCGGGGCAGCGCGGCTCGGGCGCGGTGTTCACCTACGAGACGGAACTCGGCGCACTCCCCCGCGCCTTCCACCAGGCCATCGAGGACACGGTGCACGCCACCATGGAGACCGGCCTGTGCGGCGCCCCCGTGACGGACTACCGGGTCACGCTGATCCGCTCCGGCTACTGCGCGCCGATCAGTACGGCCTCCGACTTCCGGGCGCTCACCCCGATCGTGCTGCGCCGTGCGCTGCAGCGGGCGGGGACCCGGCTGTACGAGCCGTACCACGCATTCGAAACGGAGGTCCCGCTCGACGCACTCGCCCCCGTTACGGCCCAACTCGCCTTGCACGGCGCGGAGTTCACCGGGACGACCGGCGGCTCGACGGCATGGCTGATCACGGGCGAGCTGCCGGCGCGGCGCGTACGGGAGGTCGAGCTACGGCTGCCGGGACTCACGCACGGCGAGGGGGTGTGGTGGTCTCGCCCGTCGGGTGACCGGGAGCTGCGGGCGCACTGAGGCGGGTTCGAGACGCGCGTCAACTGATCCGCCAGGGACGGAGCTTCTCGGGGTTGCGCACTGCCCAGATGCGCCTGATCCGGTCGCCCGCGATCTCGAACGAGAAAACGGTCGCGATGCTGCCGTCCTGCACCGCCACCAGGCCGGGAAGGCCGTTGACCGTGCACTCCAGGAACGTCGTGCGGTGGCCCGCCACCCGAGCGATCTCGGCGTAGGCATGTGCGATCTGCTCACCGCCCACGATCGGCTGCAGGTGGGTGACGGCCAGCCCGCCGCCGTCGGCGGTCGCGGTGGCGTCGGGATCGAGCAGGCCGATCAGGGAGTCGATGTCCTTGGCCTCCCAGGCCGTTCTGAACCGCCTGACGATGCCGGCCTGCCCGGCGCTCGGGCCCACCGGAGTCTGCGCGGTCCGGATGCGACGACGGGCGGACGAGGCCAGTTGGCGGCACGCCGCCGGAGTACGGCCGACTATCCCGGCGACCTCGCCGAAGGGGTAGCGGAACACGTCGTGCAGGACGAACGCGACGCGCTCGGCCGGTGTCATCGCATCCAGCACCACCAGGAAGGCCATCGTCACCGACTCGTCGAGGGTGACCCGGTCGACCGGGTCGACCCCATCGACACCGGAGCGGCCGGTGATCCACTCCGTGGGCTCGGGCAAAGGTTCCGGGATCCAGTCGCCCACGTACGTCTCACGCCTGGCCCGCGCCGAGCCGAGCAGGTTCAGGCAGATGCGACTGGCGACCGTCACCAGCCAGGCGCCGGGCGACTCGATGGCCTGCTGCTCCCGTGCGGACATGGCGTACCAGCGGGCGTAGGTCTCCTGCACGACGTCCTCGGCGTCGGCAAGGGACCCGAGCAGCCGATAGCCGAGGTTGATCAGCCGCCGCCGCTCGCTCATGATCGCATCGATGCCGACCTCACTCTGATCGTCGCCGGTCCCGGCTGTGGTGGTCATGGTCCGGACGTCTCCCTCGCTCGCTTCCGTGGCTCTACCCGATACGACAGGACAGCGGGCCGGAATGTGAGGCCGACGCGCCACCTCACATTCCGCAGGGCTGCGTTGTCGTACCGGCGAGGACGACAACACGATGCAGAGGGGACTTCGATGAACGACTTCCAGGCCGTCGCGGACCGCGTCGAGATCGAGGCGCTGCGCGGCGAGTTCACCGACGCGGCGATGATGCGCGACCGGCCCCGGCTGGCATCGCTGTTCACACCGGAGGGTGTCCTGCGCATGCCCAACATCCCTGTCGAGCAGGTGGGCCGCGAGGAGATCATCGCCGGGGGCGAGCGGCTGCAGAGCCAGTGGGACTTCTTCGTGCAGAACACACACCCCGGCACGATCCGACTCGACGGCGACACCGCGACCGGCCGCGCCTACATCCAGGAGATCGCGCGCACCCTCGACGGACGCCAGGGCCTGAACTACGCCGTCTACCACGACCGTTATCAGCGCACCGACGAAGGCTGGAGGTTCGCCGAGCGGGTGTACGAGGTCAGGTACCTCGACACCTCCCCGCTGGCGGGCACGGCGCCGCGCCCCGGGACGGAGCCGACGCACACCGCGGCCACCCCGGCTCCGGCCAGGTCCTTCACCGACCCGGCGTCGGCCGAGCAACTGGAGCGGGCGGCCGCCGCGCTGCGTGCAGGCGGCTTCGCCGCCGAGATCCTCGACGACGCCGCGGCCGCACGGGCCCGCATCAAGGACCTGCTCCCCGAGGGCGCCGGCGTGCTCACCGGCGCCAGCGAGACCCTCCGGCTGTCCGGCATCGACGAGGACATCAATGCCGGCGGCCGGTACGACGCCATCAGGCCGCGGGTCCTGGGCATCGACCGTGCCAGTGGCGCCGATGAGATCCGAAGGCTGGTCGCCGCCCCCGATGTCGTCGTCAACAGTGTCGCCGCGGTCACCGAGACCGGCTCGCTCGTTCTTGCCTCGGCCAGCGGCAGCCAGATCCCCGCCAACGCGGGCGGCGCCGGACGCGCGGTCTGGATCGTCGGCGCGCAGAAGGTGGTGCCCGACCTGAGCACGGCGCTGCGCCGCGTCGAGGAGCACGCCCTCCCGCTGGAGGACGCCCGTGCCCAGGCGGTGTACGGGATGCCCAGCGCGATCAACCGCCTGCTCATCCTCAACGCGGAGCCTCACCCGGGACGCGGCACCGTGCTGCTTCTCCGGGAGGCCATCGGATACTGACCCGGCTCCCTCAGGGCGTCTTCACCACGACACCGGCAGCCTCCTCGGGCTCCGTGTCATCTGGCCTTCCCGCCATTCGATCGTCGCGGGTGTGAACTCGGCGCGCAGGCCGGGGAAGCGGGCCGCGAGGCGGTGCAGGGCGAGGCCGAGTTCCAGGCGGGCGAGCCAGGCACCGAGGCAGTGGTGGGGGCCGGCGCCGAAGATCACACTGGGGGCGGTCAGCGGGGTGAACAGGTCGGGCGGGCCGGGCGGGAACACGTCGGGGTCCCGGCTGGCGGCGTTGGTCTGGACGGCGACCACGCTGCCCGCCGGGATCGTCACGCCGCCGACCTCGGTGTCCTCGACGGCGCGGCGGATGAGGCCGGGCAGCACCCGGCCCTCGCTGAGCGGGACGGCCCGCAGCAGCTGTTCGGCCGCGACGGCCGCCGCCTCCTCGTCCTCGGCGAGTCCGGGCCAGGCCTCCTGCCGGTCGGTGAGGAGGTAGACGACGATGTTGCCGAGCGCGGTCATGGTGGTCTCGTGGCCGGCGACCACCAGTCCGCACACCAGGGTCACCAGCCGCCGTTCGTCGATGTCCAGGCTGTCGCCCGCCGCCACCAGGCCGCTGACCAGGTCGTCGCCGGGGGTCTTGCGCCGCTGGGCGACCAGATCGGCGGCGAAGGCCCCGAACTCGTGCATGGCCGCGACGACTTGCTCCCGGGTGTGCGCGCCGCCGGAGAGCGCGTGGTCGGCCCAGTGCCGGATGCGCTCGCGGTCCACGTGGTCGAGTCCCATGAGCCGGGAGATGACGGAGACGGGCAGCGGGCGGGTGAAGCCCTCGATGATGTCCGCGGGACGGTCCTGTGCGGCGAAGTCGTCGAGGAGCGCTTCGACCACGGAGGCCACCCAGGGACGCCAGCGGGCGATCGCGCGGGGCGTGAACGCCCGCTGGACGGTGCCGCGCAGCCGCTGGTGGGCCTCGCCGTCCTGGTTGAGGAGCCCGTTCGGGTCGTCAAGCAGGTTCGGTACGAGGAGCAGCGGCGGCGCGTCCTCGGCGTGCAGGGAACTCCTGTTGAACCGGGGGTCCATGAGCACCTGGCGTACGTCGGCGTAACGGGTCACCAGCCACACCGGGGTACCGGTGGCGAGGGTGGCGGGGCGAGGCGGTCCGGGTTCGGGGAGGTCGATGCGGTGCATGGGGCAGAGGGGCCGGGACGTGCTGTGTGTACTCATCCGGGACTCCAGGCGCGCCGGTACGGAGAGTTCTCCACGCTAGTGCGCCCTGCGTGCCCCCGTCAGCGGTGCCATTCGGCCAACGGCCCGGTCTGACAAGGGTTTTGAGGGGCATGCGCACTGTAGGAAGGAGGGCCGTCGCCATGACGACTCCCATCAGGCGCATGTCCAGGCGCATGCCCGGCTGGGCGAAGGCGGTGAGCGCCGTCGTGCTGGTGCTCGTGGTGTTCTTCGCCGGGATCCGGCTGAGTGTGCTCCCTGGCCTCAAGGACCTGTTCGGCACCGAAACGCACGACCGCTCGGGACCCGCACTGCTCCAGTCCATCCAGGACATGAGCCGTTACGACGCCGCCTCCGGCAACTTCCAGGTCGTCGTCGACCTGGAAAAGGACACCAAGTACCTGCCCGACGCGATCCGCGGCTCCCGCACGCTGTACATCGGTGCGGGCACCGTCGACGCGTACGTCGACCTCGGCAAGGTCGGCAAGGACGACGTGACGGTCAACGGCGACCGTACGTCCGCCACGCTCCGGCTGCCGCACGCGGCGCTCGGCAAGCCGGCCCTCGACCCGGACCGTTCCTACGCCGTCTCCAAGCAGCGCGGTCTCCTCGACCGCCTCGGCGATCTGTTCTCGGACAATCCCAACAGTGAGCAGGCCGTGCAGAAGCTCGCGGTCAGGCACATCGGTGACGCGGCGAAGGACAGCGGCCTGACCCGGCGTGCCGAGACCAACACCACGGACATGCTCGACGGTCTGCTGCGTTCCCTCGGTTTCAAGGAGGTGCATGTCAGCTACGGCAGCTGATCAGCCACCCCCTGACACCCCTGGCAGGGCCAGTGCGCCGAGCAGTGCGGCTCCCACCAGGACCCAGGCCACATAGTCCCCCACGTGCCCGGACTGCAGGCGCCGCAGCGGCAGCGCCCAGTCCGGGGCGCCGAGCAGCTTCGGGCGGGTGACGGCGACGGCGGCAAGGCCCAGGGCGAACAGGGTCGAGGTCAGGCCCAGCAGCACGCCGGGCAGGGTCCACTGCGGGGTGGAGACCACCACGCCGCCGGATGCCGCCTCGCTCATTCCGTGCGCCACGAGCCGGGCGAAGCCGGGGACCACGCCGATGGCCAGCGCGGCGGCGAGCAGCACGGTGGGCACGACCGTCATCGGGCCCGGGACCCGGCTGAGGCGGCGGCCGGTCTCGGGCTGCTCGCCGGAGCCGGTCGTCTCGTACTCGCCGCGGTCGGGCGGTGTGGGCCCGAGGCCGAGGAAGACGCGGGCGGCGACCCGCAGCACCGCGCCGGCGGTCACCGCGCTCGCCGCGACGTACACGACGGTGAGGGGGCCGCCCACGGCCTCCTCCGTGACGGCCTTGCCGAGTGAGGTGCCGAACGGGGGCAGTCCGGCGAGACCGAGGGCTCCGGCGGTGTACAGGACGGCGAGCCCGTGCAGCCGTCGGGCGCGCCCGTGCAGGGCGTGTTCGTCGACGCTGCCGTACCGGTCGAGAAGGATGCCGGTGCAGGCGAACAGGGCGGCCTTCACACCGGCGTGGCCGAGCACGTACAGCGCGACCCCGTCGTCCCCCTCAGGGGTCAGCACGCCGATCCCGATGAGGAACAGGCCGGTGTGGGCCACCGTCGAATAGGCGAGCAGCCGTTTCAGGTGCCGCTGGTACCAGCACATGACGGCGCCGATCAGGGCCGTCAGCACGCCGAGCACGACTAGCACCCGCGTCAGGTCCCCGGCCGGCACCCCGCCGGGCCCGGAGAACACCGTTCCGTACACCCGCCAGACGCCGTACGTGCCGAGTTCGACCATCACGCCCGACAGCAGCATGCACACGGGCGTCGGCGCGACGGCGTGGGCGTCGGGGAGCCAGAAGTGGAAGGGCAAGGCGGCCGCCTTGACCAGCAGTCCGGTGAGGACCAGGACGAACCCGGCGAGGACGAGCGCGTCGGGCCCGCCGTGCCGGTCCAGGCCCCGCCCGATCTGAGTCAGCGCCAGTTCGCCGGTACGGGCGTACAGCAACCCGATGCCCATCAGCATGGCGTAAGCGCCGAGCGAGGTGACCACCGCGAAGGTCAGCGCGCCCTGCACGGCCTTGGCCTCCTCGACCCGGGTCCCGGTCAGTGCGTAGGCGACGACGCTCATCAGCTCGAACCAGACGAACATGTTGAACAGGTCGCCCGCGATCGCGAAGCCGCACATACCGCCCTGGAAGAGCAGCATCAGCGCGGGGAAGGAGCCCGCGTGGCGGCGGGGCGGTTCGTCGAAGTAGTGCCAGGAGTACGCCAGTGCGGCCAGGGTCAGCAGTGAGGCCAGCGCGGCCATGCCGAGGCCCGGCCCGTCGCCGGTCAGGACGATGCCGACGCTCTCGCCGTTCACGGGCTGCCAGCCGCCGACCCACTCGGTCATGGGCGGCGAGGAGTTCAGCAGCAGCACGATCGCGAGCCCGGCCGTGGCGGCGCAGACGGCGCACCCGGCGGACTCGGCGACCACCCGGGGCAGCCGGCGGCCCGCGGCGACCAGGAGGGCCGCCCCGAGCAGCGGCACGGCGACGATCAGGGGCAGCAGGTCGTTCATCAGCCGCGCAGCTCGGAGAGTTCGTCGGGGTCGACGGTGCCGTGGCGCTTGGCGATCTGCATGACGAGCGCGAGCAGCAGCGCGGTGACGGTGGCGCCGACGACGACGTCGGTGAGGGTGAGCGCCTGCACCACCGGGTCCACGACCGGCCGGGAGCCGGGCTTGACGTCGGAGAACACCGGCGCGGTGGCGCCGTCGCGGTAGCCCACGGACAGCAGCAGCACATACGTGCCCGCCTGGCACACGGACAGGCAGCCGACGGCGTGGATCAGGTTGCGGCTGGTGGCCAGGCCGTAGCAGCCGACCAGGAAGACCCAGGCGGCGACCAGGTACGGCAGGACGTCCATCACGGCTCTCATGTGCCGCTCCCCTCCTCGATCTCGACGGCCTGGTCCAGGAAGCGGGCGAGCAGCACGACGACCGCGCCGGCGACCTCCATGCCGATGGCCGCGTTCAGCAGCGGGACGGTGCCGCCGGAGGACAGCGTGTTGAAGGTGCCGTACGGCAGCGTGTTGGCGAGGAAGGCGGTGCCCCCGATCAGTCCCGCGATGCCCATGACGAGGTAGCCGGAGGCGGCGAGGGCGTCGGCGACCTCGTAGGCGCCGACCGGTCTGATGCGTTCCAGGGCCGCGTAGTCGGCGCCCAGGTACAGCAGGTGCAGGGCGGTCGCGGCGACCACTCCGCCTTGGAAGCCGCCGCCGGGGCTGAGCTGGCCGTGGGCGATGACGTACAGGCCGCTGAGCAGGGCGACGGGCAGGACGACGAGGGCGTAGCGGCGGACCGGCAGGGCGACTTCGGCGGGTTCGGGGCGGGCGCGGTGTTCGTCGCGGGTCTGGCGCAGCAGCATCACGCAGCCGAGGACGGCGGAGAACAGGATGGTCATCTCGCCGAGGGTGTCGAAGGCGCGCTGGTCGAAGTTGACGGAGGAGATGGTGTTGGCGGTCTGCCGGGCCAGGGAGGCGTGCACGGCCCGGTCTCCGTAGGGGTGGCGGTCGCCGCCGAAGTGCGGCAGGCGCAGACAGGCGGCGACGAGCAGAGCGGCCAAGCCCGCGCCGCCCGCGAGCAGCACCCACAGGCGGGCGCGGCGGCTCACCTCTCACGCTCCTTGCCCTGCGCGCGCCGCTTGACCTTGCGGACGGTGAGCATCAGCAGCAGCGGTGTCAGCGCGGAACCGACGGCCAGCTGGGAGAGCCCGACGTCGGGTGCCTGAAGCACGGTGAACAGGGCGGCGAGAACGACGCCCAGGAGCGACAGGACGAGGGCCTGGCGCATGGGGTCGCGGGTGGCCACGGCCACGGGCGCGCAGGCCGCGACCAGAAGGAGTGCCACGACGATCACCGCGTCAGCCACCGCGGACCCCCCGGAAGCCGCCGGCCAGGGCCCGCGAGGCGATGATGTTCCCGCCGATCAGCAAGGCGCCGATGACCAGGAGTTTCACCATGGCACGGCCGGGGCCGGTGGCGACGCACAGGGCGATCACGGCGGCGGCGCCGAGGCCGGCGACCGTCAGGGTCGGGCCCCAGGCGCGCGGCGGGTCCTCGGCGAGTTCCTCGGCGAGCAGCCGGGCGAAGACCAGGGTGCCGACGGGTCCGAGCAGGGCCAGGACGAGGCCGAGGTCGACGTAGGAGGGGCGGCTGTAGGCCTGCGAGAGGAGCAGCAGGCTCGGGCAGGCGAGCGCGGATGACAGGTTCTGGGCCACGACCCGGCGGCGCAGCGGACCGGTGGCCACCCCCCACAGGGCGGTGCCCAGTCCGCCGGCGAGGCCGACGGCGGCGGCGAGCGTCCAGCCGTTCACGTCCCGATCACCGCCCGTCGTGCGCCTCGCGCCACAACGGCGCCCACGCAGGAGCAGGCCGCCCCGACGACGAGTTCCAGCGTGTCGACGGTGCTGATGAGGACCAGCCACAGCAGGCCGAGCGCGATCCACCAGCCCAGCAGCTCGACCGCGGTGAACAGGGCCGTGCGCGGGGTCATGCGCCACCTCCTCGGGCTCTGTTCGCACACCGCCACGGGCGGGATGTCCGGTACCTCCGGTACGTCCGTCCCGCGGCATCCAAACATCGCGGCGGGCGCCTCGGGTGGCGGCGCGCTGGCTTCCACCGCCGGAGTGCCCCTACGGCGGGAAGGGAAACCGCGAGGCCGTCCGGGCGGAGTCGGCCGGGCGGCCGCATTCTCGGCTGCCGAACGGGTAACCGCCTTACAACGCAGGGAAGTTGAAGACTGGAGGACCTGATGGCCCGTGCAGCCTCACGAGCACGTTCAGCGTTGCGCCTGCGTACCACCAAGTCCGACGCGTCCGAGAAGCAGAAGAAGTCCGCGAAGGGGAAGAAGCCGGAGAAGGCGAGCAAGCCGGAAAGGGCGAAGAAGCCGGCGAAGCCCGGCAGCAGGTCGCAGCCCGCTCCTCGTGAACGGCATGTACTGCCCCTGCCGATCCGTCTGCTGGCGATGCTGTGCGCCTTCGGGGTCATGGTGGCGTTCGCCGTGGTGCTGGCCCGGCTGACCCTGGAGCCCTCCCCCGCCTCGGTGTCGATGGCGCACACGAACTTGCATCCGGGAAGCACGCTGCGGGCCTATCTGGATCAGCCCGCGCTGCGGGACGCGGTGAAGCAGATCGGCGGCAATGTGCTGCTGGGCGTTCCGTTCGGCATCCTGGTGCCGGTCGTCGCGCCGCGGGCGCGCGGGCTGCTGCGGGTACTGGCGCTGACCGCGGTGGTGATGCTGCTGGTGGAGTTCGCCCAGGGGGCGCTGGTCGAGGGCCGGGCCTTCGACATCGACGACGTCATCCTCAACACCACCGGCGCGCTGGTGGGTTACGTCCTGCTGGGGCGGCGGATGAGCCGGGCGGTGCACGCGCGCGAGCGGGTGCCGCGACCGGCGGCGAAGCGAACAAAGGGCACATAGCCCTACCACTCAACTCCTGGTCCGTACCAAGGTATTGACGCTCCCCTTATCTCACTCCTTAAATCAAGAGGCGACGCCTTCACCCCCCACCTCGGTCGGTGCCCCCTCCCTGTGCCCGGCCGCCGTACGGAAGGAAGTGCCGTGGCCTCCCCACGCCTGCTGCGCAGATGTCTGTTCGCCGCCCTGTCCGCCGTCCTGGTCACGTCCGCCGCGGCCGGTACGGCGCAGATGGATCCGCCCGAGTCGGCCGCCGCCGCGGTGGCGTTCTCCGACAATTTCGACGGGCCGGCCGGAGCCGCGGTCGACTCCTCGAAGTGGCAGACCGAGACCGGGGACAACGTCAACAACCACGAGCGGCAGTACTACACCTCGGGCACCAAGAACGCCGCCCTGGACGGCCAGGGCCATCTGGTGATCACGGCTCGGCGCGAGAACCCGGCCAACTACCAGTGCTGGTACGGGACTTGCCAGTACACCTCGGCGCGGCTGAACACCTCCGGGAAGTTCAACGCCCAGTACGGGCACGTCGAGGCACGGATGAAGATCCCGCGGGGGCAGGGCATGTGGCCCGCGTTCTGGATGCTCGGCACGCCCGTCAACTGGCCGGACTCGGGCGAGATCGACGTCATGGAGAACGTCGGCTACGAGCCGTCCACCGTGCACGGCACCATCCACGGCCCCGGCTACTCCGGCTCGGGCGGCATCGGCGCCGCCTACTCGCTCCCGAACGGGCAGGCCTTCGCGGACGCCTTCCACACCTTCGCCGTCGACTGGGCGCCCGACTCGATCACCTGGTCCGTGGACGGCAACGTCTACCAGCGGCGCACACCCGCCGATCTCGGCGGCAGGACCTGGGTGTTCAACAAGCCGTTCTTCCTGATCCTGAACCTGGCGGTGGGTGGCTACTGGCCCGGCGACCCGGACGGCTCCACGTCCTTTCCGCAGCAACTGGTGGTGGACTCCGTGTCGGTCACGACCAGCGACTCGGCCACCGGGGCGGCGATCAGGGGACTGGGCGGAAAGTGCGTCGACGTCGCCGGGGCGAACTCCGCCAATGGCACCCCCGTCCAGCTCTACGACTGCAACGGCACCGCCGCCCAGCAGTGGACCGCGGGCTCCGACGGCACCCTGCGCGCGCTCGGCAAGTGCCTGGACGTCACCGGCAACGGCACCGCGGACGGCTCGACCGTCCAGCTGTGGGACTGCACCGGCGGCCCGAACCAGAAGTGGACGGTCACCGGCGCGCACGACATCGTCAATCCGCAGGCCGACAAGTGCCTCGACGTGACCGGGAACGACTCGGCCAACGGCACCCGGCTGCAGATCTGGACCTGCTCGGGCGGCGCCAACCAGAAATGGACGGTCGGCTGAGCCGCCCCGTCAGTGCAGTTTCCAGGTGAACTTGTCGCCGCCGACCCAGCGCACCACGTCCGGGTCGTCCATGTCGTGCACCGTGATGCCGAAGGCGGCGGCCGCCTCCAGGACGTCGGTGACGGACTTGGCCTCGCCGATCACTTCGCCGTCGATCTCCACGATCCGGAACGGCGGAGTGCCCGGCTGCACCCGGAGCACCATGATCCGCGGATTGGAGATGTAGGGAGCTGCTTGTTCGGTCATGCAATAGAGCGTAGGACGCATCGGGCCCAGGTTGCTCGGGGGTGTCACCGCTGCAGCAGACCGAGCACGGCCGCGTCGACGGCGCCCTGCGTCGCGGGACGACCCAAAGTCCCCGTGTTCGCCCAGCCGGGTGAGCACGGGGACCCGCTCGAAGAGCTCCACGACACAGGAGTCGAGGTAGGAGGCGCGGCACACGGCGGGGGCCTCGTCGAGGGGGGGCATGCTGCGGATTGAGAGCGAGACCCGCGGCCCTGCGGAGATCGCGTTCAGCGACCCGGCCATGGGCGGCACCGAGGTCGTACGAGCCCTGCTGCGCCGCCGCGGCGGCGGGGACCGGCGCTGGTGAACCGGGAGCGGCGCTCTCGCGAGGAAGGCGATCACGGCGGCGACCTGACGGGCATGGCCTGGCCGTCCGGCGCGGACGCCGGGGCGTCCTCCTGGCGGGTCATCGCCGCGCCGCCCGCTGCCCGCGCAGGAAGGCGCCCATCAGGTCGACCTCGACGACCTAGCGCACCGTGCCGAGCTCAAGGTCGAGAAAGGGCGTCATGGTGCCCGTACCGGCGTCGTCGACCAGCATGTCGAGGCGGCCGGGCCGGTGGCAGAGCTCGTCGGCGGTACTGGCGGCAGGGACCCTCGTGAGGTCCATCCGGGCCACGGCAGCCTTGGCGGGAGCTGATGTGGGCATCGCCGGCCTCCTCATGGAGCGGTGCGGGGGAGCGGGCGGGGCACACCGTGCGGGGTGCGCGGCGCTGGGGAACCCTGGAGGAGGAGGTCGCCATGGATCCCGTCGAGGCACTGGAGCGGATCGCCTTCCTGCTGGAGCGGTCCCTGGCGCCGACGTACCGCGTCCGCGCCTTCCGTACGGCGGCCCGTGTGCTGACGTCCCTGCCCGCGGAGGAGGTGCGCGAGCGGGCGGCCGCCGGGTCGCTGGAGTCGCTCAAGGGGGTCGGTCCCAAGACCGCGCAGGTCGTCCGGGAGGCGCTGGCCGGAGAGGTGCCCGGTTATCTGCGCAAGCTGGAGGGCGAGGCGGAGGCGCCGAGCGCGGACCGGGCCGGTGCGGGGCTGCGGGCCAGGCTGCGCGGGGACTGCCATCTGCACTCCGACTGGTCGGACGGCGGCAGCCCGATCGAGGAGATGGGCCGGGCCGCGAAGGCCCTCGGGCACGAGTGGGCCGCGCTGACCGACCACTCCCCCCGGCTGACCGTGGCGCGCGGTCTGTCTCCCGAACGGCTGCGGGAACAGCTGGACGTGGTGGCGGACCTGAACTCCACGTGGGCGCCGTTCCGGCTGCTCACCGGCATCGAGTGCGACATCCTCGACGACGGCTCGCTGGACCAGGAGCCGGAGCTGCTCCAGCGGCTCGACGTGGTCGTGGTGTCGGTGCACTCCAAGCTGCGCATGGACGCCCGCTCGATGACCCGCCGCATGGTGGCCGCCGTGCGCAATCCGCACTCGGATGTGCTCGGGCACTGCACGGGCCGCCTGGTGACCGGGCGGGGGCGGCCCGAGTCGGAGTTCGACGCCGACGAGGTGTTCGCCGCGCTGGCCGAGACGGGCACCGCCCTGGAGATCAACAGCAGGCCCGAGCGGCTGGATCCCCCGCGGCGGCTGTTGCGCAGGGCGGTGGAGGCGGGAGTGCTGTTCTCGGTCGACACCGACGCGCACGCGCCCGGTCAGCTGGACTGGCAGATCCTCGGCTGTGCCCGGGCCGAGGAGTGCGGCGTGCCGGCCGGGCGCGTGGTGAACACCTGGAGCCTGGACGAACTGCTGGCCTGGACCCATTCGCGGCGCACGCCCGCAGGAGTGGCAGGTCCCTGACGTGGTACTCGGGCAAGGGAAGAGCAAGGGAGTACGCATGGAACGGGCAGCCGTGTTCGACGTCGACGGAACCCTCGTCGACACCAACCACCTGCACGTGGCGACCTGGTGGGAGGCCTTCCGGCAGGCCGGCCACAAGGTGCCCATGCACGCCATCCACCGGTCCGTCGGCCTCGGCTCCGAGGACCTGATCGCCCGGCTGCTGGGCGATCGGCGCAACACGGACCAGGACGCCGAACTCAGCGCCGCGCACAAGGCGTTGTACGGCCAGTACTTCGACCGGCTGCCCGCCTTCGAGGACGCCGGCCGGCTGCTGCGGCGCCTCGACCACGACGGCTGGGCGGTGGTGCTGGCCACCTCCGCGAGCGGATCGGAGCTCTCCGCGCTGCGCCGCGCGATCTCCGCCGACGACGCGATCACCGCCACTGCGAGCGCTGACGACGTCGAGGAGGGAAAGCCGGCCCCCGAGCCCGTCGAACACGCCCTGGAGCTGGCCGGGGTGCCCGCGGAACGGGCGGTCTTCGTCGGCGACACCGTGTGGGACATGCGCGCGGGCAGCCACGCGGGCGTGCGCTGTCTGGGACTGCTGTGCGGCAGCATCCCGCGCGCCGATCTGGAGGAGGCGGGAGCCGAGGCCGTGTACGAGGACCCTGCGCATCTGCTGTCCGCCCTGGAGAACAGCCCGCTGGCGTGAGTGAGCGCATCCGGGTGACGCAGATCACCGCCCAAGGCACCGAACCCCGGAACACCAGGCAGTAGTTCACCGTTGAACCAACCGTGGGTGCGGATGGGACAGTGTCCCCGGGCCTCACCATTCGCCCACAGGGACGATCGTTCGGCTGAAGCCCTGTGGAGCCTTTCGCCGAGAGGCGACCGCCATCCGTGCCCACCACTTGGCGAGCCCCGACCGGCCTCCCCCGTCCGGTCGGGGCTCTTTCACGTCCGCACCCGACCGCAGTGGTCCGCGCTTGACTTCGAGAGCACTCCAATCCGTAGCGTTCTCGGCATGAGCACTGGCACTGCACAGCACAAGATCGGATCCGGTTTCGGCGCCACGAGCACGGCCGACGACGTCCTTCAGGGCGTCGACCTGACCGGCAGCCTCGCCGTCGTCACCGGCGGCTACTCGGGCCTCGGCCTGGAGACCACCCGCGCGCTGACCAAGGCGGGCGCCCGGGTCGTGGTCCCGGCCCGCCGCCGCGCCACCGCCGAGGAGGCGCTGGCCGGGATCGACGGCGTGGAGGTGGACGAGCTGGACCTCGGCGACCTGGAGAGCGTGCGCGCCTTCGCCGAGCGGGTCCTCGCCTCCGGGCGGGCCATCGACATCATGATCGACAACGCCGGGATCATGGCGTGCCCCGAGACCCGGGTCGGGCCCGGCTGGGAGGCCCAGTTCGCCACCAACCACCTGGGCCACTTCGCCCTGGTCAACCGGCTGTGGCCGGCGATCGCGCCCGGCGGCGCCCGCGTCGTGTCCGTCTCCTCCCGCGCCCACCACTTCTCGGGCATGCGCTGGGACGACGTCCACTGGGCGCAGGGCTACGACAAGTGGGAGGCCTACGGACAGGCCAAGACCGCGAACGTCCTGTTCGCCGTCCACCTCGACAAGCTCGGCCGTGACGCCGGCGTGCGCGCCTTCTCCCTGCACCCCGGCGGCATCATCACCCCGCTCCAGCGGCACATCCCCAAGGAGGAGATGATCGAGCGCGGCTGGATCGACGAGGACGGCAACGTCCTCAACCCCTCGGGCTTCAAGACACCGCCGCAGGGCGCGGCCACCCAGGTGTGGGCGGCGACCTCGGCCCAGCTGGACGGCCTCGGCGGCGTCTACCTGGAGGACTGCGACATCGCCGAGCTCGCGGTCGACGGCGGGACCAGCGGCGTCAAGGAGTGGGCGATCGACCCCGAACAGGCCGCCCGGCTCTGGGAGTTGTCGGCGGAGCTGACGGGCGTGAACGCCTTCGCCTAGGAGTCACCCGGTTCCCTGGGCCCGTACAGGGCGGCGTGTGCGCCGGTGGTCAGGGCCCAGTAGCGGTCTCCGTAGGACCAGTGCCACCACTCGGTGGGGTAGTTGACGAGACCGCAGGCCGTCAGCACCCCGCCGAGCAGGGCACGGTTGGCGCGGGCCACGTCCGTGATGTCGGCGGCCGCCGTGTAGCAGGCGCCGTCGCTCTGCTCCGGGCTGGCGTTCATCTCCGTGCCCAGGTCGAGTTCGCGGCCGTCGGCGTCGGCCAGGGTCAGGTCGACGGCCGCGCCCGCACTGTGCGGAGCGATCTCGGGCGGGGAGACATAGCGGCTGGCGGCAGTGCGGATGCGGTCGGCCGACCAGTCGGGGTGTGCCGCGCGCAGTTCGTCGGCGTACTGCTCGAAGTAGCGGCGCTGGAGGTCCGGCGGCCGGTATCCCTCCACGAACAGAAGTCGCAGGCCTTCGGGGAGAAGGGCCTGCGCGGCGAGGAGGCGGTCGAGGACGCCCCGGCGCAGGAGGATCTCGGCGCCGTGGGAGTCCTTGTGCTTGCGGTCGTCGACCAGGAGCTCCTCTCGTACGTCGACGAGGGGTTCGGCGTTGTCCGACACCGGTACGGCGGCGACCCGGGCGTCGGACATCAGGATGATCTCGCTCATGTCCTGATCATCTCCCGGCGCCCGGCCCGGAGCCGCCGGGGCTCAGCCGGTCATGAACTCCCGCAGGTCGGCGGTGAGTTGCTCGGCGTGGGTGACGAACAGGCCGTGGCCCGCGTTCTCGTAGACCTTGAGGGTGGCGTCGGGTGCGAGGGCTGCGGCGCGGCGGCCGGTCGTCTCCAGGGGGGCGGAGACGTCGTGCGTGCCGTGCACGACGAGCAACGGCGGTTCGAGCTTGGCGAGTTCGGGGGCGACGTCGAGGGTGACGATCGTCTCCTGGACGGCGCTGGAGGCCCGCACGGTGGACACCAGGCAGCGGTCGCTGAGGTAGCGGACGTAGGCGGGCGAGACCTCGTTGCCCGGCCGGTGCAGGGCGAAGAAGTCGCGCAGTGCGTCGGGGTCGCTGAAGAACGCCGGCCGGTCGCGCAGGAAGGCCGCATTGCCGGCCCGCATGACCTCGGGGTCCCAGCCGTCCGGGTTGTCGGCCGTCCGGGCCACGCCCGGGGCGATGCCCGCCACGAGCGCGACGCGGTTCACCCGGCCGCTGCCGTGCCGTGTCAGACAGCGCACGATCTCCGCGCTGCCCACGGAGTGGCCGATCAAGGTCACCGCGCGCAGATCGAGGTGGTCCAGCAGGCCGTGCAGGTCGTCGGCGAGGGTGTCGAGGTCGTAGCCGTTCCACACGTCGTCGGAGCGTCCGTGCCCGCGCCTGTCCAGGCCCACGCAGCGGTAGCCCCGGGCCGCCAGGGGCAGCATCTGGAACTCCCACATCTCGGTCCCCAGGTAGGCGCTGTTGACGAAGACGGCCACGGGGCCGTCGGCCGGTCCGTAGTCGACGTAGTGCAGCTGCGCGGCGTCGGCGGGGCTGGCGAAATACGGCATGGGACGTCCTCCTGCGATCCTCTGGGGTGGGTACGTCCTCGATGGTTCCGGGGGCCGGTGCGGGCGTCGATTACCTCCGAGGTCATACGGCGGGGTCCGCGTGCCCCGCGCCCAGGCCGGGTACTCGGTCACCCCGTTCGGACCGTGCGGCCGGAAGGAGCCGAAGGTGAGCAGCGCAGTGGGCAGCAGGATCGTGGTCACGGGTGCCACCGGCAACGTCGGCACCAGCGTGGTGCGCCTCCTCTCGGAGGATGCGCAGATGGGGTCCGTGCTGGGTCTGGCCCGGCGGATTCCCGAGTGGTCACCGGCGCGGACGGAGTGGTCCGCCGTCGACCTCGCGTCCCAACAGGCGGACCTGGCAAGGGAGTTCGCGGACGCCGACGCGGTCATCCATCTGGCCTGGGCCTTCCAGCCGACGCATGATCCGGCGGCGACCTGGCGCACGAACGTGCTCGGGAGCATCCGGGTGTTCGAGGCGGTCGCGAAGGCCCGGGTTCCGACGCTCGTGCACGCGTCGTCGGTGGGTGCCTACTCTCCGGGACCGAAGGATCACGCGGTGGACGAGTCATGGCCGACGCACGGCTGGCCGGATGCCGCGTACTGCCGGGAGAAGGCCTATCTGGAGCGCGCCCTGGACACCTTCGAGCGCGATCATCCGGAGGTGCGGGTGGTCCGGATGCGGCCCGCCTTCCTCTTCAAGCGCCAGTCGGCGAGCGAGCAGCGCCGGATCTTCGGCGGCCGCTTCCTGCCGGGCCGGCTGGCACGTCCGGAGCTGCTGCCCTTCCTTCCGGACGTCCATGGCCTGCGGGTGCAGGCACTGCACACCGACGACGCGGCCAGGGCGTACGTCCTCGCGGTCGGCTCCGAGGTCCGCGGCGCGTTCAACCTGGCGGCCGAGCCCTGGGTCGACGCCGAACTGCTCGGCGAGATGATGGGCACCCGCCCGGTCCGGCTCCCCCGCGTCGCGGCCCGCTCGGCGATCGCCGCCGCCTGGGGCCTGCATCTGCTGCCCGCGTCGCCGCATCTCTTCGACGCGGTCCTGCGCCTGCCGCTGATGGACTGCACGCGCGCGCGTGCCGAACTGGGCTGGCACCCGGAGCATGCGGCGACCGAGGTCCTGGAGGAGTTCCTGCAGGGCCTGCAGCACGGCGAGGGTGCACAAACCGAGCCACTGCGGGGACGCAAGGTGGGCTGACCGGAATCCCCCGCCGAAGCGATACCCGCCGCGAAGACACCGAAGCGCGTGCACGCCCATCCCGCGAGCAGGACGAGCCCGGAGACGGCCACGCCACCGCGCCGACCCAACACAGCAAGGGAACACGGACCGAACCGCTGCCGGGACGCAGAGTGGGCTGGCCGTCCCGGAACGCGGCTACGCCTGCCCGCCGAGCCGTTCACGCTGCGGCACCACCGTGTACCTGGGATCCCGCGCCGAGGCCACGCCCGCCGCGAAGACACCGAAGCGCGTGCACGCCCATCCCGCGAGCAGGGCGAGCCCGGAGGCGGCCACGCCACCGCGCCGACCCAACACAGCAAGGGAACACGGACCGAACCGCTGCCGGGACGCAGAGTGGGCTGGCCGTCCCGGAACGCGGCTACGCCTGCCCGCCGAGCCGTTCACGCTGCGGCACCACCGTGTACCTGGGATCCCGCGCCGAGGCCACGCCCGCCGCGAAGACACCGAAGCGCGTGCACGCCGAACCCGCGAGCAGGGCGAGCCCGGAGGCGACCGCGGCGTCGCGTCGGCCGCCGAAGAGGGCGGCGGTGACCGCTCCGCCGGCGGTGAGTACCTGCGCCGTCCGGAGCAGTGTGCCCGCCCGGCCCTCCCGCCAGGTTTCGGCGACCAGGCCCAGGCGCTGCTCCGCCGCCTTCGTGGCCGCCGCGTCGGCCAGCGCCGCAAGCCCGGCGGCACACCGCGCCGGGGCGTTCTCGCTCGTGGGTCCGGCGACGAGGGCCATACCGGACGCCGCCGCGGTCGCGGACGCCGCGAAGAGGTACGGCAGCTCCCGGTGGGCGCCGTGCCAGGCCGGTACGGCCGTGTCGGCGGCCAGCACCGCGGTGTACGTGGCGACCACCGGGCCCAGCAGCGCGGCGGCGCCGGTCGCCGCGCCCCCGAGACGCGGCGCCCGGCCGGTCAGGGCGCCCGCGGCGGCCGCACCCGCCGCGGGCCCGTAGACGCCGAGCAGCCAGGAGCCCATGCTCATGGGCGAGGTCGGCTTGAACACCCGCAGCATGTTGGCGAACCGGCTCGGTTTGCCCAGGTCGTGGATCAGGGCGGCCGCCGACAGGGAGACGGAGGCCAACGAGGACACCTTCAGTGCCGTCGCGGTCTTCGTACGGCCGGTCAGGTGTGCTCCCGCCGCGAGCACCGAACCGGCCCCCGCGAGTCCGCCGAGGAAGAAGTACCCGGCGATGTCGGGGGCGGCCCAGGAGGGTGCCTTGATGACCGGGCGGCCGTAGTACGACTCGAACTCGGCCCGGGGGACGACGGGTTGCTCGCCGCGGCGGCGCCGCCGGCGTCCCGTGCGCTCGCTCGTGCTCATCGCCTGCCCCTTCCCGTCAGCGCGAAGCAGGCCGCGACGCCGCCCAGCAGGGACAGGGCCGCCGTGCCCGCGTGCTTCCACATCGCGGGCAGGTCCCGGGTGGTGACCACGGGGTCCGGTGGCAGCCCGTACACCTCGGGCTCGTCCAGGAGCAGGAAGAACGCACCGTCGCCGCCGACGCCGTCGTCCGGGTCGTGGCCGTAGAGGCGGGCGTCGGTGACGCCCGCCTCGTGCAGCTGGTCGACGCGCAGCGCGGCCCGCTCGCGCAGTTCGTCCAGCGGGCCGAACTGGATGGACTCGGTCGGGCAGGCCTTGGCGCAGGCCGGTTCCTGTCCTGCGCCAAGGCGGTCGTAGCACATCGTGCACTTGAACGCCCGTCCGTCATGCGGGCGTTGCTCGATGACGCCGTACGGGCAGGCCGGTACGCAGTAGCCGCAGCCGTTGCAGATGTCCTCCTGGACGACGACCGTGCCGAACTCGGTGCGGAAGAGCGAGCCGGTGGGGCAGACGTCGAGGCAGGCGGCGTGGGTGCAGTGCTTGCACACGTCGGAGGACATCAGCCAGCGCAGTTCGCCGTCGCCGCCGCCGACCGGTGTCTCCTGCGCGGTCGACTCGCCTTCGACCAGCGGGAGTTGAGTACGGCCCTCCGGGCGCGGCTGCTCGATGAAGGCCACGTGCCGCCAGGTCGAGGCGCCGAGCGCCTGCGTGTTGTCGTACGACATGCCCGTGAGCGACAGCCCGTCCTCCGGGATGGCGTTCCACTCCTTGCAGGCGACCTCGCAGGCCTTGCAGCCGATGCAGACGGAGGTGTCGGTGAAGAAGCCGACGCGGTCCTCGCTCACTTGCGTGCCTCCGTTCCGGTGTCCGGGGTGATGCCGGCCCGGCTGCGGTACTCGGCGACCAGCCTCGGCAGGTCCGGGCCGCGTGGGCGGCGGCCGGCGCGGATGTCCGCGGTCAGCGCCTTGTCCTCCTGGATGTGGGCGTTGGGGTCGAGGGCGATGGCCATCAGCTCGTTGGCGGCATCGCCCTTCGCGACGCCGTTCGGGCCCCAGTGGAAGGGCAGGCCGATCTGGTGGACGGTACGGCCCTGCACCCGCAGCGGCCGGATGCGGTCGGTCACCAGCACGCGCGCCTCGACCGCGTTGCGGGCGGTGACGATCGTCGCCCAGCCGCCGTTCTCCAGACCCCGTTCGCGGGCCAGCGCCGGCGAGACCTCGCAGAAGAACTCCGGTTGCAGCTCGGACAGATACTCCGACCAGCGGCTCATACCGCCCGCGGTGAAGTGCTCGGTCAGCCGGTGTGTGGTGACGACGTACGGGAAGACGTCGGCGCCCTTCTCGTCGCCGCTGGGGTGGTAGCGGTTGCCCTCGCGGGGCAGCAGTCGGCGTACCGGGTTGCGCGGGGTCGACGGGTGCAGGGCGTTGGGGAACGGCGAGTCCTGGGGCTCGTAGTGGGTGGGCAGCGGGCCGTCCTCCAGGCCCGCGGGGGTGAACAGCCAGCCCTTGCCGTCGGCCTGCATGATGAACGGGTCGTCGCCGCGCAGCGCGTCGGGGCCGACCGCGTCCTCGTCGGGCACGAAGTGCGGTGCGCGGTCGGGCACGAAGTCCGGGACGTCGCGCCCGGTCCACTTCCCCTCCTCCGGGTCCCACCAGACGTACTTCTTGCGTTCGCTCCAGGGCGTGCCGTCGGGGGCCGCGGAGGCGCGGTTGTAGAGGATGCGCCGGTTGGCGGGCCAGGCCCAGGCCCACTCGGCGGCCACCCAGTCCTGTTCCCAGTGGGGTTTCTTTCGGGCGGCCTGGTTGACGCCGTCGGCATGGACACCGCAGTAGATCCAGCAGCCGCAGCGGGTGGAGCCGTCGTCCTTCAGCTCGGTGTAGGCGCTCAGCGGGCCGCCGTCGGGCCCGTGCCCGCTGATCTCGGCGAGCACGGCGTCGGCGACGGGTTCGTCGAGATCCCCACTGACCGGGTAGTCCCACACGAGGTCGAGGACGGGCCGGTCCATGGGGTCGGTCGAGCCGGCCAGTTTCTCCTTGATACGGCGGCCCAGGTGGTACATGAACCACAGGTCGCTGCGGGCCTCGCCCTCGGGTTCCACGGCCTGGTGGTGCCACTGCACCCAGCGGTTGGTGTTGGTGAAGGAGCCGGACTTCTCGGTGTGGGCGGCGGCCGGGAAGAAGAACACCTCGGTGCCGATGTCCTCGGTGCGCAGCTCACCGGTCTCGATCTCGGGGCCGTCCTTCCACCAGGTCGCCGACTCGATGAGGGAGAAGTCCCGGACGACGAGCCAGTCCAGCTCGGCCATCCCGAGCCGCTGCAGACGGGTGTTGGCGGAGCCGACCGCCGGGTTCTCGCCGAGCAGGAAGTAGCCCTTGCAGTCGCCGTCGAGCTGGGCCATCACCGTGTCGTACGTCGAGTGGGAGCCGGTCAGCCGCGGCAGGTGGTCGAAGCAGAAGTCGTTGTCGGGGGTGGCGGCGTCGCCGTAGTAGGCCTTCAGCAGACTGACGAGGTACGCCCGCATGTCGGACCAGAAGCCCTTCACCGTGCGGGTGGTCTGGACGAAGTTGTCGAGGTTCATGTCCTCGTGGGCGTGCGGCATCGGGATGTAGCCGGGCAGCAGGTTGAACAGGGTGGGGATGTCGCTGGAGCCCTGGATGGAGGCATGGCCGCGCAGGGCCTGGATGCCGCCGCCGGTGCGGCCGATGTTGCCGAGCAGGAGTTGCAGGACACAGGCGGCGCGGATGAACTGGGCGCCGGTGGTGTGCTGGGTCCAGCCGACGGCGTAGCAGAAGGCGCCGGTGCGTTCGGGGCCGGAGTTGGCGGTCAACGCGTCGCAGACCTGCCGGAAGGTCTCGCGGGGAATGCCGCAGACCTCCTCGACCATCTCGGGGGTGTAGCGGGCGTAGTGCCGCTTGAGGATCTGGTAGACGCAGCGCGGGTGCTGGAGGGTCTCGTCGGTAGGGGCGCGGTGACCGGTGCGGGCGCCGCCGGAGCCGTGCGCCTCGGCGCCGGCGGACTTGCGGGTGCGCTCCTCGTAGAGTTCGTCGGCCTCGCCGGTCGGCTGCTGGATCTCGACGCCCTCGTACTGCCAGGTGGTCGGGTCGTAGTGCTTCTTCTCCTCGTCGAGGCCGGAGAAGACGCCGTCGAGGTCCTCGGTGTCGCGGAAGTCCTCGCCGACCAGGGTGGCGGCGTTGGTGTAGTTGAGGACGTACTCGCGGAAGTCCTTCTCCTCGGTCAGTACGTGGTTGATGATCCCGCCGAGGAAGGCGATGTCGGTGCCCGCGCGGATCGGCACATACAGGTCGGCGAGCGCGCTGGTGCGGTTGTAGCGCGGGTCGACATGGATGATGCGGGCGCCGCGCTTCTTGGCCTCCATCACCCACTGGAAGCCGACCGGGTGGCACTCGGCGAAGTTGGAGCCTTCGATGACGATGCAGTCGGAGTACTGCAGGTCCTGCATGAAGGTCGTGGCGCCGCCCCGGCCGAAGGAGGTGCCGAGGCCTGCGACGGTGGACGAGTGACAGACCCGGGCCTGGTTCTCCACCTGCACCACGCCGAGGCCGGTCAGCAGCTTCTTGATGAGGTAGTTCTCCTCGTTGTCGAGGGTGGCGCCGCCGAGGCTGGCGATGCCCAGGGTGCGGGCGGTGCGCATCCCGTCGCGCTCCCACTCCCAGGTCTCGCGCCGGGTGCGCAGGACCCGCTCGGCGACCATGTCCATGGCCGTGTCGAGGTCGAGCGACTCCCACTCCGTGCCGTGCGGGCGGCGGTAAAGCACCTGGTGCTCACGGGCGGGTCCGGTGGTCAGCTGGAGGGTCGCCGAGCCCTTGGGACACAGCCGTCCGCGGCTGACCGGCGAGGCGGGATCGCCCTCGATCTGCACGACCTTCTCGTCCCGCACATAGACCTGCTGGCCGCAGCCGACCGCGCAGTAGGGGCAGACGGACTGCACCACGCGCTCCGCGCTGTCGGTGCGGGGGCGCAGGCCTTCGGTGTACGAGGACTTCGCGGCGCTCCCCCGGCCCGTGCGGTCGGTGCCGGTGAGCTGTCGGTAGACGGGCCATCCGCGGACCCGGTCGCCGATACCCATGCTGGGCTCCTGTCACGGTCAGGCGGAGGACTCGTCCGGGTCGGGGTGCTCGGGGTGGACGGTGGCCGGACGGGGACCGTCCCGGCGCCCGGTACCGGCCTCGTCGGTGTCCGGCACCTCGTCGTCCGTCTCCTCGGCCTCCCCCTTCGGAAGCGGAATGTCCAGCGGATCCTCGCCCTCGCCGACCTGCTGGTCCGGCAGATCCCGCGGCACGGGCTCACCGCCCTGGCCTGTGTCGTGCCGGTCGGCCACGGCGCACTCCCTTCACGTCGTCGAGCGACTCGCGAGTACCTCCGCCGGTGACCTACGAAACCTCGGGGTGCGCCCCAAAAGGGGCACGGGGCTGTATCCGTATGCGGCTCCGCCGCGTGGGCGCGACAAGCCACGACGACGCCGCAGACGACACACAGCCTCCGCGGCACTCTCAGAGGCGCTCCTCCAACGCCGTCTGCCACGCCGGCACCGGCCCCTCGGGCACCGGCTCCAGCCGCCGCCCGCCGCGGGCGAAGAAGTCCGCCAGAGGCAAGATCGCCGCACCTACGGTCACCGCATCCGGCCCGAGCCGACCGAGATCGATGGTCACCTTCTCGGCCGGGTGACGCAGTGCGTACGAGGCCGCATGCCGCCGCACCGCGGGCAGGAACCGCGCCCCCAGCTGAAGCCCCGCCCACCCGCCGATGAGAATCCGCTCGGGCTGGAACAGGTTGATCAGATCGGACAGACCGGCCCCCAGATACTCGGCCGTCTCCTCCAGCACGGCCAGGGCAACCGGATCGGCCGCCCCGCCCCCGGAGGGATACGCCGCGGCGAGCATCGCCGTGAGCGCCGTCTCCTCGTCCGCCCCCTCCGGCGGCAGCCCACCCTCCTCGCGCCAGCGCTCCAGCAGGGACTCCGCCCCCGCATACGCCTCCAGACAGCCGAGCGCACCGCACCGGCAGCGGCGCCCCCTGACCCGTACGGTCAGATGACCCCACTCGACCGCCCGCCCGTGCTCCACCTCGGGCGTGACCAGACAGGCGCCGACGCCGGAGCCGAACAGCACGACGATCGCGTTGCGCGCCCCGCGCCCCGCGCCGAACCACATCTCGGCCTGGCCGAGGGTCTTGGCGCCGTTGTCGATGAAGTACCGGACCCCGTCCGGGAGTTGGGAGGTCGAGCGGAGCAGTGCCTCCAGCGGGACGGCTTCCCAGCCGATCGTCTGCCCGTGCACGACGGCACCGCGCTCCGGGGTGCGTTCGACGATGCCGGGAACACCGATGCCGACGCCCAGGAGCTGTTCGGGGCCGATGCCGGCGTCGGCGAGCACCTCGGCGATCCCGTCGCGGATGTGGCCGACGATGACCTCGACGTCGTAGCGCTGCTGTTCCAGCGGCCGCTCGGTGCGGGCGAGTTCGGTGAGAGTGAGGTCGAACAGCTCGACGCGCACCCGGGTCTCACCGACGTCGACGCCGATCATGTGGCCGGCGCCCGGCGCCACGCGCAGCAGGGTGCGGGGGCGGCCGCCGTCGGAGTCGACGCTGCCGGCCTCCTCGACCAGGCCGTCGGCGACCAGGTCGGCGACGACGTTGCTGACCGAGCCGGAGCTCAGCCCGGTCACCGGGCCGAGCTCGAAGCGGCTGAGGGGTCCGTCGAAGTAGAGCCGCTGCAGCACGACCGCGCGGTTGGCTCGCCGCAGGTCGCGTACCGTACGCCCGTTCCGCCCCGCCATGTGGTTCCTTTCGCGCCCTGTCCGACCTGCAACATACCTCCGATCGCAGGCCGGGCGCGACATTCCTCCAACCCTTAGTTCACGTTGTGAGCTAAGAGGTGGCCAGCTCCTCGATCTCTTCGAGGGCGAAGACGAGTTCCGGTGCGACCACCGCCTGGACCCAGCGTTCATGGTCCTGGTCGACCGCGCGCGGGACCGTCTCGGTGAGCATGATCAGGTAGAGGTAGGCGCGGTAGAGGGCCAGCCGCACCCGCGCCGGGACGTCGAACTCGGCCCGGCCGCCCGCCTCCCGGTATCCCGCGAGGAACGCCTCGTCCTTCTTGATGTCGCCGAGCAACGCGAGGGAGACGAAGTCCGCGAGGGGGTCGCCCCAGAACATCCGCTCCCCGTCGATGAGCCCGCCGATGCGGGGCTCCTCCCCCGCCGGACGGTCCAGCAGGATGTTCCCGTCCCACAGATCGAAGTGGACCAGTGCGGGGGTCGTGACCTCGTCGAGCGCGGGGAAGCCGGCCTGGAGTGCGGCCGCCACCTGGTCGACGGACCGGGGCAGCCGGGATCCGTAGTCCAGGGCGTCGTCCAGGACTGCCTCGATCATGGCTGCGAACGCGGTACGCCAGTCGGGGGCGAGCGGGCCGAGGGCACCGGAAGGGTAGCCGAAGGCCTCTCCGGTCACCTTGTGCAGACGGGCCACCTGGCGGCCCAACTCCCGGCGCAGCGGCGCCCGTTCGGCCTCGGTGACCGATCCGTCCCACGGCTCGCCGGGGCAGGCCGTCATGAGCAGGTGCGGTACGGCGGCGTCCTCGCCGACGGCCACGACGCGCGGCGCCGCGACCTCCGCCAGGGCGGCCGCACGGTAGAACTCCGCCTCGGCGGTCAGCAGTCCGCGCTCGTAGCGCATGCCGGGGACGGTGGACGCGGGCGGGACCTTGAGGACGTAGCGGGTTCCGTCGGTGAGGAGCAGCTCCTCGACGGTGTTGTACGTGCCCCCGCTCAACGGCCGGACCTCCACGAGGAGTTCGGGGTCGAGGCGTGCGCCCTCCAGTACCCGCCGAGCCCATTCCCACGAGTCCGCCAACGCCCCGCCCCTTCCGTCGCGTCACCCGGCGGCGTACACGTCCTCGACGTAACGCCCGCTTCCCACCAGCCCGTCGAGCCACCGCTCGGCAGCCGACTCGTCGGCGTCCGGCGTGTGCTTCCGGAACAGGGTACGGAACGCCTCCCGCACTCCCGGCGCCATTTTCGAACCGTCGCCGCAGACGTACACCCGGGCCCCGGCGCCGAGCAGCTGCCAGACCTCGTCGGCCTCGGCGGCGATGCGGTGCTGCACGAAGGTGCCCGCGGTGCTGAAGGCCGGCCGGATCGAGACGGCGCCCGCGCTCTCGGCGGTGCGCAGCTCCTCGGCGTGCAGGAAGTCCGCGTCGGGGGCGTCGCAGCCGAAGTAGCAGAGGGCGGGGGCGAGTTCGGCGCCCGTGGCGAGGGCGGCCGTGCGGTCGGCGACGGCTCCTCGGAAGGGAGCCAGACCCGTCCCCGCCGCGATCATGATCACGGGAGCGGAGTGGTCCAGTCGGAAGACCTCCCGGCACGGCTGGACCCGGGCGAGGATCGTCTCACCGGGAGCGACGGTGACCAGGTACCCCGACCCGGTCCCCCGGTACACGCCCTTGCCGGAGCGTGCGGGGGCTTCGAGCAGGGAGACCATGAGGTCGGCGTGGCCGGGATCGACGGCGGGCGAGGAGGAGATGGAGTAGTGGCGTGGCCGCAGCGGGGTCAGGATCTCCAGCAGCTGCGGCCAGTCGAGGGCGCCGCGCAGCGCGGGGTGGTCCTCGATCAGCTCGACGAGGGTGCGCGGGTCGTCGCCGGTGAGGGCGGCCAGGGCCGTGCGCTCGGGCGGGCAGGGGTTGGCGGCGGCGAGCGCGGCAAGCTGGGCGGGTGTCGGCCGCTCCTGCAACTCGACGTGGCGGGTGAGGAGTTGACGTACCGTCAGAGGCCGGTCGATGGCGAGGCCGTCGCGGCGGGGGCGGGCGGCACGGATGTCGAGGACGGTGTCGGGGTCGACGCCGAGTGCGGTGGCGGCGCGGTCGACGAGGGCCGGGGCGTTGACGGGCAGGACGGTGAGGTGGTCGGCGGTGCGGTAGGCGGTGCCGTCCGGGAGGGCGACGCGGACGAAGCGCTTGCGGCGCGCATGGCCCGGGGCGGTGAGGTCGTACGCCTCGGTGACCGTCATGGGAAGCAGCCCGTGCCGCTCGGCCAGGGCGTCCAGCGGACCGCCCGTGAGGGTGCGGACCTCGTACGCCGTGGTGGGCTCGTCGGCCACCGCGGTGGCGTCCGGGTCGCCGTACTGCGCGAGGAGGGCCGTGCGCAGGCGGGCAGTGAAGTCCCTTACGGCGCCGGTGAGATCGCCCGAGGCGTCGGCGGCGGCGCGGTCGACGAGACGGGTGGCGCCGAGTTCGGCGAGGCGGTCGTCGATGCGGGTGGGGACGTGCTGGTAGGTGGCGGCCCAGTTGCGGTCGCCGACGCCGAGGACGGCGTAGGTGACGTCCGTGAGGTCGTGGGTCTCCTCCAGCCGGGCGGCGAAGGCGGTGGCGTCGTCGGTGGGGCGGCCGTTGTAGGAGGCGGCGGTGATGACGACGGTCCGGTCGGTGGGCAGGCCGCCCGCGTAGGCGTCCAGCGGTGCGACTTCGGTCTCGCAGCCGATCTCGGCGGCCTCGTCGGCGAGCCCGGCGGCGAACTCGCGGCAGGTTCCGTAGTTGCTGCCGTGCAGGAGGAGGACGCCGGTGCCGGGGCGGACGCGAGCGGGGAGGGTGTGCGGGTCGAGGCTCTGCGGGGTCTCGGCCGGACGGGCCCCGGGGAGGACGCCGTGTTCGCGGTCGGCGGTGGTGCGCGGGGTGAGGGTCAGGGTGAAGCCCTCGGGCTTGAGGGTGAGGGTCTCCTTGACGTGCAGCGCGTAGTCGGCGTGGTCGTGCAGGCGGTAGCGGTGCACCAGCATCGCCAGCAGCATGGTCGCCTCGTGCAGCGCGAACTGCCGCCCGATGCAGGCGCGTTCGCCGGTGCCGAAGGGCTTGAAGGCATGCACCGGGCGGGCCGCCTCCGCCTCGGCAGTGAACCGGGAGGGGTCGAACAGCTCCGGGTTGTCTCCCCAGACGGGCTGGCGGTGCAGCATCGGGGCGAGCACGGTGACGGCCTGTCCGGCGCGCAGCGGGATCCGGCCGCCGAGCAGGGTGTCCTGGAGGGCGTGGCGGCTGAAGGCGGCGGCCGTGGGCCACAGCCGCAGGGCCTCGTTGAGGACCTGGCGGGTGTAGGTCAGCCTGCCGATCTCGTCGTACGTGGGCTCGGGGTCGGCCCGGTCCCCCCACAGGGCGTCGGCTTCGCGCTGGACGAGCTGGAGCGCGGTGGGGTGCTTGGCGAGGTAGTACAAAGCGAAGGACATCGCGCCGGAGGTCGTCTCGTGGCCCGCGATCAGGAAGGTGATGACCTGGTTGCGGATGTTGGCGGTGTCCAGGGTGGTGCCGTCGGCCGGGTGCGCGGCGGTGAGCATGAGGCCGAGCAGGTCCTCGGCGCCGCTCTGGTCGGTGCCCGCGCGGGAGGCGATGACCTCGTCGACGACCTGGGCGAGGTAGGCGGAGTCGTCACGGAAGGCGGCGTCGGCGGCCGAGTAGTCGCGGCCCGGGGTGCGGGCGAGCCGGGTCATGCTCCACTCCAGGCAGCGGACCATCGACTCGACGAAGGGGTGGGGTTCGTCGCGCCCGAAGGACCCGAAGTCGTAGCCGAATCCGGCGAGTCCGATGGTGTCGAGGGTCATCCGGGTCATGTCGTCCGGCACGTTCACGGGCTGCCCCTCGCGGGCGGCGCGGTCCCAGGACGCGATGAGCCGCTGGGCGACCTTGACCATCACGGGGTGGTAGGTGCGCATCGAGCCGAGCGCGAAGGCGGGCATCAGGATGTCGTGCGCCTTGGCCCAGTTGGGCTCGTCGTTGTACGCGGTGAACAGTCCGTCGGCGGTGAACTCGCGGACGTTCTCCAGCGCGGGCCCGACATGCTTGGCGAACCGGGTCTCGTCGGCGAGGTCGGCCACCAGGTCCAGGTCGCCGACGAACAGCGCGTCCCGGCCGTGCAGCCGCCGTACGAGGACCGGGCCGTGCTCGCGCATGAGGTCCATGAGCTGCTGGATGGGGGTGCGGCCGGGTCCGGTGGCGGTGATGTCGACGAGAGGGACGCCGGAGAGGGTGTCCGCGGTGTGGGGGGTCTGGGCGGTGGGGGGCATGGCGCGACAACTGCCTTTCGCGGTACGGGAGTACTGCGCTCAAGGTTGGTCGAGCGGACCCGGCCGTCCGCGCCACGGGACTACATGATCGTGTAGTCAAGAACGTGCCCGGGGGCTTGCGGAAGCCCTCAGGAGGGGTTCTCGTCCTGCGTCGGGGGTCCGGAGGGCGGAGCGGTCGTGCCCCGCGGGATCAGGCGGGTCGGCAGGACGATGTGCCGCTCGTGGTCCGCCTCGGGGTCGTTGATCAGCCGCAGGACCAGTTCGCCGGCGACCCGGCCCATCTCGGAGGGCGACTGGGCCACCGTGGTCAGGTCGAACCACTCGGCCAGCGGCTGGTCGTCGAAGCCGAGGACGGACATCGCATCGGGTACCTCGATCCTGGCCTTGCGCAGGGTCGAGATCAGGGTGGCGGCGAGCTCGTCCTGTTCGGCGAAGACCGCGGTGGGCGGCTCACGCAGGCCGAGCAGCTGCCCGAGCGCCTCGGCGACGGCACGCTTGTCCTCGGCGGGAGCGGCCACCACGAGGGAGTCGTCCACGGGAATGCCCGCCTCGGCGAGCGCCTGCCGGTAGCCGTGCAGCCTCGCATGCGAGCTGAAGGAGAAGCCGGTGGCGCCCGGGCTCTGCATGAAGGCGATGCGGCGGTGGCCCAGGTTCAGCAGGTGCCGGGTGCCGCTCAGGGCACCGGCCGCGTCGTCGACGTACACGCTGGGGCGTCCCTCGGCGTGCTGGCTGACGTAGATGACCGGCATCCCGAGGTCGTCCAGTCGTGCGCTCTCCTCCTCGGTGAGGTCGAAGCAGTGCACCAGCAGGGCGTCGGCGTTGCGGCGGGCCGGCAGCCGGGCGAAGAACGAGGCGCGTTCGGCCAGGTCGGGTATCACATAGAGGGCCAGCTCCATGTCCGCGGCGCGCAGCAGCGGGCCCAGGCTGGACAGGGCCGAGCCCATGAACCACGACTTGAGGGTGGGCACCAGCACCGCCACCACGCCGGTCCTGCCGGTCACCAGGCTGGAGGCCTGCCGGGAGACGGCGAAGTTCAGCTCGCGGGCGGCCTGTTCGACGCGGGCGCGGACGTCCGGCGAAACGCTCGACAGTCCGCGCAGCGTGCGGGAGACGGTGGATGCGGAGACCCCGGCCCGTTCGGCGACATCGGCCATCGTGGGGTGTCGTTGAGCTGCAGGCATGGGCGGACGTTAGCACAGGCGTGCACCGGCCCGGCTCAGTTTGTGACAGCGCTGTCACGGCATTACTTGCGCGTAACGCATTGACGATCCCTCTGGCTTGCTCCTAGCTTGCAAGCGTTGTCTCGTCGAGACTCATCCACTTGAGCAGATCTCATCCAAATGCCATTTGAGCTGCATGTTTCTCTCTGCAATCGCTGCCCAGGAGTGACCTTGAAGAAGAGGAAGACCAGAGCGCTGCGGCGCTCCGGTGCACTGTGCGCGGGGCTGGCCGCCGTTGCCGCGTGCGGCACCGGCGGCGGCTCCGTGTCGAGTACCGGCCGCGGCCCCATCACCTATGTCGCCGGTGCCGACAACACCGGGACCGTGCAGGCGGTGCTCGACCGGTGGAACAAGCTGCACCCGGGCGAGAAGGTCACCTTCGTCCAGCTGCCCACCGATCCCGACGCCCAGCGGCAGCAGATGATCCAGAACGCGGCGACGAGGTCGGACGCCTTCACCGTGCTGTCCCTGGATGTCGTGTGGACCTCGGAGTTCGCGGCGCACCGGTGGGTGGACCGGCTGCCCGAGGACCGCTTCCCGCTGGGCGAGATGCTGAAGCCGATCGTTGCGACCGGCATGTACCGCGGCGGCCTCTACTCCGTCCCGGCCAGCTCGGACGGCGGCATGCTGTACTACCGCACCGATCTGCTCCAGCAGGCCCGTATCGCTCAACCGCCGGTCACCTGGGCCGAGTTGAAGGCTGACTGCGCCGAGGTGCGCAGGCTGCCCGCGGCCAAGGGCGTGTCCTGCTACGCGGGCCAGTTCCAGAAGTACGAAGGCCTGACGGTGAACTTCGCCGAGGCGGTGAACTCCGCGGGTGGGGTCGTCACCGACGCCCAGGGACGCCCGCACCTCGACACCCCGCAGGCCAGGAAGGGCCTGGACTTCCTGGTCCGCTCCTTCCGGGACGGCACCATCCCCAAGGAGGCCGCCACCTACCAGGAGGAGGACGCCCGCCGCGCCTTCCAGTCCGGGAAGCTGGTCTTCGAGCGGCAGTGGCCGTACATGTATCCGCTGACGAACAAGAAGGACGGCTCCAGCAAGGTCGCAGGCAAGTTCGCCGTCGCACCGCTGCCCGGACTGAACGGGCCCGGCGCCTCCAGCCTCGGCGGCCACAACCTGGCGCTGTCCGCCTCGGCGAGGAACAAGGCGACGGCGCTGGACTTCATCCGGTTCTTCACCAGCCAGGAGACGCAGCGCTTCGCGCTGAACTACGCGCCGGCCGCTCCCACCTACCAGGCCCTGTACCAGGATCCGCGCCTCGTGAAGAAGTATCCGTACCTGCCCGTCCTGAAGCAGTCGATCCTGCACGCGGTGCCGCGGCCGCGGGTCTTCGGCTACGGCGATGTCACCGCCGCCGTCCAGCGGGAGGCGTTCGCCGCGCTGACCGGGGCCAAGAGCAGCGCGAGCGCGCTCAAGGACCTGCAGAGGGACCTGCAGCAAGAGGCGGCGGGGCAGTGAGGAGACACGACATGGTGACCACCCACAACCCGCCCGAGAGCCTCGACCGGCCGGAAGCGAAGACGCACGGACCCGCCGTCGGTCGCGCCTTCCCGGGCCGCCGCCGCACGGCCGACTCCGGCGAGGGCAGGATCGCCGCCCTCCTGGTCTCGCCGACGCTGCTGGTCCTCGCCGTCGTCGTGCTGTATCCGACGATCGTGGCGCTGAAGGACTCGTTCTACGGCACCCCGGGCCTCGACCCGAGGACCGGGTTCGTGCGCGACCATGACCCGTTCGTCGGCGCCGACAACTACACCGCGATCTTCGGGGCGGCGGGCGACCGGTTCTGGAACGCCTTCTGGAACACGACCTTCCTGACCGTCACCACGGTCGCCCTGGAGACGGTGCTCGGCATCGCGATGGCGCTGATCATGCACCGTGCGCTGCGCGGTCGGGCGGTCGTCCGCGCGTCCATCCTGGTGCCGTGGGCGATCCCCACCGCCGTCACGGGTCTGCTGTGGCGCTGGATCTTCAACAGCGACGGTGTGGCCAACGCCCTGATCGGCCGTCAGATCCTGTGGACCACCGAAGGGTTCCACGCGAAGGTCGCGGTCGTCGTGGCCGATGTGTGGAAGACGGCACCGTTCATCGGGCTGCTGGTGCTGGCCGGACTCCAGGTGATCTCCAAGGAGGTGTACGAGGCGGCCCGGATGGACGGGGCGGGCGCGCTGCGCCAGTTCTGGAGCATCACGCTGCCGCTGGTCAAGCCGGCGCTGCTGGTTGCCGTGCTGTTCCGCACGCTCGACGCGCTGCGCATGTTCGACCTGCCGTACATCCTGATCGGCGCGCAGAAGACGTCCGTGGAGACGCTGTCGATGCTCGCCCAGGACCAGGCCGCGAACGTGCGGTTCGGGCCGGCCGCCGCCTACGCGGTGATCCTCTTCGTCTATGTCTTCCTCATCGCGCTGGCGTTCGTGCGGCTGCTGGGCGCCGATGTGGTGCCGCGCCGCCACAAGGAGGTGGCCGCATGAACCCCACCACCCTGCATCCGGTCCTGCGCAGAGCACTGCTCTGGCTCGGGGTCGCCGCGGTCGTCGCCTACTGTCTGGCGCCCTTCTACTGGATGCTGGTCTCCAGCCTGCGCCGCACCTCGGACATCTTCGACAACTCCCTGTTCCCGGCGCGGATCTCGTTCGAGAACTACCGTGCCGTGCTCGACCCGTCAGAGAAGTTCACCCGTGCTCTGTTCAACAGCCTTGTCGTGGCGGGCATCACGACGGTGTGTGCACTGCTGCTGGCGACGTTCACGGCGTATGCGATGGCGCGGCTGGAGTTCCGCTTCAAACGGTTCGTGCTGACGCTCATCATCGCCACGTCGATGTTCCCGGTGGTGTCGATCGTGGTGCCGCTGCTGAAGATGTTCGTCGGCTTCGGCTGGATCAACACCTACCAGGCGATGATCGTGCCGAGCCTGTCCTTCACGCTGCCGCTCGCGGTGTGGAACCTGACGGCGTTCTTCCGGCAGATGCCCGACGAACTGGAGCACGCGGCCATGATCGACGGCTGCACCCGTGCTCAGGCCTTCCGCCGCGTCATCATTCCGCTCGCCGCACCCGGCATCTTCACCACCGCGATCATCACCTTCATCGCCGCCTGGAACGAGTTCCTCATCGCGCTGTCGATGACCAACAAGCCCGACATCCAGACCGCGCCCGTCGCGATCTCCAAGTTCGCCGGGGCGACCCAGTTCGAGACGCCGTTCGGCAGCCAGATGGCCGCGGGAGTCCTGGTCACCGTTCCGCTCGTGATCGTGGTGCTGCTGTTCCAGCGCCGCATCGTGGCCGGCCTCACGGCGGGCGCGGCCAAGTAGCCCCTACCCCACTGATGTACCCCACTGATGCACGAGGAGTACGCACCCCTATGTCCACCAGCACCGCACCTTGGTGGCGCGACGCCGTCATCTACCAGGTCTACGTCCGCAGTTTCGCCGACGGCAACGGCGACGGCGTCGGCGACATCGCGGGCATCCGCTCCCGGCTGCCGTATCTGAAGTCGCTCGGCGTGGACGCGATCTGGATCAACCCCTGGTACAAGTCGCCGATGGCTGACCACGGTTACGACGTCGCCGACTTCCGTCAGATCGATCCGCTGTTCGGCACGGTCGCCGAGGCGGAACTGCTCATCGACGAGGCACACCGGCACGGGATCCGCGTGATCCCCGACATCGTGCCCAACCACACCTCCGACCAGCACGCCTGGTTCCAGGCGGCGCTGGCTGCCGGACCGGGCAGTCCGGAGCGGGAGCGCTACGTCTTCCGGGCCGGCCGCGGGGCGGACGGCGCCGAGCCGCCCAACGACTGGGTGTCCTGCTTCGGCGGCCCGGCCTGGACCCGGCTGCCCGACGGGGAGTGGTATCTGCATCTGTTCGCCCCGGAGCAACCGGACCTCAACTGGCAACACCCGGACGTGCGGGCGGAGTTCGAGTCGATCCTGCGGTTCTGGTTCAGCCGCGGCGTGGACGGCTTCCGTATCGACGTGGCGCACGGGCTGATCAAGCATCCCGAGCTGCCCGACCTGCCGCCGCGCCCGGAAGCGGCACCCGACGGGCCGCGGCAACACCTCGACCACCCGCACTGGGACCGGGACGAGGTGCACGACATCTACCGCGCCTGGCGCCGGGTGGCCGACGAGTTCCCCGGTGACCGCTCCTTCGTCGCCGAGGCCTGGGCGGACACCCCGGAGCGGCTCGCCGCCTACGTCCGCCGCGACGGTCTGCACACGGCGTTCAACTTCGACTTCCTGATGTCCAGTTGGGACGCCAAGGACCTGCGGGCCGTCATCGACGACTCCCTCGCCATGCTCGGCGCGGTGGGCGCCCCGGCCACCTGGGTGCTGTCCAACCACGACGTGATGCGCCACCCCAGCCGCTACGGCCGCAAAGTGGTCCGGCGCTGGGTCGCCAACGAGCCCTACCGACCCGAGGGCCCCGTGGATCTGGCCCTGGGCACCCGGCGGGCCCGCGCCGCCGCCCTGCTGATGCTCGCGCTGCCCGGCGGCGCCTACATCTACCAGGGCGAGGAGCTCGGGCTGCCGGAGGTCGAGGACCTGCCCGAGTCCGTCCTCCAGGATCCGGTGTGGGAGCGCTCCGGGCACACCGACCGCGGGCGCGACGGCTGCCGGGTGCCGATCCCGTGGTCAGGGCGCAGCGCCCCGTACGGCTTCAGCCCGGAGGGCACGACGGCCCAGCCCTGGCTGCCGCAGCCGGACGCCTGGGCGGATCACAGCGTGGCCGCGCAGGACGGTGTCGAGGGCTCGATGCTGGAGCTGTACCGCGCCGCCCTGCGCCTGCGCCGCGACCACCCGGCCCTCGGCGACGGCGGCCTGAGCTGGCTCGACGCCCCGGCCGGGGTCCTCGCCCTCCGCCGCGAGCCCGGCTTCGTGTGCGTGGTGAACCTCTCGGCCGAGCCGTACCGGCTGCCCGAGCACACCTCGGTCCTGCTGGCGAGCGGCTCGACGGTGGACGGCCTGCTGGCACCGGACCACGCGGCCTGGCTCGCCACATGATTGTGTAGCGCATGCAGTGCGTGTCGCCGTCGTGCCGGGTGGCAGGAGGTTGTGGTGGAAGAGGGCCGTCGGGAGGCCGTGATGTGGCGCAACCGCGCCCTGACGCTCTTCGACCGGGTCTCCGTGCCCGTCGCGGTGTGCGATGCGTACGGCGCCGTCCTGCTGGCCAACCCGGCGATGGCGGCCGAGTGCGGTACGACTCCGGGAAGGCTGCGCGGCCGGGAGGTGCTGGAGCTGTTCCGGCCGCAGGAGGTCACGCAGGTGAAGCGGATCGCGCAGGCGCTGCGGCTGCGGCACCGGTCGCGGTATCAGGTGTCGGTGTGCTGGGAGGGGCCGGGCGGCGGCGAGCGTTTCGGGGAGCTGACCGCCGACCCGGTCAGCGACACCGTGGAGGAGACGCCCGCCCTGCTGGTGATGCTGCGGGTGCGGGGCGAGCGCGAGCCACTGGGCGAGGAGCCCGTGCGGGTCGCGCCCGTGGAGGCGCGCATCCTGGCGCTGCTCGCCGGGGGCGCCACCACCGCCAGGGCCGCCAAGGAGACCGGCCTCAGCACGGACGGCGTCACCTATCACCTGCGGCGGCTGTCGGCGCGCTGGGGCGCGTCGAACCGTACCGAACTCGTCGCGCGCGCCTATGCGCTCGGCGTCCTCACTCCCGGAGTGTGGCCGCCGGGCGCATAGGCGGTGCCCGCCCCTTCGGGTGCGCCGAAGCGGGCGAGGGTGTGCCAGACCATCTTCAGATCCTGCAGTTCGTGGCGGCCGGTGCGGGCGGCGTCGCCGATGATCCGCGGGTCGACGTGGCCGTCCTCGGCGATCCGGGCGGCCAGCTCCATGTACTCGGCCCCCCGGTAGCCGGCGTGCTCTCGCAACTCCTCCACGCTCAACCGGTAGCCGGGGTGCCACTCGACGGGGCAGGGCAGCAGACGGGCGGCGGCCTCGACGGGCGTGCCGCGGTAGCTCTCGTCCAGGACGAGGGCCTCCATGTGTGCGGCGAGGAGGACACCTCCGTGGACCTGGGCCTCGATGTAGTCGTTGAGGGCGTCCTGCTCGTCGGCCTCGGCGAGCGCGATCAGCGACATGCCGGCAGCCACCCCGAAGTCGGCCGGCTCGGCCGCACTGTCGGGGTAGCAGAAGGTGGTGCGGGCGAGGGACTCGGCGGTGAGCCGGAAGTGCGAGGAGCCGAACCGCGGGGCGGCGCCGACCACTTGGCGCCGGAAGTTCAGCGCGCCGTACACCGGCCTCTCGTGCGGGTCGGCGTCGTCGTAGGCGCCGCCGAAGATGCGGCTCTCCCAGCGCCAGCGGTCACCGCCGGGATGTGCGGTGAGCCCTCCGTTGCTGGTGCCGGTGACGAACTGCGAGTGGTAGGCGCCGTCCTGGGCCAGCGCCTGGAGGATGGGCAGCCCGCCGGTGAGCCGGTCGGGGTGGAAGTTCAGTGTGATCCGCAGGTCGGGCCCGAGGGCCGGTCCCGACGAGCGGGCGGCGACATGGCGCAGCGCCTGCCGCGCCCGCGGTGAGCCGACATTCCAGAAATCCACCCGTTCCCCTTCTCGAACCGGTGCCGAAGCACCCCGAGCTCCCCTGAGGCCCCCTCATGAGATCACTCAGAGGTCGGCCGCCGCCAACACGATTTTGTTCGAGGGGTGCGGGTAGGTGGTGGGGCCATCCGGCGGTGGCCCTCCCTCCCGGGGTGCGGACAGCCACGGGGTGAGGACGGGGGTCTTCCTCATGGATCACGGCAGGACTCGACAGCGACCATGACGACATGACGACTCAGCGGCACGGCAGGCCCTTTCGTACGGCGACGGCCGGCGCCGACCTGAGACTGTTCCTGCTGGCGGGCATCGCCACCGTGCTGCTGACACGGTGGCTCCTGGCCCGCACCGGCTATCCGAAACTCGGCGGCCACGGCACCGGTCTGCACATTGCGCACATGCTGTGGGGTGGGCTGTTGATGGCCGCCGGGCTTGTCGTGCTGCTGGTGTTCCTCGGCCGGCGCGTGCGGCTGTGGGGCGCGATGGCCGGCGGGGTGGGGTTCGGGTTGTTCATAGACGAGATCGGCAAGGTGGTCAGTGACGGTGGCGGGTATCTCTACCGGCCGGCCGCCGGGCTGATCTATCTGGCCTTCGCCGGGCTGGTGGTGGTGAGCCGGTGGCTGGTGCCGCGCGGCGGCCCGCCGGGGGCGCGGGCGCGTACGGCGCGCGCTGCCGACGTCGCCCTCTCCGGTGTCGTATCGGGGCTGACGGAGGGGCAACGCCGGTCGGCGCTACGGGCGTTGGAGGGCTCCACGCGGCCCGTGGACATGGCCTTGGTGGGGTTGCTGGAGTGCGTGGAGGGGGCGCCGGAGCGACCTCGGGTGCGCGTGCCGGATGCGGTGCGGGATCTCGTGGCCCGGGGCCGTCGGGTCGTCTCCGTGCTGTTCGCGCACCGCGTGACGCTCGGGGTGTCGCTCGGGTGGACCGTGCTGCAGGGCGCCGTGCTGCTGGTCGGGGTCGGCTGGGACCTGGCGGCCGGGCGGCTGCGGCACGAGCCTGAGTGGGGTGCGGTGACGGGGCTGGTCGTCTGCTCGGCGGTGATGCTGGGGCTGGCCGTGGCCGGGATGGCGCGGCTGCGCCGAGACCGGGTGCGAGGCCTCACGTTGCTGCGGGCCTCGCTGCTGGTGGATCTGCTGGCCGGGCAGGTCTTCGACTTCGTCGTCAACCAGTTCTCGGCGGTGACGAACTGGCTGATCGGGCTGTGTCTGCTGACGATCGTCTCGGGTGCGCTCGGCCGTGCGCGTCAGGACACCGCAGGCGACCAGTGCGGGTCGCGGCCCAGGAAGGCGAGCAGCGCCTCGGCGCTGTCGTAGCCCGGCGCGAGCTCACGCGCGGGCGCGAACACCTGGTACGCGTCCCGCAGATGATCGACGAGTCGCTCCGCCGCCGGCTGGATCCCCTCGGCGAGTTCGCCCGACAGCGGCCTGTCCTGGCCCGTGGCGACCGCGATGTCCCAGGCGTGCACGGCAGCGTCCATGGCGGCAGCCGCCGCGGCGAGCGGCACGGGCATGGGGCCCAGCGGCGTCGGTGCCTGCTCGGCGTCGGCGGGCAGGCCCGCGTAGGCGTCCGCCACCGCGCGCAGCACCTTGTCGAGCTCCGCCGCCGGATCTCCGTCGAGGGCGTCGGCGGGGTGGAACGGGTCGGAGTCCGGGCGGCCCCCGGTGATCGCGAGGCCGTAGGCCTGCTGGTCGATCCGCGCGTGGTTGAGGACCTGCCGTACCGTCCACTCGCTGCACGGCGTGGGTGCTCCCCACGCCCGCTCCGGCACTCCGGCGACCACCTCGGCGAGATAAGCGTGCGCCCGCGTGAGAACCTCGATGCCCTGGGTGTGCCCCACGATTGTTCCTCTCCTGTCACCCTTCGACCGACATGAACAATCTAGGCTGCCTTGCGGACAGTTACGGTCCTCAATGACAGGGTTCTCAAGTACACGAAAAGGACAGGAAGGGGCACGGCCCGAGGATGCTGGATGTACGTGAGTGGACGGCGTCCCTCGTGCGCTTTGTGAAGCGCCGCCGGGACCCGATGGTCGTGCAGACCCTGCGGGCGGCTGCCGCGGCGACGATCGCGTACGTCGTGGCACTGCGCCTCAGCCCCGAGCCGGCACCGCTCACCGCTCCGCTGACCGCGCTGCTGGTCGTCCAGGTCACTCTGTACGCCACTCTCACCAACGGCATTCGCCGGGTGAACTCGGTCGTGGCGGGCGTCCTCGTCGCCATCGCGTTCAGTCTTCTGGTGGGTCTGACGTGGTGGAGTCTGGCCCTGCTGATCGTGGCCTCGCTGGCGGTGGGACGGCTGGTGCGGGTCGAGGAGTACGTGCCCGAGGTGGCGATCAGCGCGATGCTGGTGCTCGGGGTGACGACCCATGGGGACACGGCCTGGGCCCGGGTGGTGGAGACACTGATCGGGGCGGTCGTCGGGTTCGGCTGCAATCTGCTGCTCGCGCCGCCCGTGTGGGTGGACGAGGCCGGCGAGTCGATCGAGGGTCTGGCCCGCCGGGTGCGGCAGCTGATGCTGCGCATGGGCGAGGAGGCCGCCGGCCGTACGCCCGTCGAGCGGGCGACGCAGCGGCTGTACGAGGCACGCCGGCTGGATCACGACATCGTCGAGGTCGACGCGGCCCTGAGGCAGGCCGAGGACAGTCTGCGGCTCAATCCCCGCGTGCGGGAGGGCCTGCTGCACCGGGTGGTGCTGCGGACGGGGCTGGACACCCTGGAGATCTGCACGGTGGTGCTGCGGGTGCTGGCACGCACTTTCACCGACCTCGCCAAGGAACGCGATCCCGAGCCGCTGTTCGCGCCGGAGACCGGGGCTGCCGTGGAGCTGCTGCTGTCGGAGATCGCCGACGCCGTGGTCAGTTTCGCGGTGCTGGTCACCAGTCACGTCAGTGCGAGCGCCGAGTCGGCGGAGTCCCGGCTGGCGGCGGAGCTGCGGCAGGCCGCGGCCACCCGCGACAAGCTGGCCCAGCTGCTGCTGGAGGAGGTCCAGCGCGACACCCGCAGCTGGCAGCTGTACGGCGCCGTGCTGACCGAGGTCAACCGCATCCTCGACGAGATGGACACCGAGCACCGCTCGCGCCGCCTCTTCGAGGAGCTGGACCGCACGTCCCGCGAGCAGGGCGAGCGGATGCCGCGGCTGACCAGGCTGCGGGAGAGCCTGCGCGACTCCGAGCGGCTGCGGGTTCCGGAGGTGCTGCGCAGGAACCCTGAGGGCGCCGAGCGTCGTTCTAGGTGACGGAGTCACCGGAGCGGCGCACGTTCCGGGGCCGGGTACAAAGGGGCGGGCGGATGACGGACACGAGCGTGCGGATCGACGGGAACACCCTGCGGTTGCCGGGCGGTGTGGCGGTGCGGTTCGTGCGCACCCTGCGGCTGCCCGAGACGGGCACCCATCCCCTGCCGCCGGGACTGGGTGAGTTCCCGGTGCGCCGAGTCGCGGACTTCCCGGACACGGTGCCCGAGCAGTGGCGTGCGCGGGGCGGTGTGATGCTGCCGGTGTATCTGCGGGAGGCGATGTGGCTGAGCTTCGGCGGGACCGTGGAGCCGGCCGCCCTGCAGGTCGGGGTCGGCAAGGTGTGTGCGGTCTCGGGGAAGCCGTGGAGCGACCGGCTGTCCCGGAAACCGCAGAACTACCTCGTGCTGCCCCGCCAGCCCTGGCTGGACGGCATCAACTCCGGGAAGGGCACCGTCCGCCAGTTCGTGGCGGTTCCGCTGGGCCTGGGGGCGACCGTCGAGGGCCAGGTCACGGGCGAGGAGACCTGGGGCGGTGTGCAGCTTCAGTCCTTCCCGCTGCGCGAGGCGAAGCTGGCCGAGTGGCGCGAGGAGGAGCGGCGCCGCTCGGAGCTACGACGCACGAGCATGTCGGCCGGGGGGTATGGGGCGGCGCTGCCCATGGCGGCGGCCGCGCCGGGCGGTCCGGTGGCGGCTCCGGCGGGCCGTGCGCGCCTCGCCGCGGCCATGGGGCTCGGCGTCGGCGGTTCGATGCGGCAGGAGGTCTACCGGGACGACCGGCCGCTCGGGGACTGGGTCGAGGAACCCGCCGGGCGGGTGTTCGTGCACCTGGTGCCCCCTCCGGAGTGGCGCCGCATCACCGGTGAGGCTCCCCCGCCGTCGCCCGTGAACCGTGCGGAGTACACCCGGGCCGGGCTGCCCTGGTACGACTACTACGACCAGGACGCGGAGGATCTCGCACCCACGGACGCGCTGGAGGGCGTGAAACCGGTCGGCGACTGGCTGGGCGACGACCACGAACCCTGGCAGGATCCGACGCCGCAGCAGGTCAAGCCGCTGAAGGACGCGCCGGGCAAGCCGGTGGAGGACGGCGACTGGTAGAACCGCGATCATTGCACCTTGCGCAACGCCTGTTGCCGTTCTTGCGGACAGCGGCCGGCACGGGTCATGGTGGCTTGTCACGAACGAGGCGAGCGACCACCTGAGGTGTGGACATGGGCAGTGGGACAGGAGCGGCGGGCGGCTCCTGGAGCAGGCGCCGCCTGGTCGGCGCGCTCGCGGGAGCGGCGGCGGTGACGGCACTGCCGGCACCCGCACCGCCCAAGAACGCGTCCGCCCACACCGCCGCACGCCCCGAGCAGGCGGCGCCCACTGCCGAGCAGCAGCCGACCACCAAGCCCTCCGCCCCGCACCCGGCCAAGAAGTCCGCCGGACCCCAGCCGCTCTACCTCGGCACCTACACCACGGTCGAGGGCGGCGGCACGGGTGTCGGCCTCGCCACGTACGACCCCGCCTCCGGCCGCATCACCGGCACCGGAACGCTGACGGACATCGTCAACCCGTCGTATCTCGCGATCCACCCGGACCGCCGCACGCTGTACATGGTGAACGAGCACGACGACGGGGCGGTGACCGCCGTACGCCTGGCCGACCGCAAGATCCTGGGCGCCCGCAGCACCGGCGGGGCGGGACCGTGCCATCTCTCCGTGCATCCGAGCGGCCGCTGGCTGCTGAGCGCCAACTACACCTCGGGCAGTGTGGCCGTGCATCCGGTCGACAAGTCGGGCGCACCGGGCGAGCGCACGGACGTGGTCACGCACTCGACTCCGGCACCCGGACCGGGCCAGCAGGGCCCGCACGCCCACCAGTTCATCACCAGCCCCGACGGCAGCCATGTGCTCGCCGTCGACCTGGGCACGGACACCGTCTACACCTACCGACTGGACGAGCGGCGGGGCACCCTCACCGAGGTCGCGCAGGCGCACACCCGGCCGGGTGCCGGTCCGCGCCACCTCACCTTCCACCCCGGCGGGCGGTACGCGTATCTGGCCAACGAGGTCGACGACACGGTCGCGGTCTGCGCGTACGAGCCCGCCACCGGGCGGCTGACGATCGGCGAACCGCAGTCCACGGGCTCGGGCCCGGGCACCAACTACCCGGCGCAGATCCTGGTGACCGCGAACGGCTCCTACGCCTATCTCGCCAACCGCGGCGACAACAGCCTGGCGCGCTATGCCGTCGAGGCGGACGGCGCCCGGCTGCGGCTGCTCGGCACGGTGCCGGTGTCGGGTGACTTCCCGCGCCAGATCGCCTTCTCTCCGGACGGGAGTCTGCTGTTCACAGCGAACCAGAAGTCCAGCACGGTCAGCGTCTTCCACGTGGACGGCAAGAGCGGTGACCTGCGGCTCGCGGGCGAGCCGTTCGTCTCACCCGTCGCCGTCTGTGCGCTGCCGCTGTAGGGTGCGCGGACACGAGGCGGCGCTCGCCCGGGTGAGCAGGGCGTGCATGCGTTCGGTGAGCTGTCCGACGTCGTCGGCTGGTGCGTGGAACGGCAGTCGTACGTCGCCGTGGGCGCGGTTGCGTTCGATGCGCAGTGTCAGTCCGTGCCGGTCGACGGCGACGGGCTGGACGCGGACCGCGCCGTGGAGACTTTCGTGGTCGACGAGCCGGCTGAGCCGCTCGACGGCGTCCGGGTGGCAGTCGGCGAGGTGGGTGAGCAGGTGCGCCTCGGCGAGGGCGAGCGGGTCGGGTTCGGCGGCGGCGAACTCGTCGAGGTCGACGGACACGGCCCCGGACGGCTGCCGGAGCACGATCCGGGTGGGCCGGAGCGCCAGGTGGCCGTCCTCGGGGAGGAAGTACCCGGCGAGCCAGAGCCGGGCGCGGATGCGGTGGCGTACCGGGACGGGAGCGACGTCGGCGAACTCCAGCACCGCATGGGGTTCTCCGCGGGGTGCGCAGATCGCGGCAGCGAGCAGGACGCTGTCCTCGGGCACCTGCAGCAGCACCCGACCGTCCTCGTCCACGCGGTGCGCGCCGACGAACTCCTCGCGACCGCCGTCCGCGGTCACCGCGCAGGACCAGGCGGCCGCGAGTACCGACCGGGCCCGTTCGGCCGCGGCAGGCGCGGCCGTCCAGTTGGGGCTGTCACCCATCCCAAACCTCCTTAGGTAAGCCTTGCCTAACCTATCGAAGATCAGGGCGCACGCCAACCATGGGGCGACCGGAGCGAGTATGCCTCAGGGTGCGATGACGCCCAGCAGCGCCCGGGCGCACAGGTCGCGCACCTGCTCCCGGGTCAGATCCGAACCGCGCAGCCACTCCAGGCAGACGGCCGTGGTGAAGGCCAGCCAGCCGCGGACGGCCAGCTGGAGGTCGGGGCGCTGCTGTGCGGCCGGACCGAGTTCGGGGTCGGCGGCGAGCGTCGCCAGGATCTGCCGTTCCTGGGCGGCCAGCGCCCGCTGGTAGACCCGGCGGATGGCCTGGTCCCCCGCCGCGTCCGCACGGTGGAAGGCGCGGAAGCCGTGGGCGTGGGCGTGGACGTACTCCAGAAACGTGTCGAGACCGGCATTGAGCTGCTCGCGCGCCGGGACACCCGGCACGGCCGCCGTCATCCGCAGCATCCGCTCGCTCTGCCGCTCGACGACCGCGGCGAAGAAGTCCCGCTTGGTCGGGAAGTAGTGGTACAGCAGCCCCCGCGACACACCGGCGATCTCGGCGACCTGCTCGATCCACACCTCGTCGTACGGGCTCTCCGAGAACAGCCGCGCCCCGACCGACAGCAGCTGCTCCCTGCGCTCCTCGGTGCTGAGCCGACGGCGCGTGCGCTCGCCCTGGTTCGCGGCCATGCCCGCACTTTACTTGACGCCGGTTCAACAGCGGGATCAGACTGGACCCGCTATTGAACCCACGTACAACAGATGCGCCGAACAGTTGCACAACCGCTCAACCTGCCGCTGATTCAAGGGAGAACGCGTCATGGCGGAGACGACGTCGGGGGCCGGACCGGAGACACAGGCCACGCTTCCCAAGGGGTTTCGGGGTGCCGAACAGGGCTGGCCCGAGCTGCACCGCATTCCGCATCCCCCGCACCGGCTCCCCCTGCTCGGCGATGTGCTCGGCGCCGACCGGCGCACGCCCGTCCAGGACTCCATGCGCTACGCGCGGCAGCTCGGACCGATCTTCCGGCGCAAGGCGTTCGGCAAGGAGTTCGTGTTCGTGTGGGGCGCCGAGCCGGCTGCCGACATGGCGGACGAGTCGCGCTTCGCCAAGCATGTCGGCCTCGGGGTCGCCAATCTCCGGCCGGTCGTCGGGGACGCGCTGTTCACGGCGTACAACCACGAGCCGAACTGGCAGCTGGCGCACGACGTCCTCGCCCCGGGCTTCAGCAGGGAGGCGATGGAGGGCTACCACCCGATGATGCTGGCGGTGGCCGAGCGGCTCACCGACCACTGGGACCGCGAGCTGACGGCGGGCCGGGCGGTGGACGTGCCCGGTGACATGACCAAACTGACGCTGGAGACGATCGCGCGCACCGGGTTCGGGCACGACTTCGGTTCCTTCGAGCGGGCCCGGCTGCATCCGTTCGTGACCGCGATGGTGGGCACACTGACGTACGCCCAGCGTCTGAACACGGTGCCCTCGCCGCTGGCACCCTTCCTGCTGCGAAGCGCCTCGCGCCGCAACGAGGCCGACATCGCGTATCTCAATCGCACGGTCGACGACCTGGTCAGGGCCCGTCGTGCATCGGGCGAGGGCGGGGACGGGGATCTGCTGGACCGGATGCTGGAGACGGCCCACCCCGGGACCGGGGAGCGGCTGTCCGCCGAGAACGTCCGCCGCCAGGTCATCACCTTCCTGGTGGCCGGCCACGAGACGACCTCGGGCGCGCTCTCCTTCGCCCTGCACTACCTCTCCCGCAACCCAGGGATCGCGGCCCGCGCCAGGGCCGAGGTGGACGCCGTCTGGGGCGATGCGGCAGTGCCCGGCTACGACCAGGTGGCCAAGCTTCGGTATGTGCGCCGGGTGCTGGACGAGGCGCTGCGGCTGTGGCCGACCGCGCCGGCCTTCGCCCGGGAGGCCCGCGAGGACACGGTGCTGGCCGGGGACCATCCGATGCGGCGGGGTGCGTGGGCGCTGGTCCTCACCGCGATGCTGCACCGCGACCCGGAGGTGTGGGGCAGCGACGCCGAGCGGTTCGACCCCGACCGCTTCGACCCGAAGGCCGTACGGTCCCGGGCCCCGCACACCTTCAAGCCGTTCGGGACGGGGGCGCGGGCGTGCATCGGGCGGCAGTTCGCGCTGCACGAGGCCACGCTGGTGCTCGGTCTGCTGCTGCGCCGCTACGACCTGCGACCCGACCCCGGCTATCAGCTGCGGGTGACCGAGAGGCTCACCCTGATGCCTGAGGGGCTGCGGCTGCACCTGGAGCGGCGCAGCGTCACCGCCCGGGTCTCCTCCGCACAGGCCCTGGACGAGGCTCCGTCAGAGCTGCGCTGTCCAGTGCACGGGGCGCGTGACTGAGTCCGGCAGCCGGGTGCCGGAACTGCCACGGGCGGCGTTGAGCTGGGGCTGGGTGAGGAAGAAGGCACCGGTCAGGTCGGCGTCGGTGAGGTCGGCGTCGCGCAGGTCGGCGCCGATCATGTCCGCGTCGCGCAGGTCGGCTCCGGTCAGGTCGGCGGCTATCAGGTAGGCGCCGCGGAGGTTGGCGCCGCGCAGGTCGGCGCCCTTGAGGCGGGCGCCCATCAGGTCGGCGCCACGGCGGTCCTTCTTGCGGCCGCGGGCCCCGGTCCCGGCACGCACCAGCTCGCTGGTCTTCAGCAGGAGGACATTGACCTCCTGCCGGTGCGCGCCCACATCCAACGCGGCCAGCTGCTCAGGGGGTCGGCGGGTGAGCTCCTCGGTTTTCGCCAGGGCTCGACGCAGATCGGCGTGGACCGGGCGGGCCGGGGGCAGGGCAAGGGCCTCGGTGAGGTACCAGAGCAGTTCGTGCAGCTGCCGTACGACCGGGAACACGTCGAACATGCGCCGGGCGTCCGCCCGCGAGCCCGTGCGCCAGTCCTGGCCGCCGAACGTGACCTGCGAGACCTTCTGGCCCGCACCGAAGCAGTCGTAGACCGTGCAGCCGCTGAAGCCCTGCTGCCGCAGGCGGGCGTGGATGCCGCAGCGGTGGTCCTCTCGCAGGTTCCGGCAGGGCGTGCCGGCCGGCTTGTCGATCGCGAAGTCGGCGGAGGCGGCGAAGGGCAGGGCGACACAGCAGAGCCCGAAGCAACGCTCGCAGTCGCCGCGCAGGTCCGCCCGGTCGGCTGTCTGATCTGGCATGACGCCAAGCCTAACGGGGTGCGACCGGCCGCTGTCGGTGGCCGTACGTACAGTCGTCCCATGGCACTTTCACGCGAAGAACGGGAAGGTTTCCTCGCTGAGCCCCATGTCGCGGCGCTGGGCGTCGCCGCCGGTGACGACCGGGGCCCGTTGGTCGTGCCGATCTGGTACGCCTACGAGCCCGGCGGTCTGCCGTGGATCCTCACCGGCGCGGACTCCCGAAAGATGAGGCTGATCAAAGCGGCGGGCCGCTTCAGCCTGATGGTCCAGCGCACGGAGCCGACCACCCGGTACGTCTCGGTCGAAGGACCGGTCGCCGAGGTGGCCGAGGGCAGCGGCGCGCTCCACCGTGAGATGGCCCGCCGCTACCTCTCGGGGACGGCACTCGACGAGTTCGTGGCCTTCGCCGAGGCCCAACTCGCCGATCACGTCGTGGTCCGTATGCGGCCCGAGCACTGGTTCACAGCGGATCTCGGCACGGCGGGATGACGAGCGGCGGCCGCCCGGGAAGCCCCCAGTACGACGGTCAGCCGGACAGCAGTGCTCGCTCCCACTGCTCCTGCCGCTCTTCGATGTATTCGGCATCCCCACGCCACGCGTCCCCGTGGCCCTCCGCCCAGAGCCTCGCCCACGGCTGATTCCCCCGGCGCGACTGCTCTCGCAGGAAGTCGTGCATGGCTCGGGTACGGCGACCCAGCATCGGTACGAGGGCGCGCCGTTCGGTCTCGTCGAGTCCGTAGGCGTCCGCGAAGAGGCGCAGGCGGGCGGCGGCGTCGGGGCTCTGCCAGTCGGGATGGGCGGACAGGGGCACGAAGCCGCGGACGGCGTAGGCGACGTCCCATAGGCGGGAGCCGGGGGCGGCCGTGTCCCAGTCGATGAAGGCCCACTCCTTCTCGCCGCCGACCACGAGGTTCCACGGCGCCAGGTCCTGGTGGGCGATGATGTCGGTGCCCTCGGCGGGAACGAGCACCTGCCAGCATGCGTCAGCCGGCGGCCTGAAGTCCTTTACGGCGTCGTGGAAATCCCGGATCAGCCGGGCCACTCGGACCAGCCCCGCTGCCGGCTCCACCAGGGCAAACCGGTCGGGCCAGATCACATCGCCCGGCACGAAAGTCAGCACCTCACGCCCCTGTTCGTCCATCCCGAGGGGGCGCGGTGCCGCACGGAAGCCGACCTCGTGCAGGTGCGTGAGCAGAGCGTGCACCGAGGGCGTCCAGGGCCCGGCAGGCCGGCGGACGGTGTCGCCGACGCGAACGACGCCGTCGCTGACGTTCCCGCCCGACAGCGGCTGTTCGTCGTCGTGCACTGATCTCTCCTGACGCTCCTGACACCGCCGACACCATATCGAGGCAACTCCCGGCGGCGCCCGACGACTTGGTCGAGGTCTACGGACGGCTGCAGGCTGCGGCGGTCATGACCCCAACCGCTTGCCCCGGTTCGGTCCGTGGTGACGTACGGCTTCGGTGTTCTCGGCCTTCTCGATCTTCTCCATGTTCCGTAGGCCCTCGACCAGCTTCGCGATCTTCGCCTGCTTCGCCTTGATGCCGCGGGCCATGAGCCGCAGGTGAGCCGACGACTCGGGCACGGTCGACTCGAGTTCCTCCAATCGCCTTCGTTCGAGGGCGAGTTCGGTCCTGAGGCGCGCTGCTCGGTCCGGCGGAGCAGGTGGGCTCTGGCCGTTGAAGATCACGTTGTACTTGGGGCGCTCGGTCCAGACGGCCTCGCGTTCGGCAGCCTCCGCGTCGGCCGGGTACTCGATCCGTATCCCGACGACCTGCGACGCCCATGGCTGCTCCCGAAGATGCGTGCGCACGCGGGTGAGGGGCGAGATCGAGATGCCGACATAAAGCAGCCCTTCCAGGCCGTACAGCCGGTACAGCGCCGTGCGGCCCGCGGTGTGCAGACTGCCCTCCTCGTCGAACAGGCCACGCAGGAACTGCGAATCGACGTCGGCCATGACGCGGCCCCCTTCGGCTCGACACGCACCGCTCGTCCATGTCCCACGCTCCCACGCGGGTGTGACAGAGGCTCAGCCACGGATCCCGCCGGAATCGGCCTGCCGGAAACCGAACCTCACCGATGAGTTTCCGGTGCTGTGGGGGTCTCCTCATTCAACGGAAAACAAGCTCGGCTATCACAGATACGAGCCCACTTCAGGCGGGAGCCAGACGGATCGAGGAGAGAGACCATGTGCAGTCACCGGCCACAATGCCCCACCGCAGACAGCCCGCACCACCACAGCGCCGTGATCGTGTCGGCCCATCCCGAACAGGGCTGGAGCCTGTTGTGCAACGGGACGATCGTGTTCGACGACACCGGCGAACTGCTGCCGGACGGGCGGGTCGTGGACCCGCACCGCACCCTTCGTCCGCTGGCCGTGGCCGCCTGACCCTCAGTCGAACGCGCCGAGGTCCAGGCGGGCGAGCCGCTCCGGGTCGGCCAGGATGTTCAGGGCCACAATCCGGCCGTCGGCGACGGTGACGCCCATCACCGACAGCGGCCGCCCCTCGGGCGCGTTGACGACGCCGATCTCCCCGTTGACCAGCACCACCCGCGCGAACTGCGCGAACTGCCGGAACAGCAGCGCCTGTTCGGCCACCGGCTTCGCGCCGCGCACCGTCTTGGAGGCGGCGGCGCCCCCGACCAGCGCACCGGAGTCGGCCCGCAGCACCACGTCGGGATGGAGCACCGCGACCAGCGCCTCGAAGTCACCGGCGCGGGCGGCCGCCATGAAGGCGTCGACGACCTGCCGCTGTCTGCCGAGGTCGGGTTCCGAGGACGGCGTGGCGCCCCGCACCCGGCGCCGGGCCCGGCTGGCCAGCTGTCTGGTCGCCGCCGAACTGCGCTCCACGATCGGCGCGATGTCGTCGAACGGCACGGCGAACATGTCGTGCAGCACGAACGCCAGCCGCTCGGCGGGTTCCAGTGTCTCCAGCACCACCAGCAGCGCCAGCCCCACCGAGTCGGCCTGCAGGACCTCCTGTTCGGGGTCGATCTGCGACAGGGGTCTGATCACGGGATCGGGCACGAACGTCTCGTCGATGGGATCCTCACGACGCGAGGCCCGGGAGCGCAGCATGTCGAGACAGACCCGTCCGACCACGGTGGTCAGCCAGCCGCCGAGGTTGTGGATCTCATCCGTGTCGCTGCGGCTCAGCTTCAGCCAGCTCTCCTGGACGGCGTCCTCCGCCTCGGCGACCGAACCGAGCATGCGGTAGGCGACCGCCTTGAGATGGCCGCGGTGTTCCTCGAACCGGTCGGCCAGTACGTCCGTGCCGTTCATGTGCTCCCCCATGTCGTCGGCTGTGCCTATCGGTTGAAGACCTCGAACGCGACCGCGGGCCGGCCCCCGAACCGCTCCCCCGTCGCCGTGGCGTGCGCCGTCAGGAATCCGCGGACGTACGTCTCCGGGTCCTCGTCGGTCAACGCCTTGATGTAGCTGCGGTGTTCGAGCAGCGAGTGCACCGCGCGCTCCAGCCCGGCGGAGGCGTCCGCCGCGTGCGTGGGCGAGGCGGAGCCTGCGACGGCGACCCAGCGGACGCCGTTCCAGGGCTCCAGGCCCTGTTCGAGGAGCTCGGGGAAGATCCACCGGTTGCCGGCGTCGCCCGCCGCGTCGAGCGTGGCGCGGCCGACGGCGACGTGGTCCGGGGTGTTCCAGGCGATGCCACCCCAGGTGTCCCGGTGGTTGAGGGTGATCACCAGCTCGGGCCGGTGCCGGCGGATCGCGGCGGCGATGTCGCGGCGCAGGGCGGTGCCGTACTCGATCACGCCGTCCTTGTGGTCGAGGAACTCCACCTGCGTCACCCCCACGACGGCCGCGCTCGCGCGCTGCTCCCGCTCGCGCTGGGGACCGCATTTCGCGGGCTCCAGGGTGTCGATGCCCGCCTCACCGCGCGTGGCCAGTACGTATGCGACCTCGCGGCCCTCGTCGGTCCAGGCGGCGACGGCCGCCGAGCACCCGTACTCGAGGTCGTCCGGGTGCGCGACGACCGCGAGGGCGCGCTGCCAGTCGGCAGGCATGGGCTGCAACTCGGTGATCTTCGGCTCGGTCATGGTCGAAGACTAATGCGTGACACCGACATCACTCCCGGTGAGTTTCATGCCTCGTCGCGTGTCAGCGCCAGCAGCCGGTCCAGCACCCGCGGCCCGCCCGCCCGTACCCCGTCGTGCTCGAACTCGTCGGTCACCCAGGTCCGCAGGCCCCGGACGGTGCGGGCGGTCTCTAGGGCGTGGGTGGTGTCGACGTACATGTCGTCATGGTAGACGGCCGCCGCGACCGGGATCTCGTTGACTACGAGGCGCGCGGGGTCGTAGAGGGGCGGCCAGTCGGTGCGGGCGGCGAGCAGGTCGGCGGTCTCGCGCAGGGGGCGCAGCGCCGGGTCGCAGTCGAACATCCAGGGGTGGACGGACTCGCCGGTGAACAGGAGCGGGCCGTCGCCCGCGAGGGTCTTGGCGGCGTCGAACTGCGGGAACTCGGCGCGGACGCGTTCGGCCGACCAGGCGGTGGGGCGCTCGTCCTGGCCGTAGATCGCCTCGTGGACGAGGGCGTAGAGGGGGTGGCTCGCATAGGACAGGAGGCCCTGGGCCTCCTCCTGGAACGCGTCGGAGAGGGCCGGGCCCAGGGGGGTGCGGACGAAGGCGTGTTCCAGGAGGTAGTGCAGGCGGTGGCTGCCCTCGCTGCCGCCGAGGACGATGCCGAGGGACTGGAAGGCCTCGGCGGTGAGGCGGTAGCCGTTCGGGAGGGTGACCTCGTGGCTGAGGAGGTGGTCGGCGATACGGCGGGCGCGTTCGACGTCCTGGGGGTAGCGGGCGTAGTGGGCGGTGACCTTGCGTTCGACGCGGGGGTAGGCGGCGCGGTAGACGTCGTCGGCGTGCGCGTGGAGGGAGGGCAGGCCGCCGGTGATCACGGCGGCGGCGAGGCCCTCGGGGGCGCTGGAGAGGTAGTGCACGGTGCAGAAGCCGCCGAAGCTCTGGCCGAGGACCGTCCAGCGGGCGCCGCCGGTGACCTGGGTGCGGATCGCCTCGCAGTCGCGGACGATCGCGTCGGCCCGGAAGTGCGCCAGGTAGTCGGCCTGTTGGGCGGGGCCGCCGCGCAGCGGGAGGGTCTGGCGGTTGGCGGGTGTGGAGTGGCCGGTGCCGCGCTGGTCGAGGAGGAGGACGCGGTACTCCTTGAGGGCGCGGCCCAGCCAGGACTGCCTGCCCACGAAGCGGTTCGCTCCGAAGCCGGGGCCGCCCTGGAGGTAGACCAGCCACGGCAGGTTCTGCTGGGCCTTGTCGCTGGCGACGACCTCACGTGCGTAGAGGTCGATCGTCTCCCCCGCCGGGTCGTCGTGGTCGAGGGGCACGGTGAAGTGGCGGTCGGTGAGGACGACGCCGGGCTGGCGGTAGGTGGCGGTCAACGGGTCTCCAGGGACGGACGGGTTTCTGGCCGCGTCCCACTTCACCACATGTTCGTCCGGCGGCGGACTCCCTGGATCATGAAAACTTACTGACCTGGCGATCAGCGGGCGGACAGGCTGGAGCGTCGTACGACAAGCTCCGGCTGGAGTACGACACGCCGATGCTCGTGTCGCTTGGTCCCGTTTTCCGCCTCCGTCTCCTCCAGCAGCAGCTCGGCGGCGAGGGCCCCCATGGTGACGGCGGGCTGGCGGACCGAGGTGAGCGGGACGGCCGCGGCGGCTGCGAACTCGATGTCGTCGTAGCCGACGATGGCGAGGTCGTCGGGGACCGTTATACCGGCCGCGTACATGGCCTGCAGGACGCCGAGGGCCAGGAGGTCGTTGGCGCAGAAGACGGCGGTGGGCCGGTCGGCGAGGCCGAGCAGGCGGGCGCCGGCGTCACGGCCGGCGGCCACATCGAGGCGTTCGGTCGGCAGTTCGCGCAGGCACTCCGGTCCGAGGCCGGCCTCGGCGAGGGCGTTCAGGGCGCCCGTGCGGCGGTCGCGCACCTGGTTCAGGCCGGGCGGGCCGCTGACGTAGGCGATGGTGCGGTGCCCGGCGTCGACGAGATGGCGCACGGCCAGGGCGCCGCCCGCCACGTCGTCGACGGAGACGGAGCACTCGGTCGTGCCCTCTGCGACCCGGTCGACGAGGACGAAGGGAATGTTGTGCCGCCGGAACGTCTCGATGTTGCGGCCGGTCGCGTCGGCGGGCGTCAGCAGCACGCCCCGCACCCGCTGCTCGGCGAAGAGCGAGAGGTACTCGGCCTCCTCGCCCGCGCTCTGGGCGCTGTTGCAGACCATGACGCCGAGCCCTGCGTCACGTGCGGCACGCTCGGCGCCGCGCGCGACATCGACGAAGAACGGGTTGCCCATGTCCAGGACGAGCAGCCCCATGATCCGGCTCCGGCCCGCGCGCAGCTGGCGCGCGGACTCGCTGCGGACGTAGCCGAGCCGGTCGATCGCGGACAGCACCCGCGCCCGGGTCTCCGTGGCGACCGTGTCCGGACGGTTGATCACGTTCGACACCGTGCCGACGGAGACTCCGGCGGCGCGGGCGACGTCCTTGATACCCACCGACTGGCTCATCGGGCAGGGACCTCCAGAGGGACGTGATTAGGCCGGAAGGCCTTCACATTACCGTCATCGTTCGGCGCATCATGCCCGGTCACACGGGCAGTGCGAAGTCGACGACGTGGAGTGCCGAGGGGGTCGTACCGCTCGACTTCTCCTGGTACATGAACGACAGGACGTTGTCCGCCCTGACCCGCAGCTCGTCGATCACGACCTCGCCGAAGGCGTTCAGGTCGCTGCCGTCGTACAGCAGCGTCCAGTCCGTGTACCCGGAGGCCTTCGAGGCGCCGGCGATCCGGCCGAAGGGGAAGATCGCGTACGCGTTGTCGTACTTGTCCAGGACCAGCTTGGTGCGCTGGCTGGAGCCCAGCGCGACGGGGATCTCGGTCTTCTGCCAGGTGCCGGAGGAGTTCTTGCGGAGGTGGAAAGCGCGGCCGCCTGCGGTGCGGTCGGCGACGTAGTCGGTGGTGCACTGGCCGAAGCGGCCGGGGACGTAGCTGATGATCGCGTGCGGGAGGCCGGAGGAGTCGGTGAACTGGCTCTCCTGGTTCATCAGCGAGTGGTCGGGGTTGAGCGAGTCGACGACCAGTCCGCTGTCCGTGACGGCCACCGTGTCGGAGCTGCCGGTGGTGCCTACGACGGTGCCGGCGTCGTTGCGCCAGGTGCGGCCGCGGTCGGTGGAGTAGACGTAGCCGGTGTCGTGATTGGTGATGCCGCCGCTGTCGCACATGACGGCGGCGTTCTGCTCACGCCAGGTGAAGAAGGAGTGCAGGCGGCCGTTCACGTCGTAGTCGATGCCGTGCAGGTACATGTTGCGGGCGGTCGAGGAGCCGTGCGAGCTGGTGTAGGTGCCCGTGGAGCTGGACCACTCCCCCAGTGCCGTCCACGTCGAACCGTCGTACTCGGCAAGGGCGTTGCGGCCGTTTCCGGAGATCCCGACCCGGTAGCTGAGCTGGAGCCTGCCCTCGGGGGTCGAGAGGAACTGCGGGTAGGTGAACTGCGAGGTGAGCGCGAGACCGTCGAGCGAGGTCTGCACCGCGCCGAAGACGGACGAGGTCCAGGACGTGGTCGCCGGGTTGTCGAGGAGCCCGGCGATCGACTTCACGTAGAAGTAGCCGTCGCTGTGGGAGTCCATGTTGAGGTGCAGGCGGCCGTCGACCTTGGAGACGCCCATGGAGATGACGTTGTGGGAGTCGCTGGTCTTGAGGACATGCGACAGCGTCACGGTCGACCAGTTGCTCCCGCCGAGCACGCGCCGACCGACCACGGCGTTGCCGGTGGAGGTGTACCAGGCCGCGTACTGGTGGTCCTTGTACGTGAACAGGCCGTTCTTCTGGAACGAGTTGTTGTTGACCAGCCCGTCGTAGGAGACGAAGAAGACGGCCTGCCCGTCGAGTTGGGTGGTGCCCTTCTTGCTGACGGAGGGGCCGGTATCGGCGGCCCGTGCGGTGCCCGGCGTTGCCACGGCCGCAAGTATGGCGGTCGCGAGCGCGGTACGTCTTCTCATGAGCGGCTCCAGCGAAGGCGAGGAGGAGATCAAGCGAGGTGGAAGACCTCGGTGAGCGGTTTCATGGCCTCGTCGGGCCGGGCGCCGTCCAGCGACTCGAAGAACGGCGCCATCTCGGCCTGCCAGCGGGCGTTGACCTCGGTGGCCTCCATGCCGGCGATCGCGGCCTCGAAGTCGTCGGTCTCCAGGTAGCCGACGAGCAGGCCGTCGTCGCGCAGGAAGAGGGAGTAGTTGTGCCAGCCGTTGGCGGAGAGCGCTTCGAGCATCTCCGGCCACACGGCGGCATGGCGTTCGCGGTACTCGGCGAGCTTGTCCTCGCGGACCTTGAGGAGGAAACAGACGCGCTGCATGAAGTACCGGCTCCCGCAGGGGTGGAAGGGGCTCAGAAGTTGAACTGGTCGATGTTCTTGGCGTTGAACACGGTCGGCTTGCCGAGGGTGATCACGCCGTCCTTGCCGATGGTGTACTCGGTGGAGCCGGCCTTGAAGGTCTCGCCCTCCTTGCCGGTGATCTGACCGGAGGCCAGCGCGACGGCGGTACGGGCGGCCAGGTCGCCGAGCTTCGCCGGGTTCCACAGCTCGAAGCCCTCGACGGTGCCGTTCTTGACGTACTTGCGCATGTCGTTCGGGGTGCCGAGGCCGGTCAGCCTGACCTTGCCCTTGTACTTGGACCCGGACAGGTACTGGGCGGCCGCCTTGATGCCCACCGTGGTCGGGGAGATGATCCCCTTCAGGTTCGGGTACTGCTGGAGCAGCCCCTGGGTCTGCTGGAAGGACTGCTGGGCGTCGTCGTTGCCGTAGGCGATCTTGACCAGCTTGATGTTCTTGTACTTCGGGTCCGCCAGCTCCTTCTTCATGAAGTCGATCCACACGTTCTGGTTCGTCGCGGTCTGCGCGGCGGACAGGATCGCGATCTCGCCCTTGTAGCCGATCTGCTGTGCCAGCAGCTGCACCTCGGTACGGCCCAGGTCCTCGGCGGAGGCCTGCGAGACGAAGGCGTTGCGGCAGTCGGGCTTGGTGTCGGAGTCGTAGGTGACGACCTTGATGTTGTTCTTCATGGCCTGCTTGAGCGCGGTGCACAGGGCGCCCGGGTCCTGCGCGGACACGGCCATCGCGTTGACCTGCTGCTGGGTGAGCGTGTTGACGTAGGAGACCTGACCGGCGGTGTCGGTGGCGCTGGAGGGGCCGACCTCCTTGTACTTGCCGCCCAGCTCGGTGAGGGCCTTCTCGCCGCCCTTGTCGGCGGAGGTGAAGTACGGGTTGTTGACCTGCTTGGGCAGGAAGCCGACGGTCAGGCCCTTCTTGAGGGCGGCGTTGGGGTCGGCCTTGGCGGTCGAGGTGGCCGCCGCGTCGTCACTCTTGGAGTTGTTCTTGGTGGTACCGCCGCACGCGGTGAGGGCGAGAGCGAGGGAGGTTCCGGCGGCGAGCGCCGCACAGGCATGGCGGAGGGACGACTTGCGCATGACGGGGTCCTTCTTACGAGAGGTGAGTGGAACGCCCCGTTAGGGGCGCGGGGAACTGCGCGACCGGCCACATCCGGCCCGCAGCCAACAAATGACCTATCCGGCGGAGCGAGCCGCCCTCGCGATGGAAATCTGGCGTGCGACTCGCGGCCCGAGCACGGAGACAACGAGCAACGCACCCGTGACGACGATCTGCGACTGCGCGGAAACATTGAGCAGACTCATCACGTTCTGCAGGGCGCCGAGCAGGAAGACTCCGGCAACCGCACCGCCGAGCGTGCCCTTGCCGCCGTCGAAGTCGATGCCGCCGAGCAACACGGCGGCGACGACGGAGAGTTCGAGACCGGTGGCGTTGTCGTAGCGGGCACTGGCGTAGTGCAGGGCCCAGAAGATCCCGGTGAGGGAGGCCATCAGCCCCGTCACGGTGAACAGGATCAACTTGTGCCGCCTGACCCGGATCCCGGCGAACCGTGCCGCCTCCTCGTTCGCGCCGATCGCGAACAGCGAGCGTCCGAACGGGGTGGCGTGCAGGACGACCACTGCGATGGCGAGCAGTGCCAGGAAGGGCAGGAAGGCCTGCGGGATGAAGGTGTTCCCGATGCGTCCGGCCGCGAAGTCCAGGTACTGGGTGGGGAAGTCGGTCACCGCGTCGGAGCCGAGCACGATCTGTGCGATGCCCCGGTAGGCGGCGAGGGTGCCGATGGTGACGGCGAGGGAGGGCAGTCCGAGCCGGGTGACGAGGAGCCCGTTGACGAGCCCGCACACCACGCCCAGCAGCAGGCACAACGGAATGATCGTCTCGATGGCCATGCCGTCGTTCCACAGCTTGCCCATCACGGCACCCGAGAGGCCGGCCGTCGAGGCGACGGACAGGTCGATCTCACCGGAGACGACCAGCAGCGTCATCGGCAGGGCGATCAGGGCGATCGGCAGGGTGTTGCCGATCAGGAACGACAGGTTCAGGGCGTTGCCGAAGCCGTCGACCGTACTGAACGACAGCAGCAACAGGACGACGAGGAGCGCGCCGACGACCGTGTCCCAGCGGACCGCGCGCGTCAGGGACTCAGGCATGGCGGGCGTTCCTCTTCTTCAGGGCGGAGGCCACGCGCAGCGCGACGACCCGGTCGACCGCGATGGCGAGGATGAGCAGGATGCCGTTGATGGCGAGCACCCACACGGAGCTGACGCCGAGGGCGGGCAGCACGCTGTTGACGGAGGTCAGCAGCAGGGCGCCCAGCGCCGCCCCGTAGACACTGCCGGAGCCGCCCGTGAAGACGACACCGCCGACCACGACCGCGCTGACGACGGTGAGTTCGTAGCCGTTGCCGGTCCCGGAGTCCACGTTGCCGAACCGGGCCAGGTACATCGCGCCGGCGAGGCCCGCGAGACCGCCGCAGAAGGTGTACGCGGCCAGGATCCGCTTGCGGACGGGGATGCCGGCGAGCCTGGCGGCCTCCGGGTTGGAGCCCAGGGCGTACAGCTCGCGGCCGCTGCCGAAGTGCTTGAGGTAGTACGCCGTCGCCACCAGCACCGCCAGGGCGATCAGCGCCAGCCACGGCACGGCGGAGAGACCGCCGGAGCCGAAGTCCACGAAGCCGCCCGGCAGGTCGGCCGCAGTGATCTGGCGGGAGCCGACCCAGATGGAGTCGACGCCGCGGATGATGTAGAGCGTGCCGAGGGTGACGACGAGTGCGGGCACCTGGCCGAGGCTGACGAGCAGGCCGTTGAGCAGGCCGAAGCCCACGCCCAGCAGCACCGCCAGCAGAATGGCGATGACCGAGTTACCGCCGCCGTGCAGATGGTCGCCGGCGGCGAAGGCGCTGATGCCGAGGGTCGAGCCGACCGACAGGTCGACGTTCCTCGTGATCACCACCAGGGACTGGCCGGTGGCGACCAGCACCAGGATGGTGGCGTTGAGGAGCAGGTCCTTGATGCCCTGCTCGGACAGGAACTCGCTGTTGCCCGCCTGCGTGATGCCGATCATCACCAGGAAGACGAGCAGGATGGCGAGTTCGCGCATCTTGAAGACGCGGTCGACGAGCCGGGTGCCGCTGGATCTGGGCACCTCGGCGACAGGGGTTTTGTCGGGGGTGGTCACCGTCATGCGGCGGCCCTCCCGGTGGCTGCGGCCATCACGGTTTCCTCGGTGGCTTCGGCGCGTGGGATCTCGGCGGTGAGGCGCCCCTCGTGCATGACGAGCACGCGGTCGGCCATGCCGAGGATCTCGGGCAGGTCGGAGGAGATCATCAGGACGGCCACGCCGTCGGCGGCCAGCTCGCTGAGCAGCCGGTGCACCTCGGCCTTGGTGCCGACGTCGATGCCGCGGGTGGGCTCGTCGACGATCAGCACCCGCGGGCCGGTGGCGAGCCACTTGGCGAGGACCACCTTCTGCTGATTGCCACCGGACAGGGTGTTGACCGTATCGGCGATCCGGGCGTATTTGACCCGGAGCTTGACGGCCCAGTCGAGTGAGCGGCTGCGTTCGGCGCCGCGGTCGACGAGGCCCGCCCTGACGGTGGTGCGCAGACCGGTCAGGCCGATATTGCGTTCGATGGACATGTCCATCACCAGGCCCTGGGCGCGCCGGTCCTCGGGGACGAGGGCCAGCCCGGCGGCCATGGCGGTGGAGGGGGCGCCGTTGGTGAGCTTGCGCCCATGGACCTCGACCTCGCCGGCGTCCCAGCGGTCGATGCCGAAGACGGCTCGGGCCACCTCCGTACGGCCCGCGCCGACAAGTCCCGCGAGGCCGACGATCTCGCCGTGCCGCACATCGAAGGAGACGTCGGTGAAGACGCCCTCGCGAGTCAACCGCCTTACGCTGAGGGCGACTTGGCCGGGCTTGACGGCCTGCTTGGGGTACAGCTCGTCGAGGTCGCGGCCGACCATGCGCCGCACGAGGTCATCCTCGGTCATGCCCTCGATCGGCTCGCTGGAGACCCAGGCGCCGTCGCGCAGGGTGGTGACCCGCCGGCAGATCTCGAAGATCTCCTCCAGTCGGTGCGAGATGAACAGCACCGCGGCGCCCTGTTCGCGCAGGGTGCGTACGACGCCGAAGAGACGGGCGACCTCACTGCCGGTGAGGGCGGCGGTCGGCTCGTCCATGATCAGGACGCGGGCTTCGAAGGAGAGGGCCTTGGCGATCTCGACGATCTGCTGGTCGGCGATGGACAGGCCGCGGGCCGGGCGGTCGGGGTCGAGCTCGACGCCGAGACGCCGCATCAGGGCCAGGGTCGCGGCGTGGGTGGCCTTGTGGTCGATACGGCCGAGGGCGCGCCGGGGCTGGCGGCCCATGAAGATGTTCTCTGCGATCGAAAGGTCGGGAAAGAGCGTGGGCTCCTGGTAGATGACGGCGATGCCGGCGTCGCGGGCGTCGCCGGGCCCGTGGAAGACGACGGGCTCACCATCGAGCAGCACCCGGCCGGCGTCGGGCCGGTGCACACCGGCAAGGGTCTTGATCAGGGTCGACTTGCCCGCGCCGTTCTCTCCGGCGAGTGCGTGCACCTCGCCGGGGAACAACTCCAGGGAGACGTCCCGCAGGGCGCGCACCGCGCCGAAGGACTTCGAGATGTCCTCGAGCGCCAGCACCGGGGCCGGACCCGTGTCGGACGGGTGGGTCATCAGGGGCTCCTCGACGACGCCGACAAGGGGCTCACGACGTCGTGAAAGGTTTCAACTTGGTTGCCGGGACGTTAGGCGCGTCGGCCATGTCACGTCAATGGGTGAGCCTCGAAAAAATTTCGAGACCCCTTCGAGAGCCAGAGGCCACGGCCGGGCCACGGGCAACAGCCTCTGCCGGAATGCTTGACACCCCCGCAGGGGGCTCTAAGCTTCCCGTCCTGAATCGATTCATCCATCGGCCGTTCCGGCCAGACGTCACAGGAGCCCTGAAGTGACCGAGCTCGCCGCGGTGAAGGCCGCGCTGAAGACCCAGGCAGTCGAGACGCCGTCGTGGGCGTACGGGAACTCGGGGACCCGGTTCAAGGTGTTCGCCCAGCAGGGCGTGCCGCGCACGCCGCAGGAGAAGCTGGCCGATGCGGCGCAGGTGCACGCGGTGACGGGTGTGGCCCCGACGGTCGCGCTGCACATTCCGTGGGACAGGGTGGAGGACTACGGTGCCCTGGCGAAGTACGCCGAGGACCAGGGCGTGAAGCTGGGTGCGATCAACTCGAACACGTTCCAGGACGACGACTACAGGCTGGGCAGCATCTGCCATCCCGATCCGGCGGTGCGGCGCAAGGCGCTGGATCATCTGCGGGAGTGCGTCGACATCATGGACGCGACGGGGTCCCGGGACCTGAAGCTGTGGTTCGCCGACGGCACCAACTATCCCGGACAGGACGACCTCCGCGCACGGCAGGACCGCCTCGCCGAAGGCCTGGCCCAGGTGTACGAGCGGCTCGGCGACAGCCAGCGCATGCTCCTGGAATACAAGCTCTTCGAGCCCGCCTTCTACGCCACCGACATCCCCGACTGGGGCACCGCCTACGCCCACTGCCTCAAACTGGGCGACAAGGCCCAGGTCGTGGTCGACACCGGACACCACGCACCCGGCACCAACATCGAGTTCATCGTCGCCACCCTGCTGCGCGAGAACAAACTCGGCGGGTTCGACTTCAACTCCCGCTTCTACGCCGACGACGACCTCATGGTCGGCGCCGCCGACCCCTTCCAGCTCTTCCGCATCATGCACGAAGTCATCCACGGCGGCGGCTACACGTCCCACGTCGCCTTCATGCTCGACCAGTGCCACAACATCGAAGCCAAGATCCCCGCCATCATCCGCTCCGTCATGAACGTCCAGGAAGCCACCGCCAAAGCACTGCTCGTCGACCGCGACGCACTCCAGGCAGCGCAGCGAGCCGGGGACGTACTCGAAGCCAACGCCGTCCTCATGGACGCCTACAACACCGACGTACGCCCGCTGCTGGCCGAGGTCCGCGAGGAGATGGGGCTCGACCCCGACCCGATCGGCGCCTACCGCCGCACCGGATGGGCCGAAAAAATCGTCGAAGAGCGGGTCGGTGGACAACAAGCCGGATGGGGAGCCTGAACACTGCCACCCATCCGCCAGAACCTGCCGTTTACAGACTGCGGGCCCGATGTGTCCGGTCACGCCCGCGCGGCGAAGCCGCAAATCAATACAACCCCACGCACCTGACAGGGCACGTCAGAGGTTCGCGAAGCGGTTCCGTGGACATGGCCCCGTGCCGTCAGGTTTCTCCCATCCCGAACGAGTCGTGGACGGACCGCACCTCTACCGCCACGACATGGAAGCCGGCACGCGTTCGGCGATCTCCCGCGCTCGTTCCGGGGTGGCGCAGTCGATCACGTAGTACGCGGTTCGTGTCGACGGAAGACGTCCGCGCGTTCGGACGAGGTACTTCATGCGACCACCTCGACAGGCGGGACCACCGACGTCGCCACCCGGACCAGTGCGGCGGTGGCCGTCGAGCAGGACTGCTGCGGCCAGGCGATCGACAGGGTGGCCGGTGGGGCGTCCGGGATCTCGCGGTAGGCGATGCCGGGGCGCGGATACCGGGTGGTGACGGATTCGGGCAGCAGGGTCACGATCTCGCCCAGTTCGACAAGGGTGAGCAGTTGGGGCAGGTCGGCGACGTCATGGCGCTCGACGATCATGTCCAGGTAGGCGGCCAGGCCGTCGAGACGGCCCGCCTCGACTCCCGGGATGGCCAGGTCGGCGAGGGTGAGGTGGTCGCGGGCGGCCAGGGGGTGGGCGGCCGGGAGGGCGGCCAGGCGGCGTTCGACGGTGACCGCTTCGCTGTCCAGGCCCGTGTGGTCGAAGGGTTCGTAGATCAGGGCCGCGTCCGCCTCGCCCTGGCGCAGCAGACGGGCCTGGTCACCCCAGCCGGACAGGCGGATCGTGACGGGGAGGGCGGCGGGCTCGGTCGCGTAGCGGGCCAGGATGGGTTCCAGCAGGCCCCCGTCGCCGTCGGCCTTGAGGGCCAGGACCAGCTTGGCGTCCTGGGCGGCCGCGCGCTGTGCCCGTCGGCCGGCCGCCTGCAGGGCGTCGAGCGCGATCCGGGCCTCCCCGAGCAGGACCGTGCCGGCGGGGGTCAGCTCGACGTTGTGGGTGGTGCGCTCGAAGAGGGTGACGCCGAGGTCGGCCTCGAGTTTGCGGATGGCGCGGGAGAGGGGCGGGGCGGAGATGCCCAGCCGTTCGGCGGCGCGGGCGAAGTTGAGTTCTTCGGCCACGGCGACGAAGTAGCGCAGTGCTCGGGATTCCACGGTCCGGCACCTCCGTTCGGTATTACCCAGAGGGTAACAAGCGGGATCCCTTCGGTCCTTCCGTCCCGCGGGGGTGCACCGCAGGATCGAAGCACGCGGTTCCCCGGTCCGTCCAGCTGGTCCTTCCAGCGGCGCGAGGGTGCCAACTGCCTTTCCAGCGAGCCCCCTTGGAGCTTTTCCATGCTTGTCATCACCACTCCCACCGGTCAGATCGGCCGCCAGGTCGTCGATGGTCTCCTCGACGGCGAGGAGCCGGTCCGTGTGATCGCGCGCGACCCCTCCCGGCTGCCTGCCCAGGTGCGCGGGCGCGTCGAGGTCGTCCAGGGGTCGCACCGTGACCTCGATGTCGTCATGGAGGCCTTCGCGGGCGCGGACGCCGTGTTCTGGGTGGTGCCGCCGGACCCGCGTGCGGAGGACGTCGAAGGCCACTACGTCGACTACACGCGTGCGGCCTGTCAGGCGATCGGGGACCGGGGCGTCAAGCGGGTCGTCGCCGTGTCGACCATGGGCCGCGGAATCGAGAAGAACGCCGGGCATCTGTCGGCGTCGCTGGCCAAGGACCGGATGCTCATGGACACCGGAGTGCACTACCGGGCACTGCAACCGCCGGCCTTCATGGAGAACCTGCTGTGGCAGGTGGCCGCGATCAGGGACCAGGGCGCGTTCCACTGGCCGCAGCCCGGCGACCGCGTCGTCGCGTCCGTCGCCACCCGGGACATCGCGGCCAAGGCCACGGAGCTCCTGCTCGACCGGTCGTGGAGCGGTCAGGAGGGTGTCCCCGTGGTCAGCCCCGACGCCCTCTCCCCCAACGGCATGGCACAGGTCCTCTCCGAGGTGCTGGGGCGGCCCGTCCGGTATCGGCAGCTGCCCCTCGACACCTACCGGGCGATGATGCTGGAGCACGGCGCGAGCGAGGCATGGGCGCAGGGCCTGGTCGACATGGCCGTGGCCCAGATCAAGGACGCCTACGACGAGGACCACCGCATCGCATCGCCCAGCCCGACCACGTTCCGCCAGTGGTGCGTGGAGGTGCTCAGGCCGGCCGTCCTGGCCTGAGCACCTCGCTCGTCCTACTCCTCCGGCTCGGCGAACGGATTCCGGATCGCGGCCGGCGGCCAGGCGGGCGCCGTATACGCCCGCCGGAAGGTACGGCGGCCCGAGCCGACCTCGAACGGCTCGTCATCACCCGGGAGTCGGACCTCGGCCCGGGTGTTCGGCGGGACGAGCACCTCCACCACGAGCGTGCCGTTCTCGATCCGCCAGCCCGCCTCGGCACGGCCGTACGGCGTGTCGTGGGCGGCCTTGGCGAAGGTGAGGTCTCCGCCGGGAACGGGTGCGATGCGCAACCTGCGCCAGCCCGGTTCGGCGGCTTCGAGGCCCGCGACCGTGCGGTGCAGCCAGTCGGCGACAGCGCCGAGGGCGTAGTGGTTGAAGGAGGTCATCTCGCCGGGGTTGATGCTCCCGTCGGGCAGCATCGAGTCCCATCGCTCCCACACGGTCGTCGCCCCCATGCTCACGGGGTACAGCCAGGACGGGCAGCCCTTCTCCAGGAGCATCCGGTACGCCAGCTGCGCTTCCCCGCCGGCGCACAGGGCGTCGCAGATCAGCGGCGTACCGGCGAATCCGGTGGCGATGCGGAAGCCCGCCTTGCGCACGATGAACGTCAACCGCTCAGCTGCGCCGAGCCGTTGACGCTCCGTCGGCAGCAGTGCGAAACACAGCGCGAGGGCGTACGCGGTCTGCGCGTCGCTCGACATCCGCCCACGCGGGGTGACGAACTCCTCGGCGAAGGCCGCCCGCACCGACCGCGCGAGCTCCTCGTACCGTACGGCGTCGTCCTTCTCCCCCAGCAGCCGCGCCGTCTCGGCGAGCACGTCGGCCGAGCGGGCGACGTACGCATTGGCGACGAGATCGCCGTCCGTACGGGCGTCTCCCGGAGCGTCCGGCGGGGCGGCCGGGTCGAGCCAGTCGCCGAGTTGGAAGTCCTGCCGCCACAGGCCGCCGCCCTCCTCGGTGAGGCGGGCAGCGGTCTCCACCCAGGCGCGCATGCTCGGGTACTGGGTGCGCAGCACCGCCAGGTCGCCGAAGCGCCGGTACAGCGTCCACGGGAGAAGCACCGCAACGTCCGCCCACACCGCGTGCGGGGTGCCGCCGAAGCCGGCGGGCAGGACGTCGGGCACGACCAGCGGGGGTGTGCCGTCTGCGCGGGCGAGTTGTTCGGCGGCCAGGTCGCGCAGCCAGCCGCCGAGCATGCCGGAACAGTCGTAGAGGAAGGAGGCGGTGGGGGCGAAGACCTGGATGTCGCCGGTCCAGCCGAGGCGTTCGTCGCGCTGGGGGCAGTCGGTGGGGATGTCGAGGAAGTTGCCGCGCATGCCCCACACGACGTTCTCGTGCAGGCGGTTGACGAGCTCGTGCGAGGACTCGAACCATCCCGTGCGCGCCATGTCGGTGTGCAGGACGACGGCTTCGACCGCGGACGGGTCCAACTCGCCGGGCCAGTTGTCGATCTCGGCGTAGCGGAACCCGTGGAAGGTGAAGCGGGGTTCGTACGTCTCCTCGCCCGCGCCGGCCAGGGTGTACGTGTCGGTGGCGGCGGCGAGACGCAGGGGCCGTACGCCGAGTTCGCCGTGCTCCAGAACTTCCGCGTGCCGCAGGGTGATGGTGTGTCCGGCCGGGCCCGAGACGCGGATACGCAGACGTCCGACCAGGTTCTGCCCGAAGTCGAGGACGGTCTTCCGGGACGGTGTGGTGAGGACGGCGGCGGGCGCCAGGGTCTGGGTGCGGCGCACGGGCGGCCCGGTGGGAGCCACCAACTGGGCCTCGGGGAGCGGGAGTTCGGAGACGGGTGACCAGTCGGAGGTGTCGTGGCCCGGTTCGGACCAGCCGGGGCGGGCCGACCGGGCGTCGTGGACCTCGCCGTCGTAGAGCTCGGAGCGCAGGATCGGGCCGGTCGTGGCGCGCCAGGCCTTGTCGGTGCCGATGGTGGTGACGGTGCCGTCGGCGTGGGTGACCTCCAGCTGGGCGAGGAGCGCGCGGCGGTCGCCGTAGAGGTTGCGCCGGCCGCCGTGGAAGCCGAGCCGGCCCGTGTACCAGCCCTCGCCGAGGAGCGCGCCGATCGCGTTGTCGCCCTCGCGCAGCAGGCCGGTGACGTCGAAGGTCTGGTAGCGCAGCCGGTGGCGGTAGGAGGTCCAGCCGGGGGCGAGCACGTGGTCGCCGACACGGTTGCCGTTGATCTCGGCCTCGTAGACGCCGTGGGCGGTGATGTGGAGCCGTGCCGACGCGACCGCCTTGGCGAGACTGAAGGTGCGGTGCAGCAGCGCCACCGAGAGCGGGGCGTCGGCGGGTTCGCGGTCGGGGGTGACGGGCCGGGCGGTCCAGTCGGTACGGGCGAGCAGTCCCGTCTCCGCCCAGGTGAGCGGCGACCAGGCGGACGGCTCGGCGTCCTCGCCCCACACCTGGACGCGCACCCCGACCCGGCTGCGGGAGGCGAGCTCCTCGCCCGGCCACTCCACCAGCACCGATTCGGCGCCGTCCACGCGGCCGGTGTCGGTCAGGACGGTGCCGCCGGCGCCGGTGATCTCCAGCCGGTACGCCTGCTGCGTCCAGCCCGGTGTGTCGGTCTCGGTGCGCCAGCTCAGGCGGGGGCGGGACTCGCCGATACCGAGCGGCTCGCGATGGTGTTCCAGGACGGGTGCGGTGACTCGCATCAGATCGCTTCCTTCGCGCGGACGGCGGATGTGGTCCCTGCGGCCGCAGCCCGCCCCTGCGGAGCGATGGTGCGAACAACCCACACACCGATCAGACCGGACACGGCCACACACGCCGTGATGATCCACAGGACGGCCGAACCGCTGGTCGCCATCAGGGTCGGAGTGGCCAGACCGGCGGCACCGCACAGGGCGCGGCTGAGGCCGTAGGTCACTCCCTGGGCGGTCGCGCGCAGTTCCTCGGGGAACGCCTCCTGAGACCAGACCTTGTAGTTGGCCTCACCGGCGAACTGGTTGACCACGTTGTAGAGGAGCAGGAAGAACACCATCGCCGCGAGCACGGCGCCTCCGGTTGCCGCGGCCACGGCGAAGGCAAGGACCTGGAGCACCGCGCAGACGTGGAACAGCCGGTCGCGCCAGGGGGTGTCGGCCAGCCGTACGAAGGCGAGCGAGCAGAGCAGTCCGATCGGGAGCCCGGCCAGGCCCATCCCCGTGGCGAGGGTCTGGGAGGCGCCGCTGACGGTGGTCAGGAAGTACGTGCCGTACTGGCCCATGGTGTTGGCGGCGAGGTTCCAGGCGAGGTAGAAGCCGCCCGTCGCGACAAGCGGGACGAGGACCGGCTTGGCACCGAGGCGGCGCAGCGCCCGTGCGTCGATGCCCTCGCCACCACCGCCGCGCTCGGCCTCTTCCATGACGGGAGAGAGCTGCATGCGGTTGCGCAGCACCCAGCCGACCAGGGCCACGACGGCGAGATGGGCGAAGAGCAGCTGAGCGGAGAGGTAGCCGAGCGTGGAGGTACCGAAGCCGATCATGATCGCGGCGGTGATGCCGACGACCCACATGGTCTGCGTCGCGCCGATCAGCCGGCCGCGTACCGAGCGCGGGGAGTGCTCGGAGACCATGGCCAGCGAGGTCGGCAGGTCGGCGCCGGCCGCGAGACCGCCGATGATCATGCCGGCGAAGAGGAACGCGCTGTTGGGGGCGAAGACCAGCAGGGCGGCGCCGACGGCGTAGACGAGGATGTCGATCCCGTACACACGCCCTCGGCCGAAGCGGTCGGCGAGGCGGCCGCCGACCAGCGAGCCCGCGGCGATGGAGAAGGTCAGCGCCGCACTCAGCGCGCCCAGACCCCAGGAGGACAGGTGGAAGCGGCTCTGCCACAGGCCCAGTGACAGGCCGGAGGAGACGATGATGCCGGAGTCCAGGTAGGAAGCCATGCCGGAGAGGACGGCCAGGCGCCACTGGGAGCGGGTCACTCGGGGTTCGGCGGGCCTGCGGGAGATGGCGTCGTTGCTCATCAAGGCGGCCTTTCGGAGGGGGAGTTCGGGGACGGAGGGCCGGTGAGCCATCAGGTGATGACACGTGTAAGCAGCCCTGAAAGGAGCCATGAAACGTTTCACGGCATCGTGAGGCCACAGGGGCGGTCCGTCAAGGGTTCCGGCAACGAAAATCTTGGCACTCGCATGAACTCGTCAGAGTGAGCGCGCCGACGCCTTGACGGCATCCCACCAGTGGGACTACTTTCGCTGAAACGATTCAAACATTGTTCAGAGGTGGTCATGCCAGACCAGTCCGCCGTGAAGGCAGCACTCGCGGCGCAGAAGATCGAGACGCCGTCGTGGGCGTACGGGAACTCGGGGACCCGGTTCAAGGTGTTCGCCCAGCAGGGCGTGCCGCGCACGCCGCAGGAGAAGCTGGCCGATGCGGCGCAGGTGCACGCGGTGACGGGTGTGGCCCCGACGGTCGCGCTGCACATTCCGTGGGACAGGGTGGAGGACTACGGTGCCCTGGCGAAGTACGCCGAGGACCAGGGCGTGAAGCTGGGTGCGATCAACTCGAACACGTTCCAGGACGACGACTACAGGCTGGGCAGCATCTGCCATCCCGATCCGGCGGTGCGGCGCAAGGCGCTGGATCATCTGCGGGAGTGCGTCGACATCATGGACGCGACGGGGTCCCGGGACCTGAAGCTGTGGTTCGCCGACGGCACCAACTATCCCGGACAGGACGACCTCCGCGCACGGCAGGACCGCCTCGCCGAAGGCCTGGCCCAGGTGTACGAGCGGCTCGGCGACAGCCAGCGCATGCTCCTGGAATACAAGCTCTTCGAGCCCGCCTTCTACGCCACCGACATCCCCGACTGGGGCACCGCCTACGCCCACTGCCTCAAACTGGGCGACAAGGCCCAGGTCGTGGTCGACACCGGACACCACGCACCCGGCACCAACATCGAGTTCATCGTCGCCACCCTGCTGCGCGAGAACAAACTCGGCGGGTTCGACTTCAACTCCCGCTTCTACGCCGACGACGACCTCATGGTCGGCGCCGCCGACCCCTTCCAGCTCTTCCGCATCATGCACGAAGTCATCCACGGCGGCGGCTACACGTCCCACGTCGCCTTCATGCTCGACCAGTGCCACAACATCGAAGCCAAGATCCCCGCCATCATCCGCTCCGTCATGAACGTCCAGGAAGCCACCGCCAAAGCACTGCTCGTCGACCGCGACGCACTCCAGGCAGCGCAGCGAGCCGGGGACGTACTCGAAGCCAACGCCGTCCTCATGGACGCCTACAACACCGACGTACGCCCGCTGCTGGCCGAGGTCCGCGAGGAGATGGGGCTCGACCCCGACCCGATCGGCGCCTACCGCCGCACCGGATGGGCCGAAAAAATCGTCGAAGAGCGGGTCGGTGGACAACAAGCCGGATGGGGAGCCTGAACACTGCCACCCATCCGCCAGAACCTGCCGTTTACAGACTGCGGGCCCGATGTGTCCGGTCACGCCCGCGCGGCGAAGCCGCAAATCAATACAACCCCACGCACCTGACAGGGCACGTATCTCCAGAAGGACTGAATGGACATGGCACCCCACCCCGAAGCCGCCGCACTGCTGGCTCGTTCCCACCGGCTCGGCTCTGATCCCCGCAATACCAACTACGCGGGAGGCAACGCCTCCGCGAAGGCCACCGACACCGACCCCGTGACCGGTGGTGACGTCGAGTTGATGTGGGTCAAGGGGTCCGGTGGTGACCTCGGCACGCTCACCGAGGCCGGGCTTGCCGTGTTGCGGCTGGATCGGTTGCGGGCGCTGAAGGGTGTCTACCCGGGTGTGGAGCGCGAGGACGAGATGGTCGCCGCGTTCGACTACTGCCTGCACGGGAAGGGGGGTGCCGCTCCCTCCATCGACACCGCGATGCACGGACTGGTGGAGGCCGAGCATGTCGATCATCTGCACCCCGATTCCGGGATCGCTCTCGCCTGTGCCGCCGACGGGGAGAAGCTGACCGCCGAGTGTTTCGGCGACACCGTCGTGTGGGTGCCGTGGCGGCGACCCGGCTTCCAGCTGGGCCTGGACATCGCCGCGGTCAAGGAGGCCAACCCCCAGGCCATCGGGTGCGTCCTCGGCGGGCACGGGATCACGGCCTGGGGCGACACCTCCGAGGAGTGCGAGCGGAACTCGCTGCACATCATCCGCACCGCCGAGGCGTTCCTGGCCGAGCGGGGGAAGGACGAGCCGTTCGGGCCGGTCATCGAGGGCTACGAGGCGCTGCCGGAGGCGGAGCGGCGGGAGCGGGCTGCGGCGCTGGCGCCGTATGTGCGGGCTGTCTCCTCTCAGGACAAGCCGCAGGTGGGGCACTTCAACGACTCCGATGCCGTCCTGGAGTTCCTGGCGCGCGCCGAGCATCCGCGGCTCGCCGCGCTCGGGACCTCCTGCCCCGACCATTTCCTGCGTACGAAGGTGCGGCCGCTCGTGCTCGACCTGCCGCCGGCCGCTCCCCTGGAGGAGGCGATCGCGCGGCTGAAGGAGCTGCACACCGAGTACCGCGAGGAGTACGCCGCCTACTACCAGCGGCACGCACTGCCCGACTCCCCCGCGATGCGCGGCGCCGACCCGGCGATCGTGCTGGTTCCCGGAGTGGGCATGTTCAGCTTCGGCAAGGACAAGCAGACCGCGCGGGTGGCCGGTGAGTTCTACGTCAACGCCATCAACGTGATGCGCGGTGCCGAGGCCGTGTCGACGTATGCGCCGATCGAGGAGTCGGAGAAGTTCCGCATCGAGTACTGGGCGCTGGAGGAGGCCAAGCTCCAGCGGATGCCGAGGCCCAAGCCGCTCGCCACGCGCATTGCGCTGGTCACGGGCGCGGGCAGCGGGATCGGGAAGGCCATCGCGCAGCGGCTGGTCGGTGAGGGCGCATGTGTCGTCGTCGCCGATCTGAACGCAAAGAACGCCGCTGCCGTGGCCGAGGAGTTGGGCGGTCCGGACAAGGCCGTCGCCGTGACGGTGGACGTGACGGACGAGGAGCAGATCGCGGCGACCTTCAGGGCGGCCGTGCTCGCCTTCGGCGGCGTCGATCTGGTGGTCAACAACGCCGGGATCTCCATCTCCAAGCCGTTGTTGGAGACTTCGGCCAGGGACTGGGACCTGCAGCACGACATCATGGCCCGGGGGTCCTTCCTCGTGTCACGGGAGGCGGCTCGGGTGATGATCGCGCAGGAGCTGGGTGGCGACATCGTCTACATCGCCTCCAAGAACGCCGTCTTCGCCGGGCCCAACAACATCGCCTACTCGGCCACCAAGGCCGACCAAGCCCATCAAGTACGGTTGCTGGCCGCCGAGTTGGGCGAGCACGGCATCCGCGTCAACGGGGTCAACCCGGACGGTGTGGTGCGCGGTTCCGGGATCTTCGCGGGCGGCTGGGGTGCGCAGCGGGCGGCCGTGTACGGGGTGCCGGAGGAGAAGCTGGGCGAGTTCTACGCCCAGCGGACCATCCTCAAGCGGGAGGTGCTGCCGGAGCATGTCGCCAACGCCGTGTTCGCGCTGACCGGCGGGGAGTTGACCCACACGACCGGGCTGCACGTGCCGGTCGACGCCGGTGTCGCGGCCGCCTTCCTGCGGTGAGCGCGCTCGTGAAGTCGTACGCCGCGATCGACCTCGGCGCGTCCAGCGGGCGTGTCATGGTCGGCCGCGTGGGCCCGGACAGCCTGGAGTTGACCGAGGCTCACCGCTTCCCCAACCGGCCCGTTCGGGTGCCCGAGGGACTGCGGTGGGACATCCTCTCCCTCTATGGGGGTGTCCTGGACGGGCTGCGGGCGGCCGGGCAGGTCGACTCCGTCGGTATCGACAGCTGGGCCGTGGACTACGGGCTGCTGGACGCGGACGGGGCGCTGCTCGGCAATCCCGTGCACTACCGGGACTCCCGTACCGAGCGCGTCGCGGAGAAGGTGTGGGCGAGCGTGCCCGCCGAGCAGCTGTATGTGGCGACCGGGTTGCAGTATGCACCCTTCAACACGCTGTATCAGCTGGTGGCGGCGCGCGAGACGGCCCAACTGGCCCATGCAGAGCGGCTGTTGCTCATCCCGGACCTGATGTCCTACTGGCTCACCGGCGAGCAGGGCACCGAGCTCACCAACGCCTCCACCACCCAGCTGATCGATCCCCGGACGCGCGACTGGTCGTCCGAGGTCGCCTCGCGGCTGGGCGTCGACCTGGGTCTGTTCGCGCCGCTGCGGCAGCCCGGGGATCCGGCGGGTGTGCTGCGGCCGGAGGTGCTGGAGGAGACCGGGCTGCGGGGTCCGGTGCCGGTGACGGCGGTCGGTTCGCACGACACGGCGTCGGCGGTGGCCGCCGTACCGGCCGGCGGCGAGCGGTTCGCGTACATCTGCACCGGGACCTGGTCGCTGGCCGGCCTCGAACTGGCGGCGCCGGTGCTGAGCGAGGAGAGCCGGGCCGCCAACTTCACCAACGAGCTGGGGCTGGACGGCACGGTCCGCTATCTGCGCAACATCATGGGGTTGTGGCTGCTCCAGGAGTGCGTACGGGCCTGGGGTGAGCCGGCTCTGGGCGAGCTGCTGCTGGAGGCGGCCAAGGTACCGGCGCTGAGGTCGCTGGTGGATGCCGGGGATGCGGCGTTCCTGGCGCCAGGGCGCATGCCGGAGCGGGTCGCCGAGGCCTGCCGTGTCTCGGGGCAGCCGGTGCCCGAATCCCCTGCGGAGATCACGCGGTGCCTCCTCGACTCGCTCGCACTGGCCCACCGCCGGGCGATCGAGGACGCCCAGCGGCTGGCCGACCACCCCGTGGACGTCGTACATGTCGTCGGCGGCGGGACGCGGAACGCGCTGTTGTGCCAGCTGACCGCCGACGCGTGCGGACTGCCGGTGGTGGCGGGTCCGACCGAGGCGGCCGCGTTGGGGAACGTGCTGGTCCAGGCCCGGGCGCACGGGCTGGTCGGCGATCTCGCGCAGGGACGGCGCCTGCTCACGCGCACCCAGCCGCTCACCCGCTACGAGCCGCGGGGCGATACCGCCCGGTGGCGTGAGGCACAGGCCCGGCTCATCGGAAGGTAAGTGGGGTCTCCCCCACGCCCCATCCCCCGGCTACTCTTCACTCATCCGATGATCGATCGCAAGGAGCCGCGATGCGTGTCGCTCTGTTCCTGACCTGTGTCAACGACACGCTCTATCCGGACACCGGGCGCGCCGTGGTGAAACTGCTGACCAGGCTGGGCGTCGAGGTCGACTTCCCGATGGCCCAGACCTGCTGCGGGCAGGCGCACTACAACACCGGGTATCGACATGAGGCGGAGCCGCTGGCCCGGCATTTCTCCGATGTCTTCGGGGAGTACGAGGCGATCGTGACGCCGTCCGGCTCGTGCGGGGCGATGGTGCGGGAGCTGTATCCGCGGATGGGTGAGCGGGCGCGGGCCGAGGGGCGCGGGGACACGCTCGCGGCGACGTTGGCTCCCGTCGTCCCGAAGACGTACGAGCTCACCGAGTTCCTGGTGGACGTGCTCGGTGTGACCGACGTCGGCGCGTACTACCCGCACCAGGTGACCTACCACCCGACCTGCCACGGACTGCGCGGTCTGGGGCTCGGCGACCGCCCGCACCGGCTGCTCCAGGCCGTGAAGGGTCTGGAGCTGGTCGAGCTGCCGGGTGCCGAGGAGTGCTGCGGGTTCGGCGGCACCTTCGCCCTGAAGAACTCCGACGTGTCGGCGGCGATGGGCGCGGACAAGGTGCGAAACGCCGAGTCGACCGGCGCGGAGGTGCTGTGCGCGGCCGACAACTCCTGTCTGATGCACATCGGCGGGACGATGGCGCGGCTCAGCAGCGGCATGCGGCCGGTGCACATCGCGGAGATCCTGGCGAGCACGGAGGAGGAGCCGGCCGTATGAGCGGGACGTTCGTAGGGATGCCGGCCTTTCCGAAGGCCGCGCACGAAGCGGTCAACAATCCGACGCTGCGCGGCAATCTCCGGCACGCCACGCACACCATCCGCGCCAAGCGGGCGAAGGCCGTGGCGGAGGTGTCCGACTGGTCGGCGCTGCGGGAGGCGGGCAAGCGGATCAAGGACCATACGCTGCGCCATCTCGACCGGTATCTGGAGCAGTTGGAGGAGTCGGTCACCGCCGCGGGCGGCATCGTGCACTGGGCGGCCGACGCCGACGAGGCCAACCGGATCGTGGCCGACCTGGTGAAGGCGACCGGTGAGACGGAGGTCGTCAAGGTCAAGTCGATGGCCACGCAGGAGATCGGCCTCAACGAAGCACTCGAAGCCGAGGGCATCCGCGCCTACGAGACCGATCTCGCCGAGCTGATCGTGCAGCTGGGCAAGGACCGGCCCTCGCACATCCTCGTCCCTGCGATCCACCGCAACCGGGGAGAGATCCGGGACATCTTCGAGCGTGAGATGAGCGAGTGGGGCCGTCCGGCCCCCGACGGTCTGACCGACACGCCCGCCGAACTCGCCGAGGCGGCCCGCCTGCACCTGCGGGAGAAGTTCCTGCGTGCCAAGGTCGGCATCTCCGGCGCCAACTTCATGGTCGCCGACACCGGCACGCTGGTCGTCGTCGAGTCCGAGGGCAACGGGCGGATGTGCCTGACCCTGCCCGAGACGCTGATCTCGGTCGTCGGCATCGAGAAGATCGTGCCGACCTGGCAGGACCTGGAGGTGTTCCTGCAGACCCTGCCCCGCTCCTCCACCGCCGAGCGCATGAACCCGTACACCTCGATGTGGACCGGCACCACGGACGGCGACGGCCCGCGCACCTTCCACCTGGTGCTGCTCGACAACGGCCGCACCGACACCCTCGCCGACGAGGTCGGCCGCCAGGCACTGCGCTGCATCCGCTGCTCGGCCTGCCTGAATGTCTGCCCGGTGTACGAGCGGGCGGGCGGCCACGCCTACGGCTCGGTGTATCCCGGCCCGATCGGCGCCATCCTCAGCCCCCAACTCCGGGGCACCGCAAGCGAGATCGACGCCTCCCTGCCGTACGCCTCGTCGCTGTGCGGTGCCTGCTACGAGGTGTGCCCGGTCGCCATCGACATCCCCGAGGTGCTGGTCCATCTGCGGGAGCGGGTCGTGGAGGGCGGGCAGGTCACCCGCGAGGGCAACAAGGTGGTGCTGCAGCCCGCGAAGGGGCACGCGGCCGAGCGGGCGGCGATGCGCGCGGCCCGCTGGGCGTTCACGCATCCGGGCGCCCTGCGCACCGGCCAACGGCTCGCTTCCCGCACCCGCCGCCTCCACCCACGGACGCTGCCCGGGCCGGGCAAGGCGTGGAGCGGCAGCCGGGATCTGCCGGCGGTGCCCGCGGAACCGTTCCGCGACTGGTGGCAGCGCACACAGGGTGGCAAGGGAGGCGCGAAGTGAGCAGCAGGGAACGGATCCTGGGCCGGGTGCGGCGCGCACTCGCGGACGTACCACAGGACGACGACACGCCGTACGAGCAGGCTGTTTCGCGCGACTATCTGCGGGAGCACGGAGAGCGGAGTGTCGCGCAGACGGTGGATCTGCTGGCGGAGAACCTTGCGGACTACCGGGCGATCGTGCACCGCACGGACCCGGAGGAGTTGCCGTACCTCATCATGCGGCTGCTCGCCGAGCGCGGTCCCCAGTATGTGCTCGTGCCGCCGGGGCTTCCGCCGGAGTGGATGTCGGCCGCCGATCCCACCCGCGTTCACGACCGTGCCGTGAGCACCCCGCACGAGCTGGACAAGGTCGGGAGCGTGGTCACCGGCTGTGCGATCGCCATCGCCGAGACCGGCACGATCGTCCTGGACGGCAGCCCGGACCAGGGCCGCCGCCGCATCACCCTCGTCCCCGACCACCACATTTGTGTCGTACGGGTCCCGGAGCAGGTCGTCTCGTCCGTGCCCCAGGCCCTCGAACGCCTGGACCCGGCCCGCCCGTTGACGTGGATCTCCGGTCCGTCGGCGACCAGCGACATCGAGCTGGACCGGGTCGAGGGGGTGCACGGTCCGCGCACCCTGGAGGTGGTGCTGGTCAGCGGCGGGGCGGGCGCCGACGTCGACACGTAGCCCCGTTCGCCGCCTCCGCACCGACAGACGCAGGCCTGCGCCGGAAGTCCGTCAATCCGTTTCGGGGAGGGTTCGGGGTAGTCCGAAGCGCGCCATGACGTCGGTGGTGAAGCTGGTGATGGCTGTGATGTGGTCGCCTGCGGTGGTGATCACCAGGAGGCAGTAGGCACGGTAGACCCCGGCGTGGGGGTCTGCCACGTACAAGCCGAAGGCCGGCTGGCCGTTGGCGCGGGTGGGTACCGCGCGGTAGGAGCGGCCGGGGCGGAACGTGACGGCGGCCAGGACGCGCTGGGCTGTTTCGATGCCGCGGTATTCCAGCATGCCCGGGGGCATGGAGAGTCTCACGTCGGTGACGAGCAGGTCGATCAGGGCGTCCAGGTCGGCTCGCTCCATGGCGTCGGTGAACCGGGCGACGAGCCGCTGTTCGGCGGCGGTGTCGGGGTGGGCTGCGGGCCTGTGGCTGCCGGTGCCGCTGGTGCCGCTGCCGCTGGGGTCGGCGAGATGGCCGTCGACGGTGGCGCGGGCGCGTTTCAAGGCGCTGCTCACGGCTTCCTGGGTGGTGCCGAGCATCTGGGCGACTTCGGCGGCGTGGTAGCCCAATACGTCGCGGAGGACGAGGGCGGCGCGCTGGCGTGGGGGCAGCAGTTGCAGGGCGGTGATGAAGGCCAGGTAGATGGCCTCGGTGGTCTCGTATCGGGCCTCCGGTCCGGGGCGCCGGTCGACGAGATGGTCGAGCAGGACGTCGGGGTAGGGCTCCAGCCAGGCCGGGGCGTCGCCTGCGCCGGTGGGTTCGGGCAGGTCGGCCTCGGGCAGCGGGGCGGCGATGCGGGGGCGTCGGCTGTCGGCGCGCAACATGCTCAGGCACCGATTGGTCGCGATCTTGTAGAGCCAGGTCCGGAGCGAGGACCGCTGGCCGAACTCGCCGAGGTTACGCCAGGCGGACACAAGGGTCTCCTGGAGCGCGTCCTCGGCGTCCTGCAGGGATCCCAGGATGCGGTAGCAGTGCACCTGCAACTCGTGGGAGTGGCCCTGCACCAGGTCGCGGAACGCGTTGTGGTCGCCGGCCCGGGCCCGGGCGATCAGGTCCGTCGTATCCATCTCCATCGGCATGCATCCTCGCTCTTCTTCTTCCCGCCGGGTGCGTTCGGCTCGCTCACCCATGAAGACGCCGTCGGTCCGGCGAACTGGGCGGCGGTGAGCCGACCAATTTCCGGCGGGCGGTGGCGTCTACCCGGTTGGAGGCGGTCCCGGTCCGGGGCGCGCCCGGACATAGAACGGGACCACAGATCATGACCAAGTACGTTTTCTTCTTCCGCGTGCCCTCCGACTACCGGCCCCACGCGGGGACGCCGGCCGAGTGGCAGGCCTGGTTCGGCGCGCTGGGCTCGGCCCTGGTGGACGTCGGCAACGCGGTGACCGACCACGCCTCGCTCGGCGACGTCGGCGACAGCGATTCCCGGGTGGTCGCCTACTCGGTGGTGTCCGCCGAGGACATGGACTCGGCACTGGCGCTGGCCAAGGACTGCCCGGTGCTGCGGGTCGGCGGCGGGGTCGAGGTCGGCCCCGTGCTGGAAGCCGCCGGGTCGTGAGCGACGCCATGACCACATCGACGGCACCGCCGCGGGGGTCGTTCCTGGCGACCGGGCGCGGCAGGGTCACGCTGGCGCTGCTGTGCGCGGTGACGTTCCTGGACGTCATGGACGGCGCGATCGTGAACGTCGCGCTGCCGACCATCCGTACCCATCTGGGGTTCTCGGTACAGAACCTGCAGTGGGTGGTCAGCGGCTATCTGATCACCTATGGCGGGTTCCTGCTGCTGGGCGGTCGGGCAGGGGACCTGCTGGGACGGCGGCGGCTGCTGATCGCGGGGACCGCGCTGTTCGCGGCCTCGTCGCTGGCCTGCGGGTTGTCCGACAGCCAGGGGTTGCTGGTCGGCGCCCGGCTCGCCCAGGGCTTCGGGGCGGCGATGATGTCCCCGGCCGCGCTGGCCATCCTGACCACCACCTTCCAGGGCTCCGACCGGCACAAGGCGCTGGGCGTGTGGGCCGGGATCAGCGGGATGGCCTCGGCGGTCGGCCTGCTCTTCGGCGGCGTGCTCACCCAGGACCTCGGCTGGCGGTGGGTGTTCTTCGTGAACCTCCCGCTGTGCGCGCTGGTGCTGTTCGGGGCGTACCGGATCCTGAAGGCCGACCACGGCCGGTCCGTGCCGGGCGGTTTCGACGCGGTCGGCGCGGTGCTGGTCACCGCCAGCATGCTGCTGCTCATCTTCACGTTGGTGAAGGCGCCGGACGCGGGCTGGGGTGCGGGTCGCACCATCGGCGGGCTGGCCGCCTCGGCGGGGCTGATGGCCGCGTTCGTGGTCAATGAGCAGCGGCGCGCCCATCCGCTGGTCCCGCTGTCGATCTTCCGGATCAAGGGCCTGGCCGCGGCCGATGCCACCCAGGTGATCGCCTGGGCCGGGTTCTACTCGATGTTCTTCTTCGTCACTCTGTACATGCAGAACGTCCTGGGCTACTCCCAGCTGCAGTCCGGGCTGTCGTACGTGCCGGTGAGCGTGGGCATCGGGTTCGGCTCGACCGTGGCGACGAAGATGTTCGTCCGGACCGGTACCCGTCCGATCATCGTCTCCGGTGCGCTGCTCGCCGCCGGTGGCATCCTGTGGCTGTCCCGCATCCCGGTGGATGGCACCTATCTCGGCAATCTGCTCGCCCCGCTGGTCATCATGGGAGCCGGGCTGGGGCTGTTGTACGCCGGTGTGCAGACCGCCGCGAACGCGGGCGTGCCGGAGGATCAGGCCGGGTTGGCCGCTTCCCTGATCACCACCTCCTTCCAGCTCGGGTCAGCGCTCGGTCTGGCGGTGTTCAGCGGGATCGCGACCAGCCGCACCAGCCACCTGCTGGCCGTCCACACCCCGCCCCCGGAGGCACTCACCGCCGGATTCCAGCGGGCCCTGCTCGTGAGCGCCCTGTGTCTCGTGGCAGCCGGGGCCATCGCGCTGCGCGCCTCCAACACCCGCGGCGAACCCGCCGCCACATCAGAAACCCAACAGGACCTGGAACCCACCTTCGACATCGCATGACACCACCCGCCGAAATCCCGGGACGGCGTTCAACGCCGTCCCGGGATTTTCAGGTCGTTGTCGTCAGGGATTTCCCTCTCAGCAGTACGAGATCGGGCAGCCGCGGCGCAGCGAGTGCTGGGCGGCCCGCAGATACACCGCCACGTAGAACGCGGCGTCCAGGTCCTCGCTCCACGGTCCGAGCCGGGTGGCGGCCAGGTCCTTCGCCGGTCCGTCCAGGAACCACATGGTCAGGTCCAGGTTGTCGCAGGCCGCCGGTATCTCGTCCACCGGGAGTTCGACGGCCGTCGCCAGTCGCTCGGCGAGGCGGAGCACCTGAGGAGCACCGGCGACCATGGTCTCGTCCGTGTAGGCGGAGCCGACGGGCAGCCGGATCTCCTCGTCGAGGGACAGCGGCACCAGCAGTGTCCAGCCGCAGAGCAGCTCCTCCTCCGCCCGTGACAGATGCGCCCGGCACAGCGCGCTGAAGCCGTCCATGGCTGGAACCAGCTTCTCCTCGAACGACATCCCCGAGCCGCGTACGAAGTCCGCCTGCTCGGGCACCGAGGTGTAGGGCGGCAGGCCGCGCCGTCTCAACTCCGCGTCGAGCGCGGAGGCGGCGGCTCCTCGGCCGCCCTCCTCCTCGTCGTCGTCGAACCACTCCCGCGCGTCGACGCTGACCAGATAGATCCCCATGACCGAAACGTACAAGGCGCCACTGACAACGGACTTCCTCCTCGCAGCGCCGCCCTGCACACGCCCACTCCGCTCGGAGCCGCCCTGGTGGAGGGCCGACGTCGCTCTGCCGCCTGAGCACCAAGGGTGACTGCTTCGGCGGCCGCCCCTTCGGTTTCGCGTGACAGAGTGGGTGAACAAGCGCTTAGATAGTAGCTCCGAGCCGTGCCGAGCTGGAGGCCCCGATGCTGTTCTCATCCGTCGACGACGTCTCCGCGCGGCTCGCCGCCACCGGCTATCTCGCCTCGCCCGCGGTCGCCACGACCGTCTTCCTCGCCGACCGCCTGGGCAAGCCGCTGCTGGTGGAGGGCCCCGCCGGGGTCGGCAAGACGGAGCTCGCCAAGGCCGTGGCCGAGGTGGCGGGCGCGCGTCTGGTCCGGCTGCAGTGCTACGAGGGCGTCGACGAGTCCCGGGCGCTGTACGAGTGGAACCACGCCAAGCAGCTGCTGCGGATCAGCGCGGGCCGCGACGAGACCTGGGACGAGACCCGCACGGACATCTTCAGCGAGGAGTTCCTGCTCACCCGCCCCCTGCTCACCGCCATCAGCGGCGACGACCCCAAGGTGCTGCTGATCGACGAGACCGACAAGGCGGACGTCGAGGTGGAGGGCCTGCTCCTGGAGGTGCTGAGCGACTTCCAGGTCACGGTCCCCGAGCTGGGCACGATCACCGCGACCCGCCGCCCCTTCGTCGTCCTGACCTCGAACGCGAGCCGCGAGCTGTCCGAGGCCCTGCGCCGTCGCTGCCTGTTCCTGCACATCGGCTTCCCCGAGGAGGAGCTGGAGCGCCGGATCGTACGGCTGAAGGTGCCCGGCCTGGACGAGGCGCTGGCCGCCTCGGTGGTACGGGTGGTCGGTGCGCTGCGCGCGATGGACCTGCGCAAGGTGCCCTCCGTCGCCGAGACGATCGACTGGGCGCGCACGCTGCTCGCGCTGGGGGCCGACACCCTCGACGAGAACGTCGTACACGACAGCCTGGGCGTCCTGCTCAAGCATCAGGACGACGTCCTCAAGGCGGCCGCCAAGCTCGACCTGGACGCCGTGTGACCGCCCCGGGAGTGGCGGAGCGCCTCACCTCTCTGGTCGGGGCCCTGCGGGCGCACGGCATGCGGATCGGCACCGGCGAGACCGTGGACGCGGCGCAGGCGGTGGCGGCGCTGGGCCTGGCGGACCGTGAACTGCTGCGGGAGGGGCTGGCCGCGACGCTGCTGCACGGCACGGTGCAGCGGCAGGTGTTCGACCCGGTCTTCGATCTGTACTTCCCGCGGGGCGTCGGCGCGCCGGAGACGCAGCCCGCGGACCGGGACGATCTGCGGGAACGGCTCGCTGCCGCGCTCGCCGCGGGCGACGTCGTCCTGATGGGGCGGCTGGCGGCGGAGGCGGTCGACGGCTTCGGCGGATACGGTGCGTCGCCGGGGTCGCAGGGCTGGTCGTCGCACCAGACGCTGGACCGGCTCCGCCCGCAGACCCTGCTGGCCCGCGTCCGCGAGAACGTCCAGGCGCGGAACGGCAGTTCCGGGTTCGCCGACCGGCTGCTCGACGACGAGATCAGGCGGCGCGTCGAGACCTTCCGCAGGCAGGTGGCCGTGGAGGCGCGGCGCCGGATCGCCGAACAGCGCGACCGGGACGAACTCGCCCGGCGGGCGGTGGCCACCACGCCCGACCGGGTCGACTTCCTGTACGCCGGCAAGCTTCAGCTCGCCGAGCTGCGCAGGACGGTTCAGCCGCTGGCCCGCAAGCTCGCCACCCGGCTCGCGGCCCGTCGGCGCCGCGCCTCGCGCGGCAGCATCGATCTGCGGCGCACCCTGCGCGGTTCCCTGTCCACGGGCGGGGTGCCGATGAAGCCGGTGCTGCGCAGGCGCCGTCCCGTACGGCCCGAACTGGTGCTGCTGTGCGATGTGTCGGGGTCGGTGTCCGGGTTCTCGGACTTCACGATGCTGCTGGTGCAGGCGCTGCACGACCAGTTCAGCAAGGTGCGGGTGTTCGCCTTCGTCAACCGGCTCGACGAGGTGACCCGGCTGCTTGAGCACGGTGCGGCCGACCCGGAGGGGCTCGGCGCCCGCATCCGGGCGGAGGCGACGCTCACGGGCTGGCACGGCAGCAGCGACTACGGGGGCGCGCTGGGCGAGTTCGCGGAGCGGTACGGGGACGCGGTGGGCCCGCGCACGACGGTGTTCGTGCTCGGTGACGCCCGTACGAACATGAGCGACCCGAACCTTGCGGCGGTGCGGAAGGTGGCCGAACGGGCCCGCCGCGTCTACTGGTTGAATCCCGAGCCGCACGCCCAGTGGGGCACGGGCGACTCCGCCGCACCCGAGTACGCCGAGTTGGTGGAGATGCACGAGTGCCGCAACGCCCGGCAGCTCGGCGCGCTCATCGCGCGCCTGCTGCCGGTGTGACCGCTAGCCCTTCTTCGCGTACTCCGTCGCCATCTGGCCGGCGAAGTCGTACACCACGCACGGTTCGTCGCTGACCACCCAGGCGTCGTGGCCCGGCGACACCACGAACACGTCGCCCGGTCCGACCTCCTGCTCCGCGCCGTCGTCCATGCGCAGGCGCATGCGTCCGGAAACGCAGTACCCGTTGTGATGGACCTGGCAGCTCTTGGTCCCGGCGATCGGTGCCACGGACTCCGACCACTTCCAGCCCGGTTCGAAGGTCCCCACCGCGAAGTCGAGTCCGGTCATATGGACGGCTTCGAGGTGTCCGCGCGGGAAATCGCGCCGCTCGTCGGGTTTCTCGACGGCCTTGATCTCAAGCATGACGGCTCCCTTCCTTGCGAGCCCCGCCCACCCCACCATCGTCCGCCGGTCAGGCTGGGACCGCCATCCGGGATGCGGAGAAAACGTCGACGAGCGGACAAGCCGGTCGAACGAGCGGAGAATGGTGCGAGGCCGCTTCGCCGAACCACCCAGAAAGGTGGCGATCACCGTGGCTGAACACCCCCACGCACAACTCGTCCGCACGGGCTACGAGGCCTTCTCGCGCGGCGACATGGACACCCTGCGCTCGATGATGACGGGCGACGCCACGCACCATGTTCCCGGAAGCCACCAGCTGTCCGGCGACTGCAAGGGAATCGACGCCGTCCTCGACTACTACCGCCGGCTCTACGACGAAACGGGCGGCACCTTCAAGGTCGAGCTGCGCAACGTCCTCGTGGACGGCCGCGGCCACGCGGTTTCCATGCACCACTTCACCGCCCAACGCGGCGACAAGCGGATCGACGAGGACGGAGCCATCGTGTTCCGGATCGTCGGGGACAAGATCACCGATCTCGACGAGTGTCTTGCGGACATCGACAAGGCCAACGAGTTCTGGTCATGACACCGTCGCCCGGCCGCACAGTCGGGCGAAGCGGTCCGCGTCCACATTTCCGCCGGAGACGACGACGCCGATCCGGCGTGGAAGGGAGCCCGCACGCCCGGCGAGCAGGGCGGCGATCGGCGTGGCCCCGCTGGGCTCGACGACGATCTTCAGCCGCTCGAAGGCGAACCGCATGGCATCGCGGATCTCGTCGTCGGAGACGAGGGCGATGCCGTCGACGAGCCGCCGGTTGACCGAGAAGGTCAGCTCGCCCGGCGTGTGCAGGGCCTGACCGTCGGCGATGGTGCGCGGCACGGGGATGCTGACGCGCCGGCCCGCCTCCAGGGACCGCTTGGTGTCGTCCCCGGCTTCCGGTTCTACGCCGAGGACGCGGATCCCGGGGTGCAGCCCCTTGGCTGCGGTGGCGGACCCCGCGATCAGCCCGCCGCCGCCGACGGGCACGATCAGCGCATCCAACTCCCCTGTTTCCTCCAGGAGTTCGAGCGCTGCCGTGCCCTGCCCGGCCATGACGTGCGGGTGTTCGTAGGGCGGGATGAGGGCGAGGCCCCGGTCGGCGGCCAGAGCCTCGGCGACGGCGACGCGGTCCTCGGAGTAGCGGTCGTACGTCACGATCTCGGCGCCGTAGCCGAAGGTCGCGTCCACCTTGGAGCGCGGGGCGTCCTCGGGCATGACGATGACGGCAGTCGTGCCCAGTTCGCGGGCGGCGAGGGCGACGGCCTGGGCGTGGTTGCCGGAGGAGTAGGCGGCGATGCCGCGGGCCAGCTGCTCGGGGGTGAGCCGGGAGGCCGCGTTGTAGGCGCCGCGGAACTTGAAGGCGCCGACGCGCTGGAAGTTCTCGCACTTGAGGAAGACCTCGGCGCCGACGAGGGCGTCGAGCGTGCGTGAGCGCAGTACGGGGGTGCGGTGGGCGACGCCCTTGAGCCGGTCGGCGGCGTCGCGGACGGTGTCGAGGGTGACCGGCGGGGTGGTGGTCGTCACGCGTGTCCTCCAGCGGGGGTCGGGTCGGTGGCGGCTCGGGCCTGGGCGAGGTAGCTGTAGGCGGAGGCGCGGGAGATGCCGAGCCGGACGGCGACCTGCTCGATCGCGCGGCGCACGGCGAACACGCCGTGTTCGTCGAGTCTGCGGAACAGGTCGAGGCGCTCGGCACGGTCCAGTGCGGCCCAGCTCTGGTTCCGCCCGAGTCGGTGGGCGTCGAGGATGGCGTCCACCACGGAGTCGATGTCGTTGCCGAAGGCGGTGACCGGCGGCTCGGCGGACCCGGCGCCGAGGCCGGCCAGGGCACCGAGCAGGGCATGGGCCTCGTTCACCGCGCCGATGTCCACATTGACGCAGAGCGCACCGAACACCGCTCCTGTGGAGTCGCGCAACACCATCGTGGACGACTTGACCAGCTTTCCGGTCCCGGTGCGGGTGACGTAGTTCAGGTCGTCGGCCGCCTCGTCGCCACGCGCGAGCACCTTCATGCCGATCTCGCTCATCGCCCCGCCCACGGCCCGCCCGGTCACCTCGCCTGCGACGGCGACGACCGACTCCTCCGGCTGCCGGTAGTCGTGCAGGACCACCTCGCACACCGGGCCGAACGTCGCCGCGATCCCGTCGACCACGGGCCTGAGCGCCGCGAGGATCGCATCCCGCTCGGCTTTGTGGACTTGCTCATCAGCCATGCTGATTAGACTACTGGTCCAGTCTCTGGACTGGAAGTCCAAGACTCCGTGTCATGGGTAGCCGCGTACGTCAGCGCCTCCCGTGCGGCATGACGGTCGCCGACCGTCTCCCACCAGGGGTGGGTGTGCATCTCCTCGGCGAGACGCCGGCAGCGCTCCCGCGCGTCTGCGAGGCGCTCCCGCTGCTCCCCGCTGATCTCGGCGCGCCCGGCCGCGATGTCCGCGCCGCTGGGCAGGCGCCCCGCGATGTCCGCACTGTGCTCCAGTGCCCGGGTGAAGGTCCGCCGGGCGGCCACCAGATCGCCGGGTATGACGAACTCGCCCACGGTGAAGGGCCGCGAGAATTCGGACGGTCCCGGCTCGGTGCGCCACAGCGAGGCGTCGATGGGACGTTCGTCGTCACGGGCCTGGGTGAGCTCGCTGCGCAGACCCGCCTCCACGTGGTCGGCGGTCTCCCACGCACCGGCCCGAGGCGCGGGCAGGAGATCCACCCCGCCCGCACGGGGCGCCGCCGACCGGCCGGGCAGGGGTTCGGGGCGGCCTTCGAGGAACTCCTCCTTGTCCGTCGGGGTGACCCACATGTGCCAGCCGCGCCGGCCCGCCGGGTGGGGCAGATAGAGCGAGACGAGTTCGCCGGTGGCCGTACGCCGGATGACGTCGTCGTAGTAGAGGCCGCGCACGGGTTCCCACAGCGCGTGACGTCCGCCGCACCGGCCGGCGCCCCGCTGCGGGCAGGGCACCGGGTTGCTCCAGTCGCAGCGGGACATGTGCAGTTGCTTGATTCCGCCGCGCACCGGCAGGGCCGCGCGGTCGGTCACGTCCCGCCAGCTCTGCACGTTCAGCCGGGCCCAGGGCGCGCGGTCGATGGGGATCGCGTTCTCGTTGTTGACGAGCCACAAGGGGGTGAGCCCGTCCCGGAATGCGCTACGGGTGCGCTCGTCGACGGAGCCGCCGGCTATCGCCGCAAGCTGTATTTCGTACGCGAGCCGGTGACTTTCGCCGCCTTCCACGGTCACGTCCGTTCGCTGCTTTCCGCGCTCGGCCTCCTCCGCTCCCGTGACCCGGAATCCCTCCCCCGAGGCGACCTTGACGGTGTATTCCCGCAGCGCCTTGTGGAGATCGCTCTCGGCCTTCGTCTCGGGGCGTTCCCCTTTTGCCACGTGCATGGCGTGCGGGCGGCCGTTGACCTTGCGGATGGCCATGAAGCCGGGGCAGATGAAGCCCTCGTCCTCATGGGCTTCCAGGCAGTACAGAAGATCCGGCTGGTAATTGCCGTAGATCTCGTCGAGCAGCCCCGGGTGTTCGGGGTGTCCGAGATCCGCCTCGGTCAGGTCGAGCGTGATGCCGAGGCCCCTGTGCCAGACGCAGTAGGTCATATGGCGAGAGTAGGACGCACCACTGACAATCGGCCTAAGTCATGATCGGTGACGCAGGTCGAACCGGCGGACATGCAGCCGTCGTCGGCATTCACATCTACCCGCGAACGAAATCTTGCGGTCATCTCGGCCACACACCTAAGATACTTTCGTTACTCCTCGTGACTGACGAAACATCTCCTGTTCGCGGCTATCGAGAGTAGGTGCCCCATGACGGTTGCAGCTGCGTCGACGATCCATCCGGGCGAGGTGCACGAAAGACTCGGCCGTCATGTGCTGACCGACGGTTTCAAGCTGGTGCTCGACCCCCTCGCCAGTCAGGGGTCGTGGATCGTCGACGCACGCACCAGCGAGAAGTTCCTCGACCTCTACTCCTTCTTCGCCTCCGCTCCGCTGGGCCTCAACGCGCCGGGCATCGTGGACGACCCGGAGTTCATGACCCTGCTCGCGCAGGTGGCGGCCAACAAGCCCGCCAACCCCGACATGTACACCACGCACTACGCCGAGTTCGTCGAGACCTTCGCCCGGGTACTGGGCGACCCGGACCTGCCCAGACTGTTCTTCGTCGAGGGCGGGGCACTCGCCGTCGAGAACGCCCTCAAGACGGCGTTCGACTGGAAGAGCCGCCGCAACGAGGCCGCGGGCCGGTCCCCCGACCTCGGCACGAAGGTGCTCCACCTGCGCCACGCCTTCCACGGCCGCAGCGGTTACACCCTTTCGCTGACCAACACCGAGCCCAACAAGACGGCCCGTTTCCCGCAGTTCGACTGGCCGCGCATCGACGTACCCGCGATGCGGTTCCCCCTCGCGCGCCACCTGGCCGAGGTGGAGGAGGCCGAGCGACGGGCCCTCGATCAGGCGCGGCGGGCGTTCGAGGCCAACCCGCACGACGTCGCCTGCTTCATCGCCGAGCCGATCCAGGGCGAGGGGGGCGACAACCACATGCGCCCGGAGTTCCTGCAGGCGATGCAGGCGCTCTGTCACGAGTACGACGCGCTGTTCGTGCTCGACGAGGTGCAGACCGGTGTGGGGCTCACCGGCACCACCTGGGCCTACCAGCAACTCGGCCTCGAACCGGACATCGTGGCCTTCGCCAAGAAGGTCCAGCTCGGCGGCATCATGGCGGGCCGCCGGGTCGACCAGGTGCCCGACAACGTCCTGCGGGTCTCCGGGCGGATCAACTCCACCTGGGGCGGCGGTCTGGTCGACATGGTCCGGGCCCGGCGCATCATGGAGATCATCGAACGGGACGACCTGGTGGCCCATGCCTCTGCCGTGGGATCGTGGTTCCTGGCCGAACTGCGTGATCTGGAGGTCCGGCACGCACCGGTGGCGTCCAACGCGCGGGGGCGCGGGCTGATGACCGCCGTCGATCTGCCGGACAGCGGCGCCCGCGACGAGGTGGTACGCCGGTTGCGCACCGAGGAGAAGGTGATCGCATTGCCGTGCGGTGAGCGTTCGGTGCGCTTCCGTCCCGCCCTGTCCATCACCCAGGACGAGCTCGGCGTCGCCCTGCGGGCTCTCGACCGGGTCCTGGCCGGCCTGCACTGACCCCTTCCGGCGGACACCGTCCCCTCCCTGCGGACAAGGAGCAATGTCATGGCTCGTTCCGTCGCCTCGATCGTTGCCGGCCACCCGGTCGCCGGCGCTCCCGGCGGGACTCTTCAGCGCCCCAATCCCGGCCGTATGACCGAGCTGGTCACCGAGATCTCGCTCGGGGACGCCTCGACATTCGTCGAGGCGTCCAAGGCGGCGAAGGCGGCGCAGCGGTCCTGGGCCGACGTCCCGGCGCCGGTGCGCGGATCCGCGATCGGAAAGATCGGCCGGCTCGTCGAGGCCAACAAGGAGCGGCTCGCCCGCATCGTCACCGAAGAGATCGGCAAACCGCTCGCGGAAGCGCTCGGCGAGGTGCAGGAAATCATCGACACCTGCGACTTCTTCCTCGGCGAGGGCCGTCGGCTGTACGGGCAGACGGTGCCCTCGGAGATGCCCGACAAGCAGCTGTTCACCTTCCGCAATCCCGTCGGTGCGGTCGCGGTCATCACCGCGGGCAACTTCCCGGTGGCCGTGCCGGCCTGGTACCTCGTACCGGCGCTCGTGACCGGCAACACGGTGGTGTGGAAGCCCGCCGAGTACGCCGCCGCGAGCGCCAAGGCCCTCTTCGAGCTGTTCACGCACGGTGGCGGCCTGCCCGACGGCGTGCTCAATCTCGTACTGGCCGACGGGGAGCAGACGTACGCCGGTCTGGAGGCCTCCCTCGACGCCGGTCTGGTCGACAAGGTCGGCTTCACCGGGTCCACGCTGGTCGGCCAGAAGATCGGCGCCCTGTGCGGAAGCCACCTGCAGACCCCCTGCCTGGAGCTGGGCGGCAAGAACCCCCAGGTGGTCACCCCGAGCGCCGACCTCGACCTGGCGGTGGAGGGGGCGCTGTTCTCCGGATTCGGCACCGCGGGACAGCGCTGCACCTCCCTCGGGACGCTCATCGTGCACGAGTCGGTGCACGAGGACTTCCTCGCCCGCTTCGACGCCGCGTGCCGCGCGGCCCGGATCGGCGACGCCTTCGAGGACGTGCTCTACGGCCCGATGCTCGACGAGCGGTTCGCGCAGCGCTACGAGACCTTCCTCGGCTGGATCAAGGACCACCACCGTACGTTCGGCTCCGACGGCGTCGGGCGGATCACGGCCGACAACCCTCGCAAGGGCTTCGTCGGCGACCCCGGGGCGGGCATGTTCTACCACCCGGTGATCGTCGACGGAGTGCGCCGCCATGACGATCTGTTCCTCACCGAGACCTTCGGCCCCATCGTCGGAGTGACCACCTACCGGGGCTTCGACGAGGCCCTCGACCTGGCCAACGCCCACGGCTACGGGCTGTCCGCCGCGATCTACACCACCGACCCGCACGAGGTGTGGACGTTCCGGCGCGGCATCTCCGCGGGCATGGTCAGCGTCAACAACACCACCTCCGGCGCCGAGGCGCACCTGCCGTTCGGCGGCAACGGCAAGTCGGGCAACGGCTCTCGCCAGTCGGGGCAGTGGGTGCTCGACCAGTTCACCCGCTGGCAGTCGATGAACTGGGACCACTCCGGCCGGCTGCAGAAGGCGCAGATGGACGTGGCCACCCTCGAACCCGACCTGGACTTCCGCCTGTGAGCGGCGTCGAGGACCTGGACCGGCACTTCCGCGAGGCGGTGTCCGGTCCGCGGTCTGCCGCCCAGGCCGTGGGCTCGCTGGATTCCCGTACCGCACTTGACCTGTTCGACGCCCAGCTGGAGAGCCGGCACGCCGACGCCGCGGCGCGCTGGATGCAGCAGCAGGGCCGCGGCTACTACACCATCGGATCCAGCGGACACGAGGGCAACGCGGCACTCGCTCTCGCGCTGCGGCCCACCGACCCGGCCTTGCTGCACTATCGGTCCGGTGCCTTCTACTGCGCCCGCGCCCGGCAGGCCGGCGGTGTCGACGCGGTCCGGGACATGCTGCTGGGGGTGGCCGCCGGGGCCGACGAGCCGATCGCCGGCGGTCGGCACAAGGTGTACGGGCGCCGCGAACTGGCCGTCATCCCGCAGACGTCCACCATCGCCTCCCACCTGCCGCGGGCGGTCGGGGTGGCGTGGAGCATCGCGCGCGCCAAGCGGCTCGGGACCGAATGCGCCTGGCCCGACGATGCCGTCGTCTGCTGTTCCTTCGGTGACGCCTCGGTCAACCACTCCACGGCGGCGGGCGCCATCAACAGCGCCTGCCACGCGGCCTACCAGGGCCTGCCGATGCCGATCCTGTTCGTCTGCGAGGACAACGGCCTGGGCATCAGCGTGCCGACGCCGCCCGACTGGGTGCAGCGCGCCTACGGCAACCGGCCCGCTCTCGCCTACTACGCCGCGGACGGCTGCGATCCGCAGGCCGCCTTCGACACCGCGCGCGAGGCGGTGGCCCACGTACGCAAGCACCGCCGGCCCGCGTTCCTGCACCTGTCGATGGTCCGCTTCCTCGGCCATGCGGGCTCGGACGCCGAAGCCGCCTACCGGCTGCCCACCGACGTCGCCGCGGACCTGCGACGCGACCCGCTGCTGGCCACCGCCCGGCTGCTCACGGCGGCAGGCGTCCTCACCCCTCAGCAGGTACTCGACCGCTACGACGAGGTGGGCGCACGGGTGTCGGCCGTCGCCAAGGAGGCCCTGGAGAGCGAGCCCCTGAGCACCGCCGCACAGATCGCCGCCCCCCTCGCACCCCGCCGCGCCGACCTCGTGGCGGCTGCGGCACACCGTACGAGCGAAGCATCCGCGGCGCCCGTGGGCGAGCCCGTCACGGTCGCCCAGGCCATCACCCACACCCTCGCCGACCTGCTCGCCGGCCACCCGGAGATGGTCGTCTTCGGCGAGGACGTCGGCCGCAAGGGCGGGGTCTACGGACTGACCAGGGGCCTGCAGCGGCGTTTCGGCACCGCCCGGGTCTTCGACACCCTGCTGGACGAACAGGCCGTCCTCGGCCTCGCGCTGGGGGCGGGCCTGTCCGGGCTGCTGCCGGTCGCAGAGATCCAGTACCTCGCCTACCTGCACAACGCCGAGGACCAACTGCGCGGCGAGGCGGCCACGTTGCAGTTCTTCTCCCAGGGCCAGTACCGCAATCCGCTCGTGGTCCGCGTCGCCGGCTACGGCTACCAGCGCGGCTTCGGCGGCCACTTCCACAACGACAACGCGGTGGGCGTCCTGCGCGACATTCCCGGCCTGGTCATCGCCTCACCGTCGCGCCCCGACGACGCCGCCGCGATGCTTCGCACATGCGTCGCGGCGGCGAAGGTGGACGGCACGGTCTGCGCCTTCCTGGAGCCGATCGCGCTCTACCACTCCCGAGATCTCCACTCCGACGGGGACAACGCCTGGCTCACCGCCTACCCGCCGCCCGCCGAACACGTACCGATCGGCCGGGCACGCACCTATGGGACAGGCACGGACCTGACCCTCGTGACCTTCGGCAACGGCCTGCGCATCTCGCTGCGGGCCGCGCGCCGGCTGGAGCAACAGGGCATCGACTGCCGGGTCGTCGACCTGCGCTGGCTGGCCCCGCTGCCGGTCGACGACCTGCTGCGGGAAGCCCGGGCGACGGGCCGCGTCCTCGTGGTCGACGAGACCCGCCGCACGGGAGGCGTGTCGGAGGGAGTCGTCACCGCCCTGGTCGACGCCGGATTCACCGGGGCCCTCCGCCGGGTCACCAGCGTGGACAGCTTCGTCCCCCTGGGGCAGGCGGCCCAGTTGGTGCTCGTGTCGGAGGACGACGTCGAGCGCGCGGCGACCGAACTGCGCTGAGCAGGCCCGCGCGCCGACCGGTGACGGCTGGTCAGGAGCGAGGAGCTCGGGGGCCTCGGCGTACCTCTTTGCGTGCGCCGATGCGTTTCTTGGGCAGGACCCGGTACGTATGTCCGCTCCCGTACACGTTCTGCCCTTCCCCTGTCGTTGTACCGTTCGCCGCCGCGGGCTCCCTCACCGCCATGGCCAACGAGCCCGCCTCGGCACACGCGCACGCTCGCGCCCGGCACGTCCTGCTGCTGTCCGTCGACGGCCTGCACCAGTCCGACCTGGCCTCGTACGTCGACCGCCACCCCGACTCGGTACTCGCCCGACTCGTCGGCGGCAGCCTGGAGTTCACCCACGCGAGACCCACCGTCTCCTCCGACTCGTTCCCCGGCATGGTCGGCCGGCGGGTCTGCCCGGCAGCATCCTGAAGATGACGGGAGACGCCGCGAGCCTCATCGACCCGTCGAAGCTGCCGGTCGACCCGAAGACCTGCAAGCCGCTCCGCCCGCACGGCTACCTCAGGGTGAACACGGTCTTCGACGTGGCCCGGAAGGCCGGGCTGCGGACCGCCTGGTCCGACAAGCACGTCGCGGACGACATCCTCAACGGCCCCTAGGGCATGGGCATCCAGGACCCGTTCGCCCCCGAGATCAACAGCCGGGCCGATGTCCTCGACCTCTCCGGCGAGGCCGACTCTGACGCACTGTCGGGCTTCGACGTGGTGATTGATGTCGTGGGGTGGACCTCAGCTGCCCCTGCTCCTGGACCGGTCGAACTCCAACGGGCGGTATGTGGACCAGGCAGTGCGGGCCCACCGCGAAATGGACGCAGGCAAGGTGTTCGGCAGGATGGTGCCGGCGCCCCGACCCGCTCGGGTTGTCGCTACGACTCAGGCCGACCGTTCCAGGGTGTAATGGCGACGGAGTTCCTCGACGTGCGGGAGAACGGCCGGGTCCGCGGCGGCGCGCGCAATATCGATCATGGTGTTCCAGACGAAATTCTCGCCCCCGTCGTACCGGAAGTGCCGTTTGATGACCATGCTGAAGACTTCGTTGACCGTCTCCAGCGTCAGCACATCGGCGAGCCGCATCAGGTTGGCATGGTCGGCGTCGGTGAGCGGCGGTCGTTTCACCGTACGGTCGGCCGGGATGCCGGCGTCCGGGCTCGCGCCCTCGACCGTGACCAACGGCTTCGCGGACGGCACGTCCACGAAGTCGAACATCAGATGGACTCGCTCCTGCGAGGAGAGCACCGCCACGGAGTGGATCTCCGAGGCGTCGAGGAACCACACTTCGCCTTTGCGCATACGGAAAACGGTGTCGCCCTCGTTGAAGAAGCAGTCCTCGTTGGTGGCAAGGGGAATGTGCATACGGTGGGCGTTGCGGGTCTCGTCGGCGAGCTCGCTGAGCTCCAGCAGATCCCGATGCGGGATGATCACGCTGTTCTGCACCTTCGCCAGGCGTACGAAGTTCAGCCGGTCCAGGTCGGCGACCCTCGTGATCAGCTCCCGCAGGTAGGGCAGCTGCTCGGCGAACTCGGTGAACGCGGCGGGCCGGTCGTGGTCGTAATTGGTGACCACACCGTCGCCGGCGTCGCCGCCCCGGGCCCAGAGCATGCAGCTCTTCCACGCGCCGCCGAAAACGTAATCGCTGTACGCCTCGGACCATGGAAGGGAATCGCTCTGCTCGAGATCCTTCGCCAGGCGGGAGTCGTCGAGAAAGGTGTCCCCTACGTAATGGGTTCGCATCGGATCAGGCAATCCTTCTCAGTCGAAACCAGGGTTCTCCTGGGACGGTAGAAAGGTTTTCCTCCGGGACGGAGTCACGTGATTCGGTGACGATCCAGGTCCTCGGCAACCTTTTCCAGGACTTCCACCCGGCCTTGGAAAGGCTCGTCCGGCCGCGGCCATTGCACGACGACGTCCGTTATTCCGGCCTCGGCGAATCTTCCTGCCGCGTCGAAGAACGCCGCCGGCGAATCGAGGACGCCGCCGACGGTGGGCCCAGTGACCAGCAGCCGGGACACGGTGGACGGGTCGCGGCCGATCTCCACGCAGGCCTTTTCCAGCGCCTCCACCTGTCGGCGCAGGACGGGCAGGGCCTGCGCGTACGGAGCGCTCGCGAACCGGTTGGGCTCGCCCGTGGTGACCCAGTACGAGGCGTACCGGGCCGCCAGGCGCATGCCGCGGGGCCCGGAAGCGGCGATCGCGAACGGGACGCGGGGCTGCTGGCGGCACAGGGGATGGGAGTGCACCTCGTTCGCCAGGTAGTAGCGGCCGTCGAACGTGGTCACCGGCTGGGTGAGGAGCTGGTCGGTGAGCTCGACATACTCGGCGAACCGCTCGGTCCGCTCCCGCCGACTCCACGAGGTCCGGCGGGTCATGGTGGAATCGAAACCCTCCGCACCGGCGCCGAGACCGAGGATGAGACGGCCGGCGGAGATGTCGTCGATGGCGGTGACGTCCTTGGCCAGGTGTACCGGGTGCCGCAGGTTGGGTGAGGCAACGAGCACGCCCAGCCCGATCCGCTCGGTCTCCACCGCCGCCGCGGTCAGCGTCGGCACCATGGTGAACCACTCCTTGGCGCGAAACGCCCGCCAGTTGAGATGGTCGTAGGTCCAGGCGTGATCGAATCCCATCTGGTCGGCCTGACGCCACTTCACCCGCGCCGTCTGCCACCGGTCCTCCGGGACGATCATGATGCCGAATCTCATGCGTCTCCCTCGTCCAGCAGGCCCGGGTCGATGTTGAAGTTGTAGCGGAAGAGGTTCTGCGGGTCGACCCTGCGTTTGAGCTCGACCAGGCGCCGCCACCGCTCGCCGTAGGCCGCGCGAACGCCGTCGCGTCCCTCGTCGTTGAGGAAGTTGACGTACTGTCCGACCGAGTGCGGCGCCATCGCCTCGCTGAACTCCCGAACCCAGCTGACGTGACGCTCCCGGTCGCCCCGGCCGGGCTCCCACGCGCCGAACATGTTGATGTTGTGCCCGGCGTGCCGGGAACCGAAGGCGGTGTCCGTGGCCGGCACCCGCCCGACCGCTCCGCCGAGGTGATAGATCGGCACGGCCGCCAGCGGCGAGGTGATCCGCGAGGCGTGCTCGACGACGGTCGCGATGACCCGGTCGCTGAGTTCCCCGAAGTCCACCGACCGCCAGTAGTACTGCTTACCGGGCGGGGAGGTGCGGTCGACCATCTGCTGCAGTTCGACGTACGGCATCGGGCCGACCGTGTCGAGCAGCGGACGTCCGAACTCCCGCAGCGGACGCAGGAACGACAGCCCGTCCTCGAGGTCACCGGACCAGCACACGTTGACGGCCACGACCGGAGAACCGTGCAGCCGTTCGGGGACGGCCGGGACCGGCGGGCACAACCGGAGGTTGAGGATCGTCCCGAGCGCGTCCGGAGCGTCCGCGATCAGGTCTCGGTAGTGGGACAGGAACTCAGGTGCGACGTCCAGCGGATGAATGATCATTCCGGCCAGGACGGTCGGTCCGATCTCGTGCAGTCGGAAGCCGAACCGCACCACGGTCCCGAAGTTGCCGCCCCCGCCACGCAGGCCCCACAACAGCTCCGGGTCCGTGGTGCCGTCCACCCGGAGGCAACTGCCGTCGGCGGTCACCAGATCGGCCTCCACCAGGTTGTCCACAGTCAGCCCGCAACGGCGCATGAGGTGGCCGATGCCGCCGCCCAGGGCGAGCCCGCCGACGCCGGTCTCGCTGACGATGCCGCCCGTCGTCGCCAGCCCGTGTGTCTGACTGGCCCGGTCGACGTCCTGCCAGAGCGCGCCGCCCTGCACATGGGCCAGCCGGCGTTCCGGGTCGATCTCGACCGCACGCATCCGGCGGAGGTCGATGACCAGGCCGCCGTCGCAGACCCCCTGCCCGGCCACGCTGTGCCCGCCGCCGCGGACCGCGATGGGCAGTCCACGCTCGGAGGCGAAGGTGACGGCCGCGGTCACGTCCGCCAGGTCCGCGCAGCGCGCGATCAGCAGGGGATGCCGGTCGATGTCTCCGTTCCAGACCTTGCGGGCCTCGTCGTATCGCGGATCGGCGCCGGTGATGAGATCGCCGTGCAGCGCGTCTGCGAGCTTCTCCGAGTCGCCGGGCGTGAGGGTGTCCAAAGCCGTCGTCCTCCGGTCCTAGTCCCGCGATGACGGGATGGTCGTCTTGCGGATCGTCGCGGCAACGTCGCGGAGCGTGCCGTTCAGGAGCTGGGTCACGTCGGGTTCGGCCCCCAGGGTTGCCCGGCACTCGTCGAGCAGCCGGAAGGTGAGCAACGAGTGGCCTCCGAGCTGGACGAACGTGTCCAGCACGCTGATCGGGGACCGGTCGAGGACGCGGTGGTAGATGTGGACCAGCGCCGCTTCCAGCTCGTCGGCGGGCGGCTCGACCGTACGTTCCCGCTCGGTGAGCTCCTGCCAGATCTTGATCAGCTCGCCCTGGTCGATCTTGCCGTTCACCGTCGCCGGGAGATAGTCGATCGGCACCACCCGGTCCGGGCGCATCTGCGCGGGCAGGACCTCGGAGGCGTGCTTGAGTATCGCGGTCGGGTCGAGGTCGGCAACGGATCCCTGGCCTACGGGCACGACGAAGGCGAGCAGGCGCAGCGGCTGCCCGTGGGCGATCACCGCGCAGTCGCCGACCGCGGGGTGTGCGGCCAGCACCGACTCGACCTCCCCCGGCTCGATCCGCAGCCCACGGATCTTCACCTGGCGGTCGATCCGGCCGAGGTGCTCCAGCGCGCCGTCCGCCCGGTAGCGGCAGAGATCACCGGTGCGGTACATCCGTGATCCCGGCGGTCCGTACGGGTCTGCGACGAACCGCTCGGCGGTCTGGGCGGGCTGCCGCCAGTAACCGTCCGCCAAGCCGACCTGCCCGCTGATGTACGCCTCACCGGGCGTGCCGATCGGCACGAGATCGAGGTTGGCGTCCAGCACGGTCACCCGGAAGTTGTCGGCGGGCCGGCCCACGGGAACGGACCCGCCGCTGGAGCCCGGGTCGACGACGTTGTCGGTGACCGGCCCGGCCTCGGTCGGACCGAAGGCGTTGACCAGGTTGCTCCCGGGCAGAACGGCGGCGAACACCTCGGGGATCCGCGGGCTCATCGGCTCGCCCCCGCACACCACCCACTTCAGGGCCTCGGCACCGGCCTGGGACAGCTCCTCCAGGAACGCCGTCATCATCGTCGGCACCAGGAAGATCAGTGATACGTCGTGGTCGCGGGTGAGCCGGGCCAGATGCCGGGGATCCCGCTCGCCGCCGGGCCGGCAGATCACCAGACGGGCACCGTGATAGAGCGGCCAGAAGATCTCCCAGATGGAGATGTCGAATCCCGGGGAGGCCTTGAACAGCGCCGTCTCACCGGGGCGGAACGGGTACTGCCGCTGCATCCAGAAGATGTTGGCCAGGGTGCCCGTGGTACGGGAGACCACGCCCTTGGGGCGGCCCGTGGTCCCCGAGGTGTAGAGGATGTGCACCAGCCCCGGACCGTCGTCCAGGACGGGATTCGTCGCGGGCCGGCCCGCCCCGGCCTGCTCCGTACCGACATCGTGGATCTCCCACGGGCCGTCGGGCAGGTGGCCGCGGCAGACCGGATCGGTCAACACCAGCCGGGGCGCCGAGTCCGCCAGTATCAGAGCGATGCGCTGATCCGGCAGGTCGGCGTCGAGGGGAACGTAGGTGGCGCCGGTCTTGACCGCGGCGTAGATCGCGACGACCTGGTGAATGCCGCGCTGCAGACAGATCCCGATCCGGGTGCCGGGGCCGGCGCCGAGCGCCCGCAGGTGATGGGCCAGCCGGTTCGCGCGCTCGTTCAGTTCCCGGTAGCTGACGGTGTCGCCGTTCTCGTCCTGCAGGGCGACCGCGTCCGGGGTGCGTTCGGCCTGCTCCTCGAACGGCTCCGCCATCGTGCGGTACCGGATCTCCGGGTCGCGGTGCGGGTTGAGGCCTTTGCGGATCCGCTCGCGTTCCTCGGGACCGACCAGCGGATGGCTGAGCATCGGTGCGTCCGGGTCGTGCGTCAGGCCGGTGAGCAACTGCAGGAAGGAGTGGGCCCAGGCCGCCGTGGAGGGGATGTCGGACGAGTCGGTCAGGGATTCGACGTACAGGTTCCGGCCGGCCCGGGTGATCAGCATGCTCAGGGCGACCGGGGGGTCGTCGTCGGATTCCGCCGTGGCGACGGCCTCGGACTGGGCGGCCTGCCGCAGCGCGTCGCGGAAACTCATCGCAGGGTCCGGCGTATCGGGCCGCGGCAGGATCGCCTCGGACTCCTGCTGGGTGACCCGGATGCGACAGTCCGTGCCGGGGTGCGGCAACCGTTCGGCGAGTACGCCGATACAGATCGACAGGGCGACGAAACCGTCGACCCCGGCCGCCGTGGCGAGAGCGTGCAGGCTGTCCCGTACGTCGGCGGGCACGACGATCGGCCCGATGCAGTCCGTCCTGGACAGCAGCCCGCTCACGGCGCGGTGCCTTCCAGGAGCACGCAGGCGCAGAACCCTGGTGCCAGGGACTGCGCCAGATACGTCTGCCCGCTGCGGATGCCGACGCGCTCGTGATAGTCGGCCAGGTTGATCATCCAGTCGGCGTTGCCGCAGTGCCCGTAGGCGGAGAGCGTCTCGGCGAAGTGCAGCCGGTCCGGCGACAGGCCGACCGAGGTCGCGTTGAACAGGGTCAGCGGCTTGTACAGGTTGGCCGCGAACACCTTGGTCACCTGCGCCGCCTTGCGCCCGCCGGTGCGCAGGACCGCGGACAGCGCACGGTCGGCGACGGTCTTGCGGGAGACGAACGAGTCGCGACCGCGCAGTCCGTCCGGGTCCACCTTGACGGCTGACGAGGACAGCCGCACCAGCCCCGGATCGTGCCGGGTGAGCAGGCAGCTGACCGCCGCGTCGCCGAACAGGGCGTAGGGCCGGACCCTGTCACGGTCGTCCGGCACGAAGTCCAGAGCGACCATGACCACGTGCGTCACGTCCGGATCGGCGAACAGGTCCCGGCCGTGCCGCAGAGCGGTCAGCGAGCTGCAGCACCGCTGGAAGGACACGAGGTGCGGGACGCAGTCGTCGAGTCCGAGGGCGATCAGCACCTGCTCCGCGAAGTCGGACGGCAGCAGGGCGAGAGTCGGGTCGCTGGTCGCGAGGATGAGATGGTCGATGTCCGCGGCACCGGCGCCGGAATCCCGCAGGGTCCGGCGCACGGCATCCACGACGTAGTCCTGCACCGGCCCGGACATCTTCCGATAGGTGGTGCAGCCCATTTCGGCGAAGTCCGTGCCGAAAGACGCGGTCTGCCAGAGGTCGTCGAAATCGGGAATGTTCTCCGGCTTGTTCTCCAGGTCACCGAAGGCGCACGCGAACGAGCCGATGCCGACATTTTCGAGATGCGAGATCATGGTTCCTTCGATCGGCCGAGCGGATGGGGGAATGCCGGCGCCGGGCTCTTGTCACGGATGTCAGGCCCGGGTCCGCACCACCGCGCTCGCGTCGATCTCGCTGAGCACGGAAAGGATGCCGTCCACGTCACCCAGCCGGGAAACCCATTCCGGGCGCATTGTCACGGTGTTGTCCGTGTACTCGTCGATGTAGTTCACGAGCACCAGGACCATGTTGAGCGAGCTGATCCCCAGTTCGTCGCGCGTCTTCGCCTGAGCCACCTGCTCGTATGTGATGTCGCTGGTCATCGGCTGCTTGGCGAGGAAGTCGGCGAACTTGCGCCGGTAGTCGTCGGTGTTCATCAGTCGACCTTCGGGAACGGGAAACCGTTGAGGTTGTTGGCGTGGATGCGGTTGTGACCCCACCGGTCCTCGCCGGAGACCAGAACGCTGCCGTGGTAGTCGAGGCTGATCGCGTCGCCGAACCCGCTGAGGCTGTCGATGTGCTCGTAGACCCGGACGGACGGCGAAACGTACCGGGTGGCGAGACCGAGCCGCTTGGAGTCGCTGATGTTCGGCAGCGAACCGTGGATGCACTTGGCCAGGAAGATGACGAACTGCCCCGGCTTCATCGGCATGGTGACGATCTCGCCGGCGTCCGGGTCCCAGTCCTTGTCGAGCTTCAGCTCCGAGTAGTCGTAGCCGAAGAAGTCGTGGGACTTGCTCTCCACGTTCCGCGACATCGGCTTGGTCTCGTCGTAGTACCACTTCTTGTGGCTGCCCGGGATGAAGCGGAGGCAGCCGTGCTCCTCGTCCGCCTCGGAGAACGCCGTCCACACGGTCAGTTCCTGCGTGGTCGCGGCGCTCTCCTCGGTGTAGCGCAGCGAGGGATAGGCGACCGTCTCCGACTCGAAAACGGTGAAGGCCTCGACCTGGTGCCATCCGGTTCCGGTCTCGCCCGGCTGCTTCTCGAAGATGTTCGTCTTCCAGCAGATGATGTCGTCACCCATCAGGCTGCGCAGCTTGTGCACGACCGTGGGATGGGCGATGTGCCGGGACAGGGTGTCGCAGTCCAGATGGCGGTCGTAATTGATGATGGTCGATTCGTGCGGCTTGTTGCGGGACGTGACCATCTCGATCATCGCCTGGTTCCACAGGAGTTGAGCCTCGTCCTCTTCGTAGAGGTCGAACGGTCCTAGAAAACCGTTCTCCTGAAAGGACTTCACCTGCTCGGCCGTCAGCCCTTGGGCTGCCGTTCCGCTGATGCTTTCAGCCACCATGTCTTCCTTTCGCCGACGGTGTCTGCCGGTCTGAGCCACCTGAGATGAGGGAGGAATGCGGGGCCGATCAGGCCCACCGTATGCGGGCCCGGGCGACGCGTCTTGTCACTGGAACGGGGGTCTGCGGTGGAGATGCGGAGCCGAACGGCGAGGCACACCACAGGAGTTGGTCGTCGACAAGGCCGACGCGCGATCGTCAGGAGCGGGCACTGTCGACAGTCGCCTGCCGCCAGCTGTGGTACAGCCCGGCGTACACGCCGTCCGCGACGAGCAGTTCGTGGTGCCGGCCACGCTCCACCAGCCGGCCGCCCTCCAGCACCATCACCTCGTCGGCCCGCTCGGCGACGGCCAGCCGGTGCGCGACGGTCACCGAGGTGCGCCCCGCGGTCAGCCGGCGCAGCGCCTCGATGAGCGTCAGCTCGATCTCGGGGTCCACGGCCGAGGTGGCCTCGTCGAGGATCAGGCAGGCCGGATCGGCCACGTGCGCGCGGGCCAGGGCGACCAGTTGCCGCTCCCCCGCGGACAGGCTCTCACCGCGCTGCCCCACGGGGGTGTCCAGGCCGTGTGGCAGCCCGGAGAGGAACGTCTCCGCGCCCAGTTCGCGAAAGGCGTGCTCGATCTCGGCTCGGGTGGCGGACGGGCGACCGTACCGGACGTTCTCCTCGACCGTGGTGTCGAAGAGGAACGGCTCCTGCGGTACGACCACCAGGCGCGAGCGCAGCGACTCGGTCGCGATCTCGCGAACGTCCACGCCTCCGATGAGGATGCGGCCGCGGTCCGGGTCGGCCAGCCGTGCGATCAGTCTTGTCAGCGTCGTCTTGCCGGATCCGGTGGCGCCGACCAGCACGACCTGGCGGCCCGCGGGCACCTCGAACGACACGTCGTCCAGAGTCACTCCGGTGCCCGGGTAGCCGAAGACCACGTTCTCCACGACCACACCGGGCGGACCGGGCGGCAGCTGCCGGCCGTCGGCCGGCTCGGCGATGTCCTCGGTTATGTCGAGCAGGGCCAGCACGCGGCGCCACCCGGCGACCGCGCTCTGGGTGAAGTCGATGACCTGGGTGAACTCCGTGATCGGTGCCAGGAACAGGGTCACCAGCAGGATGAACGCGACCAGTTCGCCCGCGCTGTGCCCGGTCGACGGGCCGATGGCCAGTCCCACCGCGATCACGCCGACCACGATGACCACCGCGAACAGGTCGGCGAGGGAGAACAGCAGGCCGCCCAGGTACCCGGCCCGGATCTTCGAGTCCCGCCATCGGTGGATGGAGGCCGTGGTCCGCCGCAGGCTCGGCTCCGCAACGCCGTAGGCACGGATGACGGTGGCGCCCTGGATCGTTTCCGAGATCACCGTCAGAAGGTCGGCGACACGCACCCGGACCGCGGTGTGCGCGGGGCCGAGACGGCCGACCACCATCCGCACCAGAAGCAGCAGCGGCACGGTCAGCACGACCGTGACCACCGTCAGCCCGATGTCGTAGAAGGCCATGCCGGCGAGGGCGGCCAGCATGATGGCGCCGTTCACCACCCAGGCGATACCACCCCACTGCAGGAACATGCTGAGGGTTTCGACGTCGGAGGTCACCCGGGACACCAGTTTCCCCCGCGCCTCGGCCGAGTGGTACGCCACACTCAGCCGGTGCACGTGGGTGAAGGCGCGGACCCGCAGGTCGAACAGCGCACGTTCGCTGGCGATCGCGAGCCGTGCCAGGCCGGCCCAGTTGACCAGCGCCGTGATCACCACCACCAGCGCGGCCACCGCGCTGAGCCGCAGCAGCCGGCCGGTGCTGATGTGCCCGGTACTGAGCCCCCGGTCGATGACCTGCTGGATCAGCACCGGCACGGCGAGCCGGCCGATCCCGCCGAGCAGGGCGAGAACGACTGTCAGCGCCAGGCCCTGACGAATGGCGGGGATGGCGGCCAGACCGCGGCGGATCACGGCGGTCGTCGACCCGGTGACGCTCTCGGGGTCGGCCGGTTCGATCGTGGTCATGCCTGCACCTGCTCTCGCTCGTAGGCCCGGATCAACCGGTCGTAGCCGTCGATCCGCAGCAGGTCGGCGTGAGCCCCGACGCCCGCCACCCGACCCTGGTCGAGGTAGACGACGGCGTCAGCGAGAGCCAGGGTCGCGGCGCTGCTGGTGACGACGATCGTCGTGGTGGAGGTCAGGCCGGTCGTGAGGCCGCTCATGATCTCCTGCCGGGTGGTGGCGTCGACGGCGGAGGTCGCCTCGTCCAGCAGCAGCAACCGCGGCCGGCGGGCCAGCGCCCGGGCGAGCGCGATGCGTTGCCGTTCACCACCGGAGAGCGTGACTCCGCGCTCGCCGATCGGCGTGTCCGGCCCGTTCGGCCGGCCGTCCACCAGCTTGCTCGCCCGGGCCAGGTGGAGCGCCTCGTCCAGCCGTGGATCGGTCCCGGCGTCGCCGTCGAAGTCGAGCAGTACGTTCTCGGCGAGCGAGCCGGCGAACAGGAACGGCTCCTGGAAGGCGGCCGCGATGGCCTTCGCCCGGTCGGCCGGGCTGATCCGGCTCAGGTCGGCCCCGTTCAACAGCACCGTGCCGCCGGTCGGCGGCAGCAGACCGGTCAGCGCCAGCAGCAGCGTGGACTTGCCCGACCCGGTGCCGCCGGTGATCGCGACGGTGGCGCCGGACGGCACGTGGAAGCTCACTTCGGACAGCGCGGTGGTGCCGCCCGGGTAGCTGAAGGAGAGGTCCCGGACCCACACGTCGAGCGGGCCGTCCGGCAGGGGCTGCGGATCCGCCATGGCCGGCGGCAGCGGTTCGCTGAGCACCGTCTGGACACGGGCGTACCCGGCCAGCATGCGCGGTACGTCACCGAGCACGTTGCCGATGGTGCGCACCGGAACCACCAGCAGGGCGAACACGTTGACGAAGCTGACCAGGGTGCCGACCGTGATGTCTCCGCTGTTCACGCGCAACGCACCGACGACGACCATGATCAGCGAGGTGGCCGACGGGATCGACTCGATCAGCGAGTCCAGCATCCAGTCACGGACGGCCAGTTTGATCTTCGCGTCGCGCAGAGCGGCCGCCTCGGCGGCGAAGCGCTCCCGCTCGACGCGGTCGCGGCCGAGCATCTTCACCAGGGCCGCACCGTCGAAGCTCTCGTGGGCGACCTCGGTCACGCGCCCCAATCGTTCCTGGACCGCCTGGGCGGGCGCCTCGACCTGCTTCTGGTAGACCGAGTTGACCAGCAGCAACGCCGGGATCATCGCGCCGCCGACCAGGGCCAGCACCGGGTCGACCGCCATCGCCCACCCAGCGGTGACCACGAACAGCACGAACATGCCGAGCACGTCCGGCAGTCGGGCCGGCAGCTCCGCGGCCGCCTCCGCGTCGGTCGTGACGTGCGCCAGCTTCTGACCGGTCGGATGAGCCTGGTGAAAGGTCATCGGCAGCTGGTGATACCGCTGGACGACGGCTTCCCGCAGCGTGGCGTCGAAGCGGGCCCTGGTCACGACGAGAGTCCAGCGCCGGATCAGGCCGGCGGCACCCTGCACCACGCCGACGGCGGTCACCACCAGCAGTACCGCGACGATCGTGCCGGTGGCGACCTGGCCGTTGTCGAACCGCGGGATCACCACATGGTTGACCAGCTCGCCGAGCGCCACCGACCAGGCGACCAGGCTCGTGCCGTACAGCAGCGATCCGACGAGTCCCCAGACGACCGGTCCGGGGTGGGCGCGGAAGGCAGCGAGCAGCAACGCCCGTGCTCGTCGGACCTGCTTGAACCGCCTGGCCGCCGTCTGATCTGCCATCGCGCCTTCCCTGCCCTTCGCTTTCGTCGGTCGAGCCGGGTCGGAGCAGCACCCGTACGCCGGCCGACGCCGGGACGACTTGCCGGACTCAGAGGTAGGACTGCAGCTCACCGCGCCGGCGAACGTCCGTGGTGGCGCAGTGGAAGGAGCCGCCGAAGCTGTTGAAGTTCCGGAACGGGCAGGGGATCGGCGTGATGTCCCAGCTCTCGGCGAGTTCCTGCATGGGCCGGTCCTCGGCCTCGACCAGCATGTGGGTCTCGTCCAGCATCAGGACGTTCATGTTGATCCACTTGCTGGTCATGTACAGCGGGTGGCCGTCCGGGATGACCGGCTGCGGCGCCCGGCGGACCTCCCAGTTCTTGAACTGGCGCGGCACCTCGATGACCCGGTCGGGGTGGATGAGCAGCTTGCCGGGTGCGAGCGGCATCAGGCTCGCGTCGATGTGCATCGGATGGTCGTCGACCAGATCGACCACGTGCAGCTGGTACTCGCCGCCGATCTCCCGGTGCACCCATTCGATGCCCATCATGTTGGTGACGTGGCTGCGTTGCACGAAGATGTCCCGGCCGCACCGGATGAAGTCGGCCGCGTCGAAGGTGGGCTCGAACTCGGTGATCACCGACCGGAACGGCTCGCCGTCCGGCTGGTCGGTCCAGCCCTCGACGTACAGCTCGTCGCTGAGCTCGGGGCGCGGTCCGGCGGACCAGCGGGCGCCCGCACGGAAGTACTCCTTGAGCAGCGGTCGGTAGGCGGAACTGGCGAAGTAGCGCGACCGCCAGGCCATCGGCGCCTCGATGATCTGCTCACCGATCACGAGCAACAGGTCGCGCGGCATCGCGTCGTAGAGCCCGGTGCTGGTCCAGCCCGGCGCGCCGTACGACTGGCCGTGGTCGCGCGGGTCCGGTCGGCGCACCCGCACACCGTGGTTCTTCAGGATCTCGACGAGCTGGTCGAGCTCGTCGCGGGCCGCGGCGATCCGGTCGGCCGGGAAGGGCTGACCGGCCCGCTCACGGAACACCGCACGCTGTTGCGGCGAGAGCGGTGCGGCGGTCACGGCGTCGTACGGCGGGAAGTGCGCCCCGTCGACGGTGCCGACGATGACCTCCTCCAACGGGTCCCACTCGTTGTAGGAACTGACCGGTGACCCGGTCGCCCCCTCTGACTCAGACACGGCTCGTCCTCCGCTCGTCGGTGTACAGGGTTCCGCCGGACCACACGTACGGTGTGCGGCCCCAGGCGGTGGCGGTGGCGACGTCGGGGAAGAACCCGTGTCCCGCCAGGTTGGCGCTCGTGTTGCACAACAGGGGGATCCCGCTGATCCGGTGGTACTCCTCCAGCACCCGGCCGACCCTGGTGTGCGGTGTGTCCGGCCGGATGGTCTGCAGCCGGGCCGTCCCGTCGAGGTGCCGCACGGCCGGCACCCGCTCCGCCCAGCCGGGACGCAGTCGGTGGTCGAAGAGCATGTACGGGTCGGCGCCGCCGGGGTCGAAGACGGCCGACGCCGCCGACTCCAGGCAGATCGGCGCGACCGGACGGTACGGCTCCCGGTGCTTGATCCGGTTCAGCTCGTCCTTCATGGCCGGCGCCACCGGGGCGGCGATGATGCTGCGGTTGCCGAGCGCCCGCGGTCCGAGCTCGGCCCGCCCGTCGACCACCACCACCGGCTCACCGGTGGTGTGCAGCAGGGCGGCCAGCTGCGCCTCGTCGCACGGCCGCGCCACCCAGCCGGGCGTCGGCCGGCTCGGAGTGACGGCGGGCCCGGAGTAGACGTTCCACTCCAACACGGGCTCGCCGCCCTGGCTCAGCGCCTCGCAGAGGGCGGTGCCGATGGCGGCACCCGAGTCGTTGGTGAACGGCGGCACCCAGACCCCGGTGAACAGCCCGCTGGAACGGATCATGCTGTTCCACTTGATGTTGAGCGCGCAGCCGCCGGCCAGGCAGATCGGCAGCGGTGCGGGCAGTTCGAGCCGGGCCACCGCGTCGGTGAGCGAGCTGACCAGCGTCCGGCCGATGAACTCCTGGCAGGAGGCGATCAGGTCGGCGCTCGAGTGCGACGGGAAGAGGGCGGCGCAGCGGGCGGCCAGCGTCGTGCCGACCTCTGGTCCCATCGATTCGACGCTCAGCTCGGCGACGAGTTTGTCGAGCGCCGCCAGCACGTCGTCGTCCACGGCGCCCAGGCCGGCGTATGCCATCGCCTTGCCCGCGGTGCCGAGATGGTGTTCGACGATCTGCACTTCGGTGAGCCCGTCCAGCGGCCGGTGGAACGGCTCCAGAGCCAGGCAGAAGTACGTGAACACATCGCCGACCAGCCCGAAGAGCGGACCCAGGTACTCGCCGGTCACGGGTTGGCCTGGGCGCACGAGGTACAGCCGGGGCAGCGTGCCGCCGTCCCAGACCAGACCCAGCGCGGTCCGTCCGGCGAACGGACCGGTGCAGTAGCCGGCGTACAGGTGGTGGCTCGCGTGCGGGTAGCTGCTGTATCCCCCGGCCAGCGGGCTGTCGGCGATGCCGGCGAAGGTGTACCGCGGCGGCGGGGCGGGGGCGAACGGGTCGGCGACGTACGGCGCGGTGGCGACACTGACCGGCTTTCCCCCGGACAGGGTGTCGATCAGGGTCGGCCCGTCGCCCTCCGACCACCACCCGTCGATCACGAAGCGGTCCACATCGGCGACGTCGAGCCCGTGGTCGCCCAGGACGGCGGGGATCCGGTCGAGGTCGCCGAGGGCGCTGTAGCGCCTGCCGTTGCCGAGCTTCTCCATCTCGGCGCTGAAGATCAGACGCTGCCCGTCGAGCACGGCGACCGCGCCGTCATGGGACACCTTGATGCCGCAGACGATCATGGCTGGGACCTGCTCATGGCCGCCCGCAGGCTGGCCGGCCGCATGTCGGTCCACAACTCCGCGATGCGGGCCAGGCAGTCCTCCCGGGACGCCGGCTCGCCGACCGGCGTCCACCCGGCCGGCACCGGTCGGTCCGACCGCCAGATCGAGTACTGCTCCTCGTCGTTGCGCACGACCACGTACGTCTCATCGGTGTCGGTGTCGGTCATGACTGCCCCTCGTTCTCGGTCCGGACGTCCTGGGACGAGTGGACGCGGCCGGACAGCATCTCGATCTCGATCTCGAATGCGACCCGGGCGCCGGGCGGGTCGGCGGACCCCGCCGGGTCGAACCGGGCCAGATGCGCGGCGATCCGGTCCCGATCGCTCACCAGCCGGACGTGCCCGCGGACGTCGACGGACATCGGTTCGCCGGCCGGCGGCCCGGCCGACGCCGGGTCCGGGTCGAACACCGCCAGCACCTTGCCGCCGTCGATCAGCGGCGTCGGATCCGTTCGATCCAGCACTCCGAACAGGACGCCCTGTCGGCCGCGGGTGCGGTCCAGGGTCAGCGGCAGCCGGGTCATGACCGGGAACTCCGAGGGGCCGGCACCGACCACGGTGCCGGAATCGCACCGCTGGATCTGCGCGACCATGGCCTCGGTGTCGTCCGGCGCGGCCGGGAACGCCCTCGACATCGAGCCGCCGTCCTTCACGATGGACGTGATGATCTGTTTGGACCGGAACGGCAGCAGCGACAGCAGCGTGTCTCCGAGTCCGTGCGTCGCCTCGGCGAGGCCCTGCACATACAGCCCGCAGGTCAACTCCTCTGCGGAACGCACCCGGTGGTCCTGGGAGACCACGGGCAGGCCGTCGTCGTCGAGTTCGAGGTACGGCAGGACGGACCGGTACATCTCCGCGTCGAGTTCCCGCCGGTAGCCGGTGGCCAGGACCAGCCCGTCCGTGCGCAACTCGTGGGATCCGGCGCCGAAGCGGCTGTGCACACCGACCCGGGCTCCCGCGCCGTCGTGATCGGCCCAGGTCACCCGGGAGCCGTCGTGCACCACGAGCCGGGTCCGGCCGCGTACCTCGTCCGCGTAGACCAGGCGGTACAGGTCGTCGAGGAAACCCGCCTCCACCACGCCGTAGTTGGTGTTGCGCAGTCGGGCGGCGTAGTCGCGCCGGTTCTCCTCGCTGCGGAAGTAGAACTTGTCGGCGTTGGCCTCGAAGAACTGCTCGTTGGCGAAAGGATTGTTGTCGGTGGCGCACAGTGAGTACCCGGGCAGGATCAGGTGGACGCGGGCGTTGCGGTAGTGGTCGAGCAGATAGTGGGTGATCTCGCCGGCGCTCTGCCCGTCCCCGGCGACCGCGAACTCCCACTCCCGGTCGTGGTCGGTGAAGGCGCCGGGGAACTTGGACAGGAACGCGCTGGAATGGACCACGGCCGGGCCGGTCGTCACGCAGGCGGGCACCATCGGCACGCCGCCGAGCGCGTGCACCACGTTGCGGGCGTGGTACTCGACCACCTCTCCGGAGGCGGTGTCGGTGGCCGTCACCCTCAGCAGTGAGAGCATGCCGTCGTCGTCGCGGACCGGGGAGACCGCGGTGACCGCGGAGCGGTACCGCACCATGCCGGTGAACTGACCGCCGACCCACCGCAGATAGTCCTGGAACTCCAGCCGGGTCGGCCGGAACTCGGCGAGGTTGACGAACTTCTCCAGCCGCCCCTTGGCCTTCTGGTACGCGAGGAAGGTGAACGGGCTCGCAAGATTGCGCAGGGACACCAGGTCCTTGAGGAACGAGATCTGCATGCGGGCCCCGTCGATGAGCATGCCCTCGTGCCAGCGGACGTCCGGCGAGCGCTCCAAGAACAGGCAGCTGCGATCGGGGGCGATCTCCTGAGCGGCGATCGCAAGCGCGATGTTCGACGGTCCGAAACCCAGACCGATCACATCGTACGGGTCGTCCCGCGTGCCGAGATCCTTCACGTACTGCTCCTTCCTCGACGACTCACCGGCTCATCCGGCGGGCGGTATCGCTGGCGAGCGCCGGCCGACGCGATCCGTGTCCAGGAAGCCGACCAGGGCCGGCACCGGGGAGACCACGCGACCGGCTTCGTCGAACTGCTCCTGGTACTGCTCGGCGACCTCGGGCAGCCGACTCCAATGCGCCGTGGGGCGCAGGTGATGCTCCTGGTGGTAGCCGTCGTTGAAGGTCAGCAGGTTGTACAGCCGGCCGTAGTGGCTCACCGAGTTCGCGTACCGGCTCTCCGGCTCCGCACCGAAGTGCCGGTAGTAGTTCTGGACATTGACCAAGGTGAACGCGAGCGCCACCGAGGGCAGGTAGCACAGCAGGGTCCACTGCCAGGACAGGACCGCCAGCAGCGCCGTGAACGCGAGGACCATGAGCCGGTCGTACCTGATCTGGTTGAGTTCGGCGGCGCGGCGGCTCGGGTTCCGTGCGGCGAGCCCCAGCAGCGTGGTCTCCCGCGGGCCGACCGCACACCCCCGGCGCAGCATCGCCCAGGTGGCCACCCACTCCTGGGCCGAGGAGGCCAGACCGCAGACCAGGTACCACCACAGCGGGGCGTGCCCGTCGTCGCGGCTGTACCGGTAGGTGGAGGTGATGTCGGCGGTGGTCCCGTCGCGCTTGCGGTCGTTGTTGTACCGGTGATGGTTGCGTACGTGGGTCAGGTGGTAGCCCTGCACCGACTGTGCGATGTTCGCCGAGCTCACGACCGACAGCACGGCATTGAGGCTGTTGTCGGTGAACCACGGCTGATGGACGAACAGATGCGTGACCACGATGATCGAATACGTCATCATGGCCGTGACCAGGGCCGCGGAGGCGAGCCGCGGCCACAGACCGTCCGGCGTCAGCGCGGCCAGCGCGATCGTGCCGGCGAACTGGGTCAGAGTGATTGCGAGCAGGATGGCGTCGGCCGGGCTGTTGCGCCAGAACTGCCGCGGCTTGGCATCGACCATTTCACCAGCACCTTTCGTACGCATGGCGGACCTGCCCGGCGATTTACCGAAGTAGCAATTCCCGGCGCACATGGGCATGCGTCGGGAATTGGGCCATGGATAACGGAGCCCGGGATATGTCGACGACGCTATCCATGGCCGGAACTGTCAACGATGCCGGTCTTCGAAGTTGAGCGGGGTTACGTGGCTGGAACCGACCCGCCGATTCAGACCGGATACTGGGTCTGCAGGGCCTGGTCGCGGGGCGGATCGAGTGGACGGCGCGGGTGAGGCGTTGGACCACTGTCCGGCCGCGGTGTCTGCCGCTGGGCGGGCGGCCGGTGCGGCAGTCGCCGACGCCGGGCGTACGATCGGGCGGGCCGCCCAGGGCCGTGGCGTCTCGTGGCCGTGTCATCGCCCGGGCGTTCACCGCTCATGGTGTTGCCAGGGGGAGCCGGAGCCCGTCGCTGTGCTCAATGGCATGTCGGCTTCGTGGATCTGGCCGGCGGCCAGGGGCTTCTCCCCCGGGTCCAAGGCCGCCCCCCTACCGCCCGACGCCGCCGCGGACACCTCGACCCCCGCCTGGCCTCGACGAGCCACCATGCCGCGCCCGGCGTCCAACTGTTCACTATCGGCATTTGGAACGGGAGAAGGGTGTGCACACAGCGACGCGCCGCGCGGTCGTCGGACACGCGCGGCGCAGTTGTCGTTGTCCCGGGCCCGGTCTGCGCGGATGCGCGCCGCGCCATGGGCGTCAGTCGGCCAGCTTGAAGATCAGCTCGGTGACCGTGGCCTGGCGGCCGGGAGCGAACGAGTCCTCGCTGCCCACGCGCACGAACCCGTTGCGTTCCAGCACCCGGACGGAGCCGGGGTTGTCCGCCACGACCCGGGCGTGGATCGGCCGCTCCGTCACCTCGCCGAGCAGCGCCGCGACGGCCGCGGTGGCCAGACCCCGGCCCCACCAGTCCTTGCGGATCCAGTAGGTGAGTTCCGTGTCGCCTTCGATCGGGAAGGTGGCCACGCTGCCGACGACCTCACCATGGATCTCTATGACCCGGTTGACGATCGCGTCGTCGGCCAGGATCTTCCGGTACTTCTGCTCGAAGGCCTCGGCGTCGCGGGCGGTTTTGGCATCGGTGAACGCGGCCAGGTGCTGGGCCTCCTCGTCGAGCTGGATCTCGAAGAGCGCCGGGATGTCGTCCTCGGTCAGAGGTCGCAGCGAGATGTCCCTGGCCGCGTTGTCAGTCATCACGCCTCCGCGTCGGACGGAACGACGGTTCGTTCCCCATCAGGATCGCGCCGAGGCTAGCACGCGGGCGGGTGGTTCAGGAGCCCGAAAAGCGGTCGACGGCCCGCAGCCCTTTTACGGGACACGCCGCCCCGCCGGCGCGGCATTAGGTTGCTTTACGGGAGTTCCGGCCGGAGGGCCTCCTGCTGGCGAATGGAGGTCGTCTTTTGGTGCGGCAAACCGAGCTGTTGACGCCTCAGCTGTCCGACTATCTCGAATTCCTGGACCGCGGGGAGATGAGATACCTCCCTTACCTGATGTATTTCAACAGGCCGAACTTCCGGTCGGCGGCGATCAACACCGACCGGCTGGGATTCCGGATCTCGCACGGGCCGGGCGGACCGGCGTCCGTGGGCGGCGACCGGCTCGACGGACCGGTCCGGCTGCTCGTGGGCGGCTCGGTTTCGCTGGGTTACGGCGCCACGAACGACGGGGCCACGATCGCCTCCCGGCTCTGGCTGAAGCACGCGCCGAGCAGGCCGTGGTTCACCTTCGGCGCCCCGTACCTCAACTCCACCCAGGAGTTGATGCTGTTCATGCTCCACCGGCACCTGCTGCCCCCGGTCGACGAGATCGTCATCATCAGCGGCTTCAACACGCTGGTCATGGGACAGCTGACCGGGGTGGACGTCGGTGGCCAGGAGCCCTTCTTCTTCTGCAACGAGTACTTCGAGAAGATGCAGGAGCTGCGCGCACGGTACGCCGAGCCGGCCAGGACCAAGCGGTGGCGGACCGGCCCGAGGCCACCGTCGCAGTCGGTGACGGCGTCAGCGGGCCGCCCGACGACAGCAGGCCTGATCCGGTCCGCCGTCGACGTCACACTGCGCAACCTCGACAACTGGCTCGTGATGGCCGCCGCGACCGGCGCCCGGGTGAGCTTCGCCCTCCAGCCGCTCGCGACCTGGCTGCGGGAGACACCGGCGCCGCAGGAAAAGCTGCTCTTCGACGAGTTCGACACGCTCTCCGAGTACGGGACCTGGGAGGAGCGCTACGGCGACGTCGGCAGCATCGCGACGGGCACCGCCTATGCCAAGGCCCTCGGCGAGGCCTGCGCACGCCGGGGCATCCCGTTCGTCGACACCCTCTCCCGGCTCGCCGCGGTGGTGAAGCCGTCGGACTGGCTGTTCGTCGACCGCGGTCATTACACCGACGAGGGCAATGACCTCGTCGCGCAGGTGCTGGCCGAAAGCCTCGAGCTGACGTGAGGTCCGGATGCCGCCCCGAAGTGAACTGAGGTGACTTCTCCATGTCGTTCCTGCGTACGGTGATTGCCAGGCTCTTCGGCCGCCGCAAGAAGAAGGCGAAGGGCGATGCCTCCATCTACCCGATGTTCTGATCAGGCGATGAGCGACGAGGCGCTGACGTTGCCGGTCCGGACGGTCTTCGCGCGGGCATGCGAGCCGGAGGACACGCCGCTTCCCGACACGTTGCGGTCCGCGATCACCGGAGAGCTGGACCGTGCCGGCCGCGACGGCGACCCGCGGTGCGATCTCGACGCGGTCGCCGCCTGGGCCGACGCCGAACGGGCGCGCTTCACCTCGCTGTTCGCCGACGCGGAGCTCGAGGGCTGTGTGGACGTGCTCGTCCGCCGGGCGGTGCTCGCCGGTGCGCCACTGGCCTCGATATCGGGTGCCTGGCTGCAGTGGATGAGCGAGCCGGGCAACGCCGAGGAACCGGTCACCCTGCGGGCGCTCGCGCTGTTCGCGGCCGATGTCGGCACCGGGCATCCCAGCGCGTCCCGGGGCGACGCCTACCTCGCCCTGATGCGGCACGTCCGCGTGGCCGTGCACGCACGCCCGGTCGCCCGCCTGGCACACGACCGCCGGATCGCCGACCCGTCCTTCCACCTGCCGGCTCTCGCACTGGTGATGAGCCGCCGCCCGGACACCTACCAGGGCGAGATCATCGGTCTTGACCTCTGCCTGCGCGCCGTCGGGCTACTGCCCCCACTCGCCGGTGTCCGGACCCGGCTTCGGGACGCGGCGGACTGGGCCGCGCTGGACCCGGGCAGTGCGCGCGGGCCGGGCCGCGCGCCGGCGGTGGAGGACGCACGAGGCGTCGCGGCCGCGTTCACCGCGGCGACCGGCACGGCCGGTACGACGGCGATCGAGCGCGGCTTCGCCTGGGCGTTCGCCGCCCTGCGCCGCTGGAGCGACGAGGTGTACCGGGAGCTCGACGCCGCTCGCGATCCCTCGTTCGAGATGGCCGAGCTGATGCGCTCCCGGGCACGCGAGGCGTCGGCCTATCACGACCGGTTCGTGATGCGCGGGCGGCCGCTGAAGGAGTGGCTCGCCGAGGCGCGCACCGACCCGGCTCCGTTCCTGGCCGCGCTCGCCGACAGCCGCCTCGTACGGCCGGGCCGTTCCGGGGCGAGCCGGCTCACCGGCGAACTGGTGTCGGAGAACGGCCCGATGTTCCGGGTGTTTCCCGAGGACGACCTGGACGTCATCAATCGTTGGATCGACGCGCTACCGGCCGATCCCGCGGAGCGTGCGCGGCTGCGGCCGGCCGCTCATCAGCCCCGGAGCATGGGATTCCGCACGGCTCCGGACACCGTGGGCGACGACGGCGCCGCTCCCACCGGTCTGCGGGAGGCGTACACCCGGCTGTTGCGGCGCACGATCACGCCTGCCACCCGGCGGTATGCCCTGCGCTATGTCGAGGGGTGGCTGGCCCGCTCCCGCCACGGTATGAAGCAGTCGGCCCAGTCGCTGCCGGCCGAGCCGCCGGCGGACGGGCTGCGGCCGTGGCTGCTCGACCAGCACGACCTGCACAACAGCGAGTTCCAGGAGGGCTCGGACGATCCCCTGCCGGACCGCGCCGAACTGATCGACTCGACGCTGCAGTTGGCGCCGCTCACCCTGATCGACGGCGCCTGGCTGGCCGGTCACACCGACTATCAGCTCGCCTCCGCCGAGCGCGGCCACTTCCTGTTCGAGACCTACTGGGACGAACTGGGCAACGGTGAACTGGAGTTGAACCATCCGCTGATCTACCGCACCGTGCTGCGGGAGATGGGCATCGATCTGCCGCCGACCCGGTCGCCGGAGTTCGCGGCCTGGCCGGCTTTCCGCGACCGGTCGTTCGAACTGCCGGTCTACTGGCTGGCGATCGGCCGGTTCCCGCGCACGTTCGAACCCGAGATCCTCGGCTTGAACCTGGCCATGGAGTTGTCCGGTGTCGGTGGCAGCTATCGCCGCGCCCGGCAGGCGCTCAAGCAGTACGGCTTCAGCACCACGTTCGTCGACGTCCACAACACCATCGACAATGTCGCGACCGGGCACTCCGCGTGGGCGGCGGACGCCGTCGACGGATATCTGGCGCAGCAGGCGCCGGTGGCTCGCACGGACGCGTGGGACCGGATCCGGGCCGGGTACCGCTCGCTGAACCCACCGTCCGGATTCTGGGCCCGCAACGCGGCTCGTCGCGCCCGAGTGGAGGCCTCCGCACATGTCTGACCTGGTTCTCGGTATCTCCGCGTACTACCACGACAGCGCCGCGGCGCTGGTGTCCGACGGCCGCCCGGTGGCGGCCGCGCAGGAGGAGCGCTTCACCCGCCGCCGCCACGACTCCGCGTTCCCGGGCAGGGCTGTCGCCTACTGCCTGGACGAGGTCGGCGCCACGCTCGCCGACGTGTCGGCGATCGCCTACTACGAGGATCCGGCGCTCAAGTTCCGCCGCGTCCTTGCGACTTACCTCGGCGCGGTCCCCTTCGGTCTCGCCTCGTTCCGCGACACCCTGCCGGGCTGGTGGTCGTCGAAGCGGCGGGTCGCCGACGTGGTCCGTCGCGAGCTCGAGGCACTGGACCGCGGACCCGTACCGGAGATCGTGTGCCGGCGCCACCACGAGTCGCACGCCGCGTCGGCGTTCTTCGCCGGCCCGTACGAATCGGCCGCCGTGCTGTGCATCGACGGCGTCGGCGAGTGGGCGACCACCTCGATCTGGCACGGGCAGGGCACCCGGTTGAAGCCGCTGGCCGAGATCCGCTTCCCGCACTCGCTCGGCATGCTCTACTCGGCCTTCACCTACTTCTGCGGATTCAAGGTGGACTCCGGCGAGTACAAGCTGATGGGTCTGGCGCCCTACGGCGAACCACGGTATGCCGACCTGATCCGTGAGCGGCTGATCGACGTCAAGCCGGACGGATCGTTCCGCCTGAACATGCGCTACTTCGAGTTCCTGCGCGGTCAGGTGATGACCGGTCGCGGGTTCGAGAAGCTGTTCGGCGGTCCGCGCCGCGAGCCCGAGGGTGAACTGACCCGGCGGGAGTTCGACCTGGCCGCGTCCGTGCAGCTGGTCACCGAGGAGGTCGTCCTCAAGCTCGCGCGGACGGCGCGTGAGCTGACCGGCGAGTCGAGGCTGTGCATGGCCGGTGGCGTGGCCCTGAACTGCGTGGCGAACGGAAAGATCGTCGCCGGCGGGCTGTTCGACGAGTTGTGGGTCCAGCCGGCGGCCGGCGACGCCGGCGGCGCGCTGGGCGCGGCGCTCGCGGTCGCGGTGGATCGCGGCGCCGGGCGACCCCACGTCGGGACCGGACGCGACGCGATGTCCGGGGCACTGCTCGGACCGGAGTACGACGACGACACGATCGCGGCCTATCTGACCGCCGCCGGCATCCCGCACCGCCGTCCGGAGCCGACGGAGCTGACTGCCGAGGTCGCGAAGTGCATCGCTGCGGGGATGGTCGTGGGCTGGTTCCAGGGCCGGATGGAGTTCGGCCCGCGGGCGCTCGGATCGCGGTCGATCCTGGGCGATGCCCGCGATCCGCGGACCCAGTCGGTCATGAATCTGAAGATCAAGTTTCGGGAGTCGTTCCGGCCGTTCGCGCCGTCCGTACGGGCCGAGGACGCCAAGGACTTCTTCGACCTCCCGCAGGACAGCCCGTACATGCTCGTGGTCGCGCCGGTCGCCGAGGCGGCCCGGCTCGCCGTCGAGACGGATGCCGGTCTGACCGGCATCGACCTGCTCAAGGTGGCCCGGTCGGTGATCCCGGCGGTCACGCACGTGGACCACTCGGCGCGCGTGCAGACCGTCGGGCCGCGGGACAACCCCGGCTACCACCGACTGCTCACGGCGCTCAAGCGGGAGACCGGCAGCAGCGTCGTGGTGAACACGTCGTTCAACGTCCGCGGCGAGCCGATCGTGAACACACCGCACGAGGCGTACACCTGCTTCATGCGAACCGACATCGACGTGCTCGCGCTCGGCGGGTTCCTGCTGTACAAGTCCGAGCAGCCCGAGTGGAAAGAGGACCTGGACTGGCGCGCCGAGGTCCCCCTCGACTGACCAACGGCCCTCCGTCCCCTACCGAAGGGGTTCCTGATGCGCAACGCCCTGCTCACCCTCGCGTACGTCCTGCTCGTGGTCCCGGCGGGCCTGGTGCTGCGGGTCCTGCGCGACCCGATGCGCCGCTCGTGGTCCCGGCGCAGGGCGAGTTACTGGCAGCAGCCGATCACGCGGGGCTGAAGACCACCTGGTCGGCGACGGCCCGCTCGATGGCGCGCACCGCGGTGAGCACCGCGTCCGGCCGCTCTGCCAGGCCCTCCACCACGCCGAGCGTGCCCTGGCTGCCCAGCCGCCAGTCGACCCGGTCACCGGGCTCGGCGGTCAGGACGACCGAGAGGACGTCGGGGCGCGCGGCGAGGTCGGCCACGTTGCCCCAGGAGGCCAGCCGCCAGTCACCGACCGGTGGCAGGATCTGGTAGCAGAAGGCGGCTGCGGCCGGTTCGCCCAGCCGCACCACCGGCCGGCGGCCGACGGCGACGTCGAACGCCAGCCGGACCACCTCCACGCCGAACGACCGGTGCAGCAGGGCGGCCGCATAGCCGCCGAGGCGGGCGTTCACCTCGATCACCACGGGCCCCTCGGCGGTCAGCTTCAGCTCGACGTTCACCCAGCCGTCCTGCAGGCCGAGAGCGTGGCAGGCCGCCGCGGTGAGCCGGTAGACCTCCGCCTCGACCGCCGCGGGCAGGAGGCCGGGCACGAAGAAGCCCTGCTCCCGGAACGGTTCCCGTAACGGCAGCCGTGAGTTGAGCACCTGGCACGCGACCGTGCCGCGCCAGAGCAGCATCTCGACCGACACGTAGTCGCCGAGGCCGGGGCCGGCCACCGACGGGCAGCCGACCAGCATCTCCTCGACCACGAACCGGTCGGCGTCTCCCGAGGCGAACGCGTCTTCGGCGTACCGCACCGCGTCCGCCGGGCTGTCCAGGCGATACGTCTGCCGGCTGGACGCGCCCCGGACCGGCTTGAGCACCGCCGGTGTACCCACCGCGGCGAGCGCCTCCACCGCCTGGCCGGGCCGCGCCAGCAGCCGGAACCGCGGCACCCGAAGCCCGGCCGCACGCAGCCGCTGCCGCTGGATGTGCTTGTCGGTGGCGGCCGACACCGCGCTCTGCGAGTGGTATCGCAGGCCGAGCCGGGACGCCAGCCGCGCCGCGAGCGGTAGGTCACGGTCGGAGAAGGCCACGATGCCGGCCGGACGGCGGGCCCCGAGCACCGCGGCGCCGGCCGCCTCGTCGGTCACGTCGACCACCTCACCGATGGCCGCCAGCAGATCGGCCAGTCCGTCCGCCAGCTCATGAACGGGCACCGCGAACACGAGGTCGTAACCCTCGGCGTCGGCGGCCAGTTCGAGCGGTGTGGCGGCGCCGGCCGTGTAGACCACGACCACCGTCTGCGTCATGCGCCGACCCGTGCGGTGCCGCCCAACTCGCGGTGCGCGGGCAGCGAACGGTAGATCTGTCCCAGCCCGCCCAGGGCGCCGCCGAGCCGAGGCAGTGCCGCGTACACCGGGTCGCGGCTCAGGATCGCGTCGACCTCGCGCAGCCGCCACATCGGTGTCCGCGGGAACAGGTGGTGGACCAGGTGGAAGCCCTCGCCGTCGATCTCCCCCAGCAGGAACCGGGTGCCCCACCCGTAGACCCGGTTCCAGGACATGTAGATGTCCACCCGGGGCGCGGTCTCGATCAGCGGGAAGTGCTCCATCAACTCGGCCACCGCACCGATCCACACCTGTGTGGTGACCAGCGGCACGAACCAGAGCAGCACCAGCCACAGCCACCAGCCGCCCACCACGGCCCAGATGACCACCCCTGCCAGCAGGACCACCCGCAACGCCCGTTCGGCGGGCCGCTCCCCCGCCGCCACGATGCGGTGCCGCAGCAGGTAGAGCACGTACGAGGCGGTCGCCTGGGGCGTCAGTATCGTACGCAGGTAGCGGCGTAGCGCCTGGCGGCTCAGGTCGTCCCCGCACAGCGCGTTGTCCCGGTACTGCCGGTAGTCCGGGTCGCGGTCCGGGTCGCCCAGCCGGCCGTGGTGCTCACCGAGGTGCGAGGCCCGGTAACCCGTGTAGCTCTGCAGCACGGGATATCCGCCGAGGACCGCCCCGATCACACTGCCGACCCGGTGGTCGGCCATGAACACCCGGTGTGTCGCCATGTGCAGCATCCCGGCGATGCCACGCTGCCGGCCCCCGATGAAGAACACCGCCACGAGATACACCGGCAGCGCCAGCCACCAGGGTGCGTGCTGCCAGGACAGCACCGAGGCCGCGCACCAGAAGGCGATCCAGGCCCAGTGCATGACGGCTTCGAGCGGACCGTGCCAGTTGTCCGGCCGGGACGCGGCCCGGACCGCGACCAGGATGTCCGGCGCGAAGCGGTACCGCTCTGCCAGATCAGAATCAGCCACGGTCCTTCTCCTCACTCAGTGATGTCCAACTGGCAGCTCTCCCCAGTCAGACATCCGGGCAACGATGTCGGCAACCAACTCGGCCTCCTGGGCCCGGAGGTAGAAGTGGTCGCCGTCGAACGCCCGGCACACGGCGCTGCCGGTGGTCAGCTCACCCCAGGCGGCCAGATCACCGTCCACGTCGCCGGAGTCGCCGCGACCCCCGTAGGCGGCGATCGGGGACCGCAGCCGCACCGGTTCGTCGCGGTGGTACGAGAGGGACGCCCGGACGTCGGCCAGCAGCGCCGGCAGCACCAGCTCGCGCAGTTCGGGGTGGTCGAACACCACGGGATCGGTCCAGCCGGACTCCCGGGCCTCGGCCTCGACGGTGGCGTCGTCGAGCGCCTCCCTGGGCGGTGCGGAACGTTGTGGGGCGTACTGGCCGGAGACGAACAGGCCGGCTGGATCCGGCCCTGGGCCGGCTTCCATGCGGATCGCGACCTCGTAGGCGACGAGGCTGCCCATGCTGTGCCCGAACAGGAACAGGGGCCGGTCGGCCAACGGCGCCAGCGCCGGGGCCACCGCGTCGGCGATCTGCCGGACCGACGACATCAGCGGCTCCGCCAAGCGGTCCTGGCGGCCCGGGTACTGCACGCCGATCAGCTCGATCCCGGCCGGCAGCCGGGCGCTCCACGGGCTGTAGGCGCCGGCCGTGCCGCCTGCGTGCGGCAGGCACACGAGGCGCGCCGTCGGATCCTGGCGGGGCCGGGGCCGGTGCAGCCAGCGCGCCGATGCGCCGTCGGTGCCCGATGTCGTGGGTGCGGTCATCGAGGGACTCCCGTCAGTCGCGGGTCTGAGGCCAGAATCCGCATGTGATTCTTTGCGAGGGATGCATCTGGGACGGACTTGCGATGGATAGTGCCCCGGCCGACGCGCCGGTCGCGATCGGTGGGCGGCTCGACCCGGCCACCGTTCTCGGCGGCTACCGCCACGGCACCTTCCCGATGCATGCCGCGACCGCGGCTCACATCGAGGCGAACCACGCCCTGTACGAGGATTCGGTGGCGTCCGGGGCGACCGTGGTGCTCGACTCGCCACTGCCCGACCCGTACGCGCTGGTCTGGTGGTCCCCGGATCCCCGGCCGGTCGTCCCGTACGGCGGGTTGACCAAGGCGCGCAGCCTGATGAAGCTGTTGCGCAACCGGCTGACCTGGACCACCACCGCGAACCAGGACTTCGCCCGCGTGCTTGCCGAGTGCCGCCGGGACCGCACCCCCGAGTGGCTGACCACCGAACTGTGCGCCTGCATGACGGCGCTCAACCAGCTGGGCTGGGCGCACAGTGTCGAGGTGTGGGAGGACGACGAGCTGGTGGGCGGTGCCATCGGCATCGGCACCGGGGAGGTGTTCGTCCTGGACACCTGCTTCCACCGGCGCAGCAACGCGTCGAAGGTGGCGCTGCTCGACATGGAGCACCGGCTGGCCGGCAGCGGCGTGACGCTGCTGGACGTCGAGTGGGACAGCGAGCGGAGCCGGCGGCTCGGCGCCGGGCCGGTGCCGCGCCACGAGTTCCTGGCGACCCTGGCCCGCGGCAGCGATCCGGTGCCTCTGGCCGGCGGTGTGGAGCCGGCCCGGCGCCTGGGGTTCCTCCGCACGCCGGGATAGCGGGTGTTGCCCCCAAAACTGGTGAGTCCCGCGCGTCCGGCCCCGTGGTCAGGATGATCGAAGGCCGTTTGTCTTCGTTCGATCAATGAGGCCGTGACAAGAAACGGAGCTGAACCAGTGCCGGTCAACACCTCCAGATCCACACATGAAGCCGGGACCTCCACCGGGGTGCAGCCGTGCACGCCGCCGCCCTGCGACCGGGACGACACTGTCGTACAACTGCCCCTCTCCGCCATCCGCGACGGCGACTCGCCGCGTTCCGCAGGCGTGGACCTGGCGCACGCGAGATCGATGGCGGAGATGGAGGCGGACCTGCCACCGATCGTGGTGCACCGGGCGACCATGCGTGTCATCGACGGCATGCACCGGCTCACCGCCGCCCGGCTGCGCGGCGAGCGGGAGATCCGCGCGCAGCTGTTCGACGGCGACGACCACGAGGCGTTCCTGCTCGCGGTCCGGCTCAACGTGTCGCACGGCATGCCGTTGACGCTCGCCGATCGGCGCGCCGCCGCGGTCCGGATCATCCGGAGCCACCCGCAGCTGTCCGACCGGGCGATCGCCTTCACCGCCGGGCTGGCCGCGAAGACGGTCGGCTCCCTGCGCCGCGGGATCGACGGCCCGCCGGTCGAGGCGCGCATCGGCCGTGACGGCCGGGTACGGCCGATCAACGGGGCGGCCGGGCGGCAGGCCGCGGCCGAGCTGATCGCCCTGCACCCGAAGGCGACGCTGCGTCGGATCGCTCAGGAGGCGGGCATCTCGGTGGAGACCGCGCGCAGTGTCCGAGCGCGTCTGCAGGCCGGCGAGGACCCCGTGCTGGACCGTCGGACGCGGCCGGAACGCAGCGACCGCGGAGTGGACCGGCAGATGACGGTGAAGCTGCCGGAGGCCGACCCCTCCGAGGAGCTGCGGTCGCTGCTGGACACCATCCAACGGGATCCCTCGCTGCGTTACACCGAGTCAGGCCGGGTGCTGCTGCGCTGGCTGGGCCCGCGGGTGCTGGTGCCCGACGAGATCCCGCTGTCGCTGAGCCACATCCCGCCGCACTCCAGGCTCAATCTCGGGTCGCTGGCGAGGTCCTGCGCGGCGGCCTGGATCCAGCTCGCGATGGGGCTCGAGGACGAGTACGGCAACACCGCCGCCGGCGAACTGTCGGGCTGAGAACGCGGCAGGAACGGGACGGGCCGGTGTCCACCAGGACACCGGCCCGTTTGCGTGCATGGCGCTCCGGGAACGGAGAGGTCTGCCGCTACGGCCCGTTCACCTCGGGTCCGGCTCGCTCAGGCGGGTGGCGAGGTCGGCCACGGTCGGCGCCTCGAAGAGCGTACGCAGAGCCACCGTGCGCCCGACAGCCTCCCCGACCTTGTTGACGACCGCGACCGCCAGCAGCGAGTGGCCGCCCAGTTCGAAGAAGTTGTCCCGCACGCCGACCCGGGGCACGGCCAGCACCTCCGACCAGATCGCGGCGATGCGCTCCTGCAGCGGCGTGCCGGGGGGCTCGTACTCGGCCGCCCCGGCCCATTCCGTCTCGTCGTCCGGCCGTGGCAGCAGCGCCCTGCTGAGTTTCCCGCTCGGCGTATGCGGCAGTTCCGTCACCGTCAGATAGGCCGCCGGCACCATGTAGTCCGGCAGCCGGTCGGCAAGGAAGGCGCGCAACTCGGCGGCGGCGGGCGGGGCCTGCGGGTCCGGCACTACGTACGCGACGAGGCGTCGGTCGCCGATGCCGTACCGGTGGGCGGCGACGGCGCACTCCAGCACCTGCGGGTGGCCGGCGAGGACGGTCTCGATCTCGGCGACCTCCACCCGGAACCCGCGGATCTTCACCTGGTCGTCGAACCGGCCGATGAACTCCAGCTGCCCGGCGGCGTTCCAGCGGACCTTGTCCCCGGTGCGGTACATCCGGGCGCCGTCGGCGAACGGGTCGGGCAGGAACCGTTCCGCCGTCAGCTCCGGGCGGCCCAGGTATCCGCGGGCCAGCGGGGTGCCGCCGACGAACAGCTCGCCGGCCACGCCGGGCGGCACCGGCCGCAGCTCGGAGTCGAGCACGTATGTGCGCGCGTTGTCGAAGGGCCGGCCGATCGGTGGCAGCGCCGGCCATTGCGCCGGGTCTTTGCCGAGCCGGTGCGAGGTGGTCAGGTGGACCTCGATCGGACCGTACTGGTTGAACAGCGTGCAGTCGGGCAGCCGGGTGAAGAACTCCCGGATCGCCGGGGTGGCCTGCAGTTGCTCGCCCGCCGTGAGCACCGCCCGCAGCGACGGCGGGAACCGGTCGAGGCGCACGGCCAGCTCGGCCATGCTCTGCAGGGCCACGAACGGCATGAAGACCCGCTCGATGCGCTGCGTCTCGATGACGTCGAGCAGACGCTCGAAGTCGTGCCGGACCTCCTCCTCGACCAGGACCAGCGTCTCGCCCACCGCCAGCGTGGTGAGCATCTCCTGATAGAAGATGTCGAAGCTGAGAGCCGCCCACTGCAGGGTCCGCCCGCGGCCGCCGGGGCCCTGGCGCTGCTGCCACCGCACCTGGTTGAGCAGGGCCCGGTGCGACATGGCCACGCCCTTGGGCCGGCCGGTGGAGCCGGAGGTGTAGAGCACCCAGGCGATGTTGCCCGGGTCGGCCAGGTTCACCGGGCCGGTGGCGTCGGCCGACGGGCTGAACGCCAGCACCGGCGCGCATCCGTCGGGACCGGCCTCGCCGCCGGCCGGGCGGATCAGCAGGCACAGCGCCGCATCCTGCGCGATCAACTGCTGGCGTGCGGCCGGGTAGGTGGGGTCGATCGGGACGCAGGCACCGCCCGCCTTGAGCACCGCCAGGTTGGCGACCACCATGTCGAGCGAGCGGGGCAGCGCGATGCCGACCCGCTCATCGGGGCCGACGCCCCGCTCCCGCAGCTGCCGGGCCAAACCGTTCGCCTGCTCGTCCAGTTCACGGTAGGTCAGCTCCCGGCCGTCGAACACCGCCGCGACGGCGGTCGGTGTGGCGGCGGCCTGCCGCTCGACCACCTGGTGCAGGCAGAGGTCGTCGTGTCGGGCGACCGGGCCGTTCCAGACTTCGAGCACCTCGTGCCACTGCGCGGCGCTCATCAGGGGCAGCTCGTCGATCGGCACGTCCGGTGTGGTGACCACCGCGGCGAGCAGGCTGACCAGGTAGCCGGCCAGGCGCTGCATGCTCGCGCGCTCGAACAGCGCGGTCTGGTACTCCAGCCCGACGCTCAACTCCCCCGTCTCGTTCTCCTGGGCAAAGAGCGTGAGGTCGAACATGGCCTTGCGCTCGTCCGGCTCGATCGGGGTGACGGTCAGCCCGTCGAGCATGTCGAACGGCTCAGCCCTCAGATAGGTGAACAGCACCTGGAACAGCGGCTGCACCGCCAGGTCCCGCTGCGGCCGGAGCTCGGCCACCAGGCGGTCGAACGGTGCGTGCCGGTGCTCGTAGGCCTCCAGCAGTCGCGGTCGGAGCTGGCCCAGCAGACCGGCGAAGGTCGGCCGCCCGGCCAGGTCGGCCCGCAGGACGACCGGGTTGACGAAGTGGCCGATGTTGGCCTCGACGTCCGGGCGCGCCCGCCCGTCGAGGACCATCCCGACGCTGACGTCGCTCTGGCCGCTCCACCGGTACAGCAGCGTGTGAAAGGCCGCCAGCAGCACCATGAACAGGGTGGCGCCCTCCTGTCGGGCCAGTTGACGCAGCCCTTCGGCCACGTCGGCGGGCACCGGCACCTCGACCGTGTCGCCGTCGAGTTCGGCGGTGGCCGCACGGGGCCGGTCGGTCGGCAGGTCGAAGATGTGCGGGGCGCCGGCCAGTCGCTGCGTCCAGTAATCCATGTGCCGCTTCGTCTCGGCGTCGTCCCGGTTGTTCTGCCACAGGGCGTAGTCGGCGTACTGCATGCTCAGTTCGGGCAGTTCGGGCGGGGTGCCGGTCCGGTACGCGCGGTAGAGCGTGCGCAGCTCCTGGTAGAGGTTGGCGTGCGAGGGCCCGTCGAGCACCAGATGGTACGAACGGAAGACCAGCACGTGCTCGTCCGGCGCGAGACGGATCAGCTCGGTCCGGAAGTTCTGCGCCACGGAGATGTCGAACCGGTATTCCGCATACATCCGCTTCCGCTCGTCCAGCCAGTGTTGCTGCTCGGCGGCGGACAGGTCGGACACGTCGAGAAAGGTGAAGCGGGGGTCACCGGGCGGCTCCACGACCTGGACGCCGATGCCGTCGCGCGCCGGGAACGCCGTACGCAGGATCTCATGCCGTCTCATGATCTCCGCGATCGCCGACCGCAGCGCAGCCACATCCAGGTCGCCGGTGATGCGGTGCAGCGCCGTCTGGTTGTACGCCGCGCCCAGCACGCCCATCTGCTCCAGGAACCACATGCCCTTCTGGTGGTCGGAGAGCGGGATGACATCCGGCCGGGCCCCGGTCGCAGGGTCGCCGAGCATCGTGGCGATCACCTCGTCGCGCCGCTCGCGCAGCACGGCCAGCCGTTCGCCGTCGAGCGCGCCGACCGGCCGATAGCGCAACCGGCCGTCCTGAAGCCACAGTTGTACGCCGGCCAGGCGCAGTTCTTCCAGGAAGTCGGAGATCGCGATCACGGGCTGCCCCTTCTCGGCGGACCGCTCAACGGGTGCTGAGCGGGCGCAGGTCGGTCCAGTGCTGCGTGACGTAGTCGAGGCACGCCTGCCGGCTGTCCTCGCCGTGGACGAGCCGCCAGCCGGCCGGCACCGCCCGGCGGCTGGGCCACAACGAGTGCTGTTCCTCGTCGTTGACGAGCACCAGGAAACGGCCTTCCGGGTCGTCGAACGGGTTCATTTCGACTCCTCTCTCACCAGGGGTGCGAACGCGTCGGCCGAGCGGGGTTCGCGGTCCGGCCCGGCCTGCTGCCGGGGGTAGACGAAGGGCAGCAGCAGACCCGCCATCGATGTGGTGATCAGCGCCATCAGGACCAGGAGCGAGTACAGGCGCTGATCGAGCAGGCCGATCTGCAGACCGACGGCCAGGACGATCAGCTCGGTGAGCCCTCGCGTGTTGACCAGCACGGCCAGTGCGGCGCTGTGCCGCGGGGCCACCCGGACGAGCCGCGCAGCCATGAAGGTGCCTGCCATCTTGCCGCCGATCGCGACCAGCAGGATCAACAGCAGCAGGCCGAACTCCCGGGCGTCCATTCCGGACAGGTTCACCGCGAAGCCGGCGACCACGAAGAAGGGCGGCAGCAGCACGGTACGGTCGATCCGCTCGACCCAGGGCAGTACCCGCTCACGCAGGCCGGCGGCGCCCGAACGGGGCATCACCGCGCCGAACAGGAACGCGCCGAAGATCTGGTGCAGTCCCATCCACGAGGTCGCCGCGGCCGACAGCCACAGTCCGCCGGCGAGCGCGGCCAACAGGCCGACGCCAAGGGCGATCCGGGCGGCGGACCCCCGCTGCTGTCCGACCGGGCGGCGCCGCGCCGGCCTGGCCAGCGCCGGTCTTACCACCCCGACGAGGAGAGCCACGAAGGGCACCACGAGCAGCATCCGCAAGGGTGGCTGGTTCCCGTGCGAGAGGGCGACCAGTACCGAAAGCACCGACCAGGCGAGGACGTCACCGACCGCGGCCACGGCCAGCGCCAGACCACCGATGGGCGTGCCGATCAATTGACGGTCGGTCAGGATCCTTGCCAGCACCGGGAATGCAGTGATCGACATCGCGGTGCCGAGGTACAGGCAGAAGACAACCGCGCTCTGCCCGGACCGGTCGCCCACGATGCCGATCGCGAAGAGACTGCCCAGGACGAACGGCACGACCACGGAACCGATCGACAAAGACATGACGATCCGGCTCTGCCCGCTCAGCGGACTGTCGGCCAGATGCAGCCCCACGAGGAACATGAAGACGCAGACGCCGACGCCGGCGATCGTCGTGAGCGAGGGACGAATATCGGTCGGAAACAGCGTGCGCGTGATCGCACCGTGGAACAGGGTCGGCCCCAGTAGGATGCCGCCGGCGATCTCGCCGATCACCTCCGGCTGCCCGATCCGCCGGCAGAGGAGCCCCAGGACCCGGGCGACGAGAATGATCACCGCCAATGCGAGGAGCAGCGCCGCAACCGTGCCGATAGCCACCGGTTCGTCCCTTCGCCAAGCCAGTGTGTGATCGACACTAGGCAGAACCGACCGGGGCCGCGCAGTCACGTGAACCGGCGACAGGATGCCGTCGCCTCGCGGGTCCCTCCCTTGCGGCTGCGTCACTTGCGTTCGGCAGAGGTGAGTGGAACCGATCAAAATAATCGATCTTACGGCTGCGGGTCCATGTCCCCGATTGGCGCGACGAGCGAGCCGCCGCGAAGGGTCCAATAATCGCTAGCGGCCGTAGATCACGGCCGCTTGTTCGATAGCTTTAGATCCTTCCGGAGGCTGGTCTCGGCCATGGACCACCCTGCCGTGTGCCAGTTCAGCGGTGCGCGACGGCAGGAAGGCCGATGATCCGCATACCGCTGGCTTGACGATGGAGAACATCATCCAGGTATCTACGGGGGAATAATGCTTCGCGTTGATGCTCTGATCAGCAGTCCGGTCTATCTCGTCGGCCTCATACAAATTCTCTCGGACGAAGGAATATCCATCGTCTCGACCCGTCAATCTCCGACCGAACAGGTTTCCTGGCTCGCCGATGCGGCTCTGATCGACGACGACGCCCTGGGGGCAGCGGACGGCCTGGACGACGTGGCCGAGGCGGCCCGGACCACGGCGGTCCTGGTCCTGCTCAACAGTTGGTCACTGCCGGCGGAGGAGTACCTCGAGGCGGGCGCCATCGGCGTGATCCACAAATGGCAGTCGAGCGAGAGTCTGGTCGCGGCGCTGCGAACCGTGACCGCCGGCGCCCGGGTGTTACCCGAGGGCCACATCGCGAAGTCCCCGGCGGAACGTCAGGATCCGCTCACGCTGAACCTCTCCGGACGCGAGGAACAGGTCCTCAGCCAGATCTCCCGGGGACTGACCCACGGACAGATCGCCACCCGGCTCGGCATCAGCCCGCACACCGTCGACACATATGTCAAGCGCATCCGCGCCAAGCTCGGCGTCGGCAACAAGGCCGAGCTCACCCGCGTCGCACTCCTCAGCCAGCTGGCAAGGCCCGTCGCCTGATCGAAGGCCGTAGGCAGAGCAGCACGGAGGCTGCATGCACGCCAGCGTTCACACGCCCGATGACCGGACCATCGCCGAACTGCATGCCGTCGAGGAGCTGCGGCAGCGGGCTCTCGTCGCCGCCGACCTGGACGCCCTGGACAGGATCTTCGACGACACTCTCGTGCACACGCACGCACACGGCATCACCCATACCAAGGCCCAACTTCTCGAGCACACCGCGAGTCGGCGCCCCTACCTCGGCATCACCAGGGGCGACCTGCTCATCCGGCTCGTCGGTGACGTCGCGATCATCACCGGCCCGCTCACCAACCTTCTGCGTACGCCGGACGGCGGCGAACGCACGCTCGCGGGCGTGGCCACCCAGATCCTGCACCGACACGACAGTGACGGCTGGCGGTTCGTCAGTTTCCAGATGACCCCGTTCGCGGAGCAGAAGTGACGTCGTCCTTCGGATTGTCGAAGGCAGGCACAGTCAGGAGGTACACATGACCGGCACCGGCATGCCCGACGGTGATCACGCGCCTGAGAGAGAGCACCTGCCGCCTGTCACATACGGGGTGCGGCGGATGGGCAGGGCGAAGGTCAACAACCCGTCGGGGGCCGGCCTGGAGCGGCACATCTGCGACCTGGCCGCGTACGGGAATCACGCGTTCCTCACCGCCTACCGCGAACCGACGTGTGAGCGAACCGGCGCCTATGTCATCGACATCAGCGATCCGCAGGCGCCCTTCGAGGTCGAAGGCGCGTTCATGGAGACGACGACGGGCAACTACGTCGGTGAGGGTCCGGGCGTCATCGAGATCGACAACGAGTACTTCACTGGCACGCTGTTCGTTCACGGCAACGAGATCTACGCCCAGGCCCACGCGCCGGACCCGACCGGGCCGGGCCAGCGGGGCGGCATCAACATCTGGGACATCACCGACCCGGAACACGCCAAGCTTCTGGCCGCCCACGCCGGCGACTACACGGACGTGGACGGCTCACCGCTGGACCAGGCCGTCGAGGTCTACTACGTGTTCCCGTGGACCAACGGCTTCACCGGCCGCACCTACGTCGCCATGGTCACTGTCAAGATCACGACCGACATCTGCATCATGGACATCACCGACCCGCGCAACCCGTCGATGGTGAACTCCCTCGACCTGCGCGTGCCGCCGTTCGGCGTTGCACAGGAGTCCCCCGCGGGCCTCAACTCGGTGTTCGCCCACGCCGTCGGTGTGCAGCGGACCGGCGACCGCTACGTCATGAACGCGACGTACTGGGACGGCGGTTACGTGCTGCTCGATGTGACCGACCCGACGCCGGGCAACGTGTCGATGATCGCTCAGTCCTTCTACCCCGAACTGGACGAGGAGCGGGCGAAACACGGCCAACAGGTCGCGCCGGAGGGCAACGCCGAACACAGTGCGCTCTCGCCCGACGCGCGGTATCTGGTGGGCGCCGACGAGAACTACGAAGCGGTGCGCCTGCTCGGCACCATCACGTCGGGGCCGGACGCCGGCCTGGAGTTCACCGCGGCCTGGAGCCCGGACACGGCGCCGATCGACGACGTCAACGGCATCTCCGGTACCCCGACCTTCGTCGGCGGCGGATGCCCGGGCACGGTGCCACCCGGCCAGGGGATCGCGCTCATGGAACGTGAGGCTTCGCTGCTGACCGCGGGGTCGAACCCCGGGTGCTCGTTCCAGGAGAAGCTGAACGCCATCGCCGCGGCCGGTTACTCGGCAGGCATCGTCTTCAACCGCCAGGGGCCGGACGCGCTCCACCAGTACCCCACGTCGGCCAAGGGACCGATCCCGCTGATCTTCGTCAACCGCCTGACCGGTCTGCGGCTGCTCGGGGTGACCGGCGTGACCGAGGAGACGGCCGGCTCGACCGCGACACCGGCCGCACCGGACATTCCCGCGATCGACCTCAGGTCGGTGTTCAACGGATGGGGTTATCTGCGGCTGTTCAAGACGGACATACCGGCCGCCGGCAGCGGCTCCATCGAACAGATCGACACGTACGCCATCCCCGAGTCGCAGGACCCGAAGTACGCGATCGGCTTCGGGGATCTCTCGGCGTCCCACGTCGCGATCGATCCGGACCGGAAGCTGGTGTACGCCACTTTCTACTCGGGCGGTCTCCGCGTCCTGAGCTACGGCCCGGACGGCCTGCGGGAGGTCGGCGCCTACTGCGAGCCCGGCAACGACTTCGTGGGAGTCGTGGTCCACAAGATCGGTGAGAAGAACTACGTCCTGGTCACCGACCGCAACTACGGTCTCTACATCTTCGACGTCTGATCACCCCACGGACAAACGCTGGTGGCGGGCCCTCCCGGAGGCCCGCCACCAGCGTCTTTTCCTGCTCAGAGATGTTGCGGCACTACGGCCAGGCAAGGCAGAAGGGGTGACCGGCCGGATCGGTGTAGACCCGGAATCCGGTGCGTGCGCCGGGATCGTCGGCCGACTTGACCAGCCTCCCACCCAGCTTGATCACTTTGTCGTGCGCGGCTTCGAGGTCGTCGAGGTAGAAGTCGAGATGGACCTGCTGCGACGAGGCCCCGTCCGGCCAGACGGGCGGCACATGATCGGGCGCAAGCTGGACGGCCAGGTGCCACTCCCCCTCGACCCAGACGTTGTGCCAGGTGTCCTTCGCCTCGACCGTGCCGTCCAGCAGCCCCGCCCAGAACGCACTTTCCGCATCAAGATCCGCCGTCTCGAAAACGATTGTCCGGCGCCTGAAATCCACAAGCCACACCCTCTCCGGCCGAATTCGTACCAAGCAAAATCATTCTGGCTACTTCATTCGGTGAAGAGCAGCCTCCGCGATGCCCCACGTTTTGGGGAATCGCGCGGGCGGCCCGCCCTGCCGGGTCCGGCGCGGACATCGCAGGCGGCCGCTAGTGTCGGCGCATGTCCAGTCCTGGAGACGTGCCGCCCGAGATCCTGAACCGGCTGCGGCCGATCTGTCGGCAACTGCCCGAGTCGTACGAGGAACCGGCCTGGATCGGCGTGCGCTGGCGCATCCGCACGAGGACATTCGCCCATGTCTACAGCCCGGACACGGATCGCTACCCGGTCTACGCCCCGTATGAAAAAGCAGGTCAGGCACCGGTCGTGATGACTTTTCGGGTGCCCGTCGACGACCTGCTCGGCCTGACCTCCGGCGGCTTCCCGTTCTTCCGTGCCGACTGGGGCCACAACGTCGTCGCCGCCGTTCTCGATGACCACACCGACTGGACCGAGCTCACCGAACTGATCACCGACAGCTACCGTGAGATGGCTCCGAAGTTCCTCGCCGCCCGTCTGCCACCGATCAACTGACCGGCGGCGGGCCTCGGCGTCCCCGGATTATGCGGCAACGCGAGGCTTCCTCTGCGGCATTGACTTCCCAACAATTCGATCATGCGTCGATTCTTCGTGCATTCCATTGTTCTGACTGCGGTCATGAGTCTGTCCGCCGTCATGAACACCGCCGTCGCGCCGGCGAGCACCGCGGCCGCCGATCCGTATGTCCGCGGAAACAGCACGGTGCCCGTCTACTCATACGCGGACGCGATCCGGGAGAGCGTCTGGGTTCAGACCCCCCTGGACGACGACTACGACGGAGTGCCCGACAAGGTGGCGGTGGATGTGGTGCGGCCCCGGGCCGGCAGTGTCCGGGTGCCGGTCATCATGCAGGCGTCGCCGTTCTACGGCTGCTGCGGCCGCGGCAACGAGAAGGAGCTCAAGGAATACGACGCGGGCGGCACGATCGTCAGGCAACCGCTCTTCTACGACAACTACTTCGTACCGCGCGGGTACGCCGTCGTCACCGTGGACCTGGCCGGCACCGGCCGGTCCACCGGGTGCACGGACACGGACGGGCGCGAAGACACGCTGGGCGCGAAGGCCGCCGTCGACTGGCTCAACGGACGGGCAAGGGCCACGTACGCCGACGGCTCACCGGCCGTTGCGACCGGCTGGACCAACGGCCGGGTCGGCATGATCGGCAAGTCGGCGGACGGGACGGTGGCCAACGAGGTCGCGGCCACCGGCGTCGACGGGCTGAAGACCGTCGTGCCGATCGCGGCCACCTCCAGCGGATACGACTACGCGCGCCACAACGGCGTGGTGGTCAGCCCGGACGCCAACGAGTCCCTCTTCGATCTGGTCACCAGCCGCCCGGCCGAAGCCTGCGCCCGGACACTGCGGGAACTCGACACCGGCAGCGACGACGCGACCGGCGACTACAACGCCTTCTGGGCGGAGCGCGACCTGCGACCGTACGCGTCGAAGGTGCGGGCCTCGGTCTTCCTGGTGCACGGGCTCAACGACGGCAACGTGATGACGAACCAATTCGCGCTGTGGTGGAAGGGGCTGGAGGTTCCTCGCAAGCTCTGGCTCTCCCAGGCGGGCAACGTCGACCCGTTCGATTTCCGACGCGCCGAGTGGGTCGACACGCTGCACCGCTGGTTCGACTTCTACCTGCAGGGCCTGCACAACGGCATCGACCGGGAACCGCAGGTGACCATGGAGACCTCGCCCGGCACATGGACCGATCAGCCTGCCTGGCCGGCCCCGGACGCGCACCAGGTGCAGGTCCCTCTGGGCAACGGCGACGGCACCACCGGCACCCTGGGCGAGCACACCGGCACCGGCGAGAGGACCTGGGTGGACAACCCCGACCTGTTCGAGGACGCCGCCACAGCCGACCCCAACGATGCGGTCGCCGGCCGGGCCGCCTTCCTCTCCGGGCCGCTGACCCGCGACGTACGGATCTCCGGAATCCCGGCCGTGACCCTGCGCGTCAAGGTGGACCGGCCGACCACCGAGCTCAGCGCCCGGCTCGTCGACTACGGCACCATCCCGCGGGTCAACACCATCTACCCCAACGAGGGCATCCGCACGCTGGACACCGAATCATGCTGGGGCGCGTCGACCGCAGCGGACGACGCGTGTTATCTGGACACCGCCCAGGACGTGGTGACCGGCGACCGCGGCATCCTGACCCGGGGCTGGCAGGACGCCGCACACCGGGTCTCCCTGCGCTTCCGGGTTCCGCTGGAGCCCGACCGGTGGTACTCGATCGAGATGCCGATGCAGGCCACCGACCAGACCGTCCGGGCCGGGCATGTGCTCGGGTTGATCCTGCAGCAGAGCGACCTCGAATTCACGACCCCGTCCACCACCGGCGCCACCGTACGACTGGACCTGCGCGGCAGCCACCTGACCCTGCCCGTGGTGGGGAGTGCGGGCCTGCCGCAGCCGGGGGCAACAGCTCCGCGGGTCAGGGCCGCCGACCGGCTCGGCCAGAAGGACATCCACCGCCGGAACTCCCTGGTCCCCTGGGGAGGTTGTCGCACCACCGCACGAATCCGGACACCCGACATATCTGGGTGCCCTGTTCGACATGCGCATTCCGTGATCGGTTGAGTTACGGCTGTTCAACATCGGCCCGGCCCAAAACCCGCTGGAGGACGGAGCAATTCCCCACCTGCGAAATCCAGGTCTAGCCTGCTGAAGCACTGCTCAAGGCACTGTCTGACCGCGCATTTCACACAGTTGGACACGGTGGCAGATCCCCGTTCCCCGCGCGATTCACGCCCTTTCGGATACGGAGGCAGGCGATTCATGTCCCATCGTTGCGTACACCATCTGATCGAAGCGCAGGCGGCACGGACACCGGCCGCGCCCGCGGTCGTGTCCCGTGACGGTGTCCTGAGCTACGCCCAACTCGACGAACAGGCCGGGCGGTTGGCCGGCCTGCTCGCCGCGCGTGGTGTGCGCCCCGAGATTCGGGTCGGGCTGGCCGTAGAGCAGTCGGCGCGCTGGCTGGTGACGCTGCTCGCCGTCTGGAAGGCCGGCGGAGTCTACGTCCCGATCGACGCCGCGCTCCCCGCCGAGCTGGCCGCTTCGATGCTGGCCGACGTCGGTGTCGAGCTGCTGCTGCACTCCGGATCCGGTCCGGTGCCGGCCGGTCCCGGCTTCTCGGTCGTGGAGCTGGTCGACCTGGACAGCGCGGACCCGGTCGCCGGCGCGGCGCCGACGATGTGGCCGGACAACCTCGCCTACTGCATGTTCACCTCCGGCTCCACCGGTCGGCCGAAGCCGATCGGGATCTCGCACGCCGCACTGGCCGGCCACGCCGCCGCGATCCGCGCCGAGCTGGGCCTGCAACCGGCCGACCGGCTCCTCCAGTTCACCTCGATGGCCATCGACGCCTCGCTGGAGGAGGTGCTGCCGGTCTGGCTCGCCGGCGGGACGGTCGTGCTACCGGACGCGCCACGGCCGACGAGTGTCGAGCTGACCGAACTGATCACCGCGCGCGGCGTGACCGTGGTGAGCCTGCCGAGCGCGTACTGGCACCAGTGGACGGACGACCTGCGGGACGGCGTGGTGGCGCTGCCGGAGACCTTGCGCACGGTCTTCGTCGGCGGCGACAAGATCCGCATGGACAAGTTCGCCGCCTGGTCGGCGGTCGTCGGCTCGCGACCGGTGGACTTCGTCGCCGACTACGGGCCCACCGAGACCACGATCAGCTGCACCACATACCGGCCGGACCCGGCACACCTGCCCGACGACATCGAGCTCGTGCCGATCGGCCGGCCGCTGCCCGGGGTGACGGTACGCCTGCTCGACGACGACCTGACGCCGGTGGCCGACGGTGAACCCGGGGGCGTGTGGATCGCCGGCTCCGGGCTGGCCCGCGGCTATCCGGGCGCGCCCGCGGCCACCGCCGACCGGTTCTGGCCGGACCCTTTCGGGCCTCCCGGCACGCGGATGTACCGGACCGGTGACCGGGCCTTGCGGCTGCCCGACGGGAACCTGCAGTTCCTCGGCCGCTCCGATCGCCAGGTGAAGATCCGTGGATTTCGGATCGAGCCCGGCCAGGTGGAGAACGCGGTGCGGGCCTGCGCCGGCGTACGTGACGCCGTCGTGGTCGCGGTCGACGACCCGGTCTCCGGCGCGCGCCTGATCGCGTACGTGGAGGCGGACGCGGCGCCGGATGCGGAGGCCGCTCTCCGGGACGAGCTGGCCGGCCGGCTGCCCGCCGTCATGCTCCCGCAGACCATCGTCCGGCTGGACCGGATCCCGCGATCCCCGCTCAGCGGCAAGGCCCTCCCGTCCGAGTTGCCGCCGCCACCGGCCGTCGCCGACCGGCCCGGCCGGATCCTGCCGTCCACCATGGAGCAGACCGTCGCAGGCCTCGTCGCACACGTGCTGGGCAGGTCGCCGGGCGCCGACGAGGACTTCTTCGCGGCGGGCGGCGACTCCTTGCGTGGCCTGCAGTTGCTCAGCCGCATCGCCCAGGCCACCGGGGCGGCGCTGAGCTTCGACCAACTGCGCTCGGCACCGACCGTGGCCGGCCTCACCGCGCTGGTGGAGGGGGCGCAACAGCACGAACCCGACGTGGGAGCCGTGACACCGACCGGCGAGCGCGACGAGTGGCGGCCGGTGTCCCGTGGCCAGGCCGCCCTCTGGTACCTGGACAAGCTGCATCGCGGTGCGGCGACGTATGCCGTGCCCCTCGGGTACTGGATCTCCGGTCCGCTCGACGTCGACCGGATGGACGCCGCGCTCACCGAGCTGCTGGCCCGCCACGAGGCGCTGCGTACCACCCTCTCGGAACGCGACGGCCGGGTCTGGTCCCGCCTCCAGCCGCCGGTGCCGGTCCGCACCCGGGTGACGGCGGTGGCCGACCGCGCCGCCGCGGCACGCCGGGCCGAGGCTGACGCGGCCCGGCCGTTCGACCTGTCCACCGGCCCGCTGCTGCGCTCCTCCTGCTACCGGGTCGACGACGAGCACCACCTCTGGTTGCTCAACGTGCACCACAGCGCCTTCGATGCCTGGTCGCTCGGTGTGTTCCGGCGCGAGTTCGCCGCGCTGTACCAGGGCCGCAGGCTGCCCGAGCCCGCGGTGCGGTACGCCGACTACGTCGCCTGGCAGGAGCGCTGGCTGGCTTCGGAGGAGGCGGCCGGGCAGCGCCGGTACTGGAGGGACCGGCTGTCCGGCGACGCGCCGGCGGTGGAGCCGGGCCGTCCGACCGGGTCACCGGGGCAGGCCGGGTTCTCGATACCGCTCAGGCTCGGCGGGCTCGTCCCGGGCCAGGTGGAGGACGTGGCCCGGGCCTGCGGATCGACCCCGTTCGGCGTGCTGCTCGCCGGATTCTTCGCCACGCTGCACCGGATGACCGGCGGCGCCGACGACATCGTGGTCGGCGTTCCGATGGCCGGCCGGGGGCGGGCGGGCACCGAGGAGCTGATCGGATACCTGGTGAACACCGTGCCGCTGCGGATGCGGTTCACCCCCCGGATGAGTTTCCGGGAGCTGGTGGAGCGGACCGATGCGGCGCTGGCCGAGGCACTGTCCCGGCAGGACCTGCCGTTCTCGGAGATGACCGACGGCATCGCCCAGGGCGGGGACGCCGCCGAGAACCCGGTCTTCCAGACCATGTTCGTCCTGCAGTCCACCCCGGTGGACTACGGCGGTGCGATCGACGGCCTCGAGATCACCGAACAGCTGATCCACTCGGGCACCGCCAAGGTGGCACTGACCTGCACACTGCGGCTGGACGACGGCCAGGTCACCGGCGAGGTGGAGTACGCCACCCGCCGCTTCGACCGCCCGTCCGCCGATCGCTGGCAGGACGCCCTGGTGACACTTCTCGAGTCGGCGCTGGCGGCCCCGTCGGCGCGGCTTGCCGAGTTGCCGCTGCTGCCGCTCGCCGCGGCCACCGCCCAGCTGACCGCGATCAACGCCGACCACCGGGACCGCGGCGCCGCCGGCACGCTGCTGCACGACGGCTTCCGCGCGGCGCTGGCCCGCGATCCGTCGGCCGTGGCCGTGCAGGCCGGAACGAACGCCGTCAGCTATGCCGAGCTGGACGCCCGGTCCGAGGCGATCGCGGCCACGCTGGCGGCCGCCGGCATCGGTCCGGAGTCGCTGGTCGGGGTCTGCGTCGAGCGCTCCGTCGACTCGGTCGCCGCGGTGCTCGGGGTGCTGCGCGCCGGTGCCGGGTTCGTGCCGCTGGACGCGGGATATCCGGCCGAGCGGTTGCGCTGGATCGCCGCCGACTCCGCGATGGCCGCGGTGATCACGTCCGCGGTGCCGGCCGGGCTGGAGGACGTGCCGGTGATCGACCCGGCCTCGGCCGGGTCGGAAGGCGGGCCCGATGCCGGGCCGGATGTGGGAATCCACCCCCGCAACACGGCGTTCGTCTACTACACGTCCGGGTCGACCGGCCGGCCCAAGGGCGTGATCATCGATCACGGTTGCGCGGCCTCGCGGGTGGAGTGGATCGCCCGCCGCTACGAGCTGGGCCCGGGCCATCGGGTGGTGCACAAGACCCCGCTGATCTTCGACGTCGCGATCTGGGAGATCTTCGCGACGCTCGGGGCCGGCGCGACGGTGCTGCTGGCCGAGGCCGGCACGGAGACCGACGTGCCGTATCTGGCCGAGCTGCTCGCCACGCCGGACACCGTGCTCGCCCACTTCGTCCCGTCGATGCTGGACATGTATCTGGCCACGGTCTCCGCCACCAAGTACCCCGGGCTCGATCGCGTGCAGACGTCCGGCGAGGCGGTCCCGGCCGCGTTGCTGCGGCGCTTCGCCGCCCACTTCGACGTCGCACTGGACAACGCCTACGGCCAGACGGAGACCTCGGAGGTCGCGCTGTGGAGCGGCCGTGACTGGCCGGACGGCGGCGTCCCGATGGGACGGGCGGTCAACGGCTACCGGCTGTTCGTGCTCGACGAGGCTCTGCAGCCGGTGGCCCCCGGCGTGGTGGGCGAGCTCCATGTCGCGGGCGTGGACGGCCTGGCCCGCGGCTACCTCGGCCGGCCGGATCTCACCGCGGAACGGTTCCTGCCGCACCCCTGGCCCGTGACGCCCGGGGAGCGGCTGTACCGCACCGGCGACCTGGCCGTCCGTGACGACGACGGCCTGCTGCACTACGCCGGGCGGTCCGACGGCCAGGCCAAGGTCCGGGGCGTACGGGTGGAGCCCGGCGAGATCGAGGAGGTGCTGCGCGGTCACCCTGCGGTCGAGCAGGCGGCCGTGCGGATCCGGGAGGACGAGCCCGGTGCCAAGGAGATCGTCGCCTATCTGGTGGGGCCCGACGCCGTCGTCCCCGACGTGGCGGAGTACGCGGCCGGCTACCTGTCCCGGTACCTGTTGCCCGCGGTCTACGTGAAGCTGGCCGCGCTGCCGCTCACTCCGTCCGGCAAGGTCGACCGGCAGGCGCTGCCGGCGCCGACCGCGCAGGATCGCGGGGCACGCGCCGGGATCTCGGAGACCACCTCGCTGATCGAGTCGCAGCTCGCCGAGGTGTGGCGCGACCTGCTGAACGTGGAGGAGATCGGCCGACGGCAGAACTTCTTCGAGGCCGGCGGCAGCTCGCTGTCGGCCCTGCAGATGCTGCACCGGGTCAAGACCCGCTTCGGGGTGGCGGTCACCGTACGACAGTTCTTCAGCGCGCCGACGATCGCGGGTGTGGCTGAGTACCTGGAGAAGGCGCTGGTCGCCGAGTTGGCCGCGCTGTCCGACGACGCCGCCGCGCAGAGCGACGGCCGGGAGGGATGATCCGATGACCACACTGGACGTGGACAAGCAGCAGAAGCTCATGAAGCTGCTGCGCGAGCGGAACAGCTCGGCGCGGGGCCCGCGCATCACGCCGGTACCGCAGGGCACCCCGGTGCCGCTCAACCCGCCCCAGGCGAGGATCTGGTTCTCCTGCCGCCAGTACCCGGACACCAGCGAGTACAGCCTGCCGGAGCTACGGACCCTGGACCGGGCACTCGACCTCCCGACGTTGCGCGCGGTCACCGCGGACCTGATGGCCCGCCACGACGTCCTGCGCGTACGGATGTTCGAACGCGACGGCGTGCCGATGCAGCAGGACGACGGCCCGATCGAGCCACCGGTGACCTGGCACGACCTGCGGCATCTGCCCGCAGGTGAGGCGGAGGCGAGGGCCACCGCGAGCGGCAACGAAGCCGCGCAGCGCCCGTTCCCGCTCGACGGGCCGTGCTTCTTCCAGGTCATCGGCTTCGCCCTGCCCGGCGACCGGACCATGCTGGCGGTCAACTTTCATCACATCGTCATCGACGGGCTGTCCCGGGCGATGGTCGTCGCCGAGCTCGACGCCCTGCTGGCCGGTCGTCCGCTCGATCCGGCCCCGCCGGTCGGCTTCCTCGACTACGTGGCCTGGGAGCAGGAGAACACCGACGAGACGGCGATCGGGCGCGACCTGTCCTACTGGACCGGCAAGCTGGCCGGTGACCTGCCGGTGCTGGACCTGCCGAGGGACCGTCCCCGGCCGGCCACGTCGAAGCGGACCGGGGGCACCGTGCCGGTCTCGGTCCCCGGCCCGGTGCTGGCCCGCCTGCGGCAGCTCGCGGCGGACGAAGGGGTCACCCTGTTCGTCGTCGTCATGGCCGCGTACAAGCTGTTCCTGGCCCGGATGACCGGGCAGCGGGACATCATCGTCGGCGCCCCGCTGGCCGGCCGGGATCATGAGGTCGCCGAGTCGATCGTGGGCTGTTTCGTCAAGTCGGCGCCGTTGCGCACCGACCTGAGCGGCGACCCCACGTTCCGCGAGGTCGTCCGCCGGGTGCACGAGACCGTCCTGGAGGCCCATGACCACCAGACGGTGCCCTTCGACCGGGTGGTGGCGGAACTGGGTCTGCCCCGGCTGTCCGGGGTGCAGGCGGTGTTCCAGACCATGGTCAACGTGCAGTCCACCGGAGCGGGCGGCACCGCCGACCTGGGCACCGAGTTGGACACGAACGCCGCGATGTGGGACCTGGCCGCAAGCCTGTTCACCGACGAGGACGGGATGAGCGGCGTCCTGATATACGACGCCGCCCTGTTCGAGAAATCGACCGCGCTGCGCTTCGCCGGCTTCCTGGAGAGCCTGCTGACCGCGGGCGCCGGGCAACCCGACACGCGGGCGTTCGAGCTGCCGCTGCTGGCTCCGGCCGAACGGGAGCGCAGCCTGCGCGAGCTGAGCGGATCCGAGCAGCCGGACGTCCGCTACCGGTCGATGGCGCAGCCCTTCGAGGAGCAGGTCCGCCGCACCCCGGACGCGGTGGCGGTCCGCACCGGCGAGGACGTGGTGAGCTACGCGGAGCTGAACACCCGGGCCAACCGGCTGGCGTGGGTCCTGCTCGGCGGCGGAGTCCGGCCCGGCACGGTCCTGGCGCTGTGCCTCGCCCCCGGCGCCGACGAGATCGTCGCCCGGTACGCCGCGGCCAAGCTCGGCGCCCCGTACACGGCGATCGAACCGGAGGAGCTGACCGACGCCGCTCCGGACGTGGTGATCACCGATGGGGCGACGGCGGCCCGGGTGCCGCCCGGATCGTGGCGGGTGGTCTCGTTCGCGGACGCCGAGCGGTGGGCCGAGACGGCCACCGACGACCCGCCGGTCGCGGAGACCGGCTGCGACCTGCTCCGCCTGGTCCGCGCCCCCGGTCGGCCGGGGCCCGTCGCCCACACCGTCGGCGGGGCGCTGGCGGAGATCGCGGAACTCCAGCGCGCCCATCCCCTCGGCGTCGGCGAGGTGATGCTTGCGGACACTCCCGACGGCGCGTTCTGGCCGCTGTCGTCCGGTGGCACGGTCCTGCTCTGCCCGCCCGTGGTGCACAAGCACCCGCGGCCCCTGATGGAACACATCGACACCCACGGCGTCACCACCCTCTGGACGACGCCGTCGGTGCCGTTGGACGGCACCGGTGGCGGGTCGCTGCGCCGGGTCTTCTGCGGCGGCGAACCGGTGACCGTCACCGGGTTTCCGGGCGAGGTCGTCACATGGCAGGGATGGCCGGAGACCGGCCGGGTCACCGAGAAGGGCCGGCGGACGGCGCCCCACGCCCTGTATGTGCTGGACGAGGCGCTGGAGCCGACACCGGTCGGCGTCGTCGGCGAGCTGTACGTCGGCGGGGAGGCCGGCCTGGCCCGCGGTTACCACCGGCTGCCCGCGGCGACGGCGGAACGGTTCGTCGCCGACCCTTTCGGCGTGCCCGGCGCCCGCATGGTTCGCACCGGCGAACTCTGCCGGCGCCGGGAGGACGGTGGGCTGGAACACCTCGGCCCGGTCGACCGGCAGATCACGGTCCACGGCATGCGCGTGGACCGGGCCACCGTCGAGGCGGCCTTCACCGGCCAGGGCGGGGTGGCCCTGTGCGCGGTCATCGCGGCGCCGGAGGGCGGCCTCGCCGCCTTCGTGGTGCCGGCCGGTGATCGGCAGCTGTCGGAGCCGGAGCTCGCCGACGGCGCCGCCCGACGGCTGCCCGACTACCTGGTGCCGGGCAGCGTGACGGTGGTGGACCGGATCGTCCGCAGCGGCGACGGCGGGATCGACGTCGCCGCGCTGCTCGACCTGCGCCACGAGGACGCACTCGTCGAGGACGAGCCCTTCGTCGCTCCGGAGACCGAGCTGGAGGCCCGGTTGGCCGCGATCTACGCCCGGCTCCTGCGGCGGGACGCGGTCAGTGTCACCGACAGCTTCTTCGACCTGGGCGGTCATTCACTGCTGGTGTTCAAACTGATCGAGGAGTGCGCGAGCGAACTCGGCCTGCGGCCGTCCGTCCAGGACGTCTTCACCGGTCCGAAGGTCCGTGACCTGGCGGCGACCCTTGGCGCGGCGCAAGCCGTCCCGGCGCTTGAGGACAACCTGATCAATCTGGTCGAGAACCCGGGCGCGCCACTGGTGGTCTTCGTGCACGCGGCGAGCGGCTCGGTGCTGCCGTTCTACGAGGTGGCCCAACGGCTCGGCGGCGAGTTCGCGCTGTACGCCCTGCAGTCGCTGCCGGACGACCCGCCGGCGACGATCGAGGAGATCGCCGCCCGGTATGTGGCCGCCGTCGACACGGTGCGCGGCGTCGCCCCCGTCGTGCTCGCCGGCTGGTCGATGGGCGGCTGCGTGGCGGTCGAGATGGCCCGGCAATGGCTGCTGCGCGGCGAGCGGGCCGCCGCGACGCTGCTGCTCGACACCTGGGCGCCGCCCTCGTTCATGTCCTCGGCGGCGGAGGCCGCCGAGGTGCGGGCGGCGTGCCTGGCGCTGGACGTGCTGCGCCTGGAGGGCGCCGAGGCCGGCGCCGCCGTGGCCCTGGGCGAGCTGACCGGGATGGTCGAGCGCAATCGCGCCGCGTTCCTCGACTACTGGCCGGAGTTCTACCCGGCCGAGGTGGACCTGCTGCGCGCCAGCGACCCGCTGCCCGCCGACGCGCCGGCGTTCCCCGCGGGTTACATGGACGACGACCGTGGGTGGGGCGCCTTCGTCGCCGAGTTGGAGACCACCGAGATCAAGGGCAGCCACCTGAGCCTGTTCGATGCCGAGCACGTGGACCACCTGGCCGCGGCGATCAGGGGCGCCATCACCCGGCGGATGGGTTACGAGGAGATCTGAGCGCCGGCGAACGCCGCCTGCAGCTCCGGGTACATCGACCCGTCGTACGCCGCGGCGACCTGCTTCATCGGCTCGACGGCAGCGTCGCCCGGCTGGTACGGCCACCAGTTCACCAGGACCGTCAGCCGTTCCCGATGCTCCGGAACGGCCGGCGGATCCCGGTGCACGTCGCCCCGGTTGCCCACGGAGTGCCACAGATGCCCAGGGAACGTGACGTACAGATTCTCGGCCGGGAAGACGAACTCGCGATCCTCCGCGTCCGGCGACGGCTCACCGCCGAAGACCACCAGCGGGCCGTCGTCGACGTCGGTCAAGTACATGACGCTGGACAGCATCGGGGAATCCAGCCCACCGGTCTGCGGATCCTCGCCGATGTCACGGTGCAGACCGAATTCGAAGTTCGAGGCGTACGGCGGGGCCAGCCGGCCGAGCCACCACTCGACGCCCTCCGCGGCCGCCCGTACCTCGGCGGGGATGTGGTGCACGAGATGGTTCCGGACTGCGGCCTCGACCACGTTGCGCGGCGGCGTCCCCAGTGCGTACCAGAAGGTGTAGTGGTAGGGGCTGCGGCCGCCCAGCCGTTCGGGCTGCGTGGCCATCGCGACAGCCGAACGCAGCTGGTCCAGCGTCTCGTCGGGGAGCGCCCGCGCGGTCTGAGCGATGAGTGCCATGCACCGGACATTACGGGGCACCCCGTGCTGTGGTCGATCAGTCCCGGCGCTATCCCGGATCGGTCAGAACGGGCAGACCCGGGCGGCCCCGTCCGGCGTCCGGTCAGGCAGTTCGGCCCCGGCCGGCTGACCCATCCCGGCCTCGCGCATCAGCCGGGCGATCGGCCGCCCGGTACCGCTGTCATCGGCCTCGTAGCGCCGGATCACCGACTCCTGGACGTTCGCCGGCTTCTCCTGGCTGAACTTGAACAGCCCCTCCACCGCGTCGATCCGGAGCCGGAAGGCACCCACGCCCGGCAGGATCCGGCGGAAGTAGTCGACCGACGCGGTCTGGTCCCAGCCGGCGCCGAAGCGCTCCTCCAGGCGCTCGGCCGTCCAGCGGACGACCTCGAGCGTGTCCTCCGGCTCGTGGATCAGCTGGAGCCGCCCGCACACATGCACGGCCGCGAAGTTCCACGTCGGGGCGGACGGGTCACCGGGGTAGACGGCCGGGGTGACGAACCCGCCAGGTCCGTCGAACATCAGCCGGGCGTATGTGCCGTCGGCCAGCGCCCGCCAGTGCGGGTTGGCGCGGTTGAGATGGCCGAAGAGCTCCGTGCCGGCGAGCGGGCCGGACTCAGGCTGGCCCGGAGCCACGAGGGCCGGCAGGCGGGACGCCCACGGCACCGTCGCACCGTTGGTGGTGAGCGTCGCCAACGGGTGGCCGTCGATGATCCGGCGGTGCCAGTTCTCGTCCTGGATCTGGTAGTGGCTGGGCACGAACATGGATACCGCCTCACACGATCGGGGTTAACGGCACACCGCGTACGCCTGGCGGCCGCGCGGACCGGCCGCGGCCCGCAGGAAGCCGGTGGCCGGGTCGACGCCGGCGGAGCAGACCTTGCCGAGCGTGGACTCCGGCACCACGTCGAGCCGGTGCCCTCTCCTCTCCAGCGCGGCAAGCACGGTGGGGTCGAACGAACGCTCCACGACCACCACGCCCGGCCGCGAGATGCGCGGCGCGAACGACTGCGCGAAGTGGTCGATGTGCCAGGCGGGCAGCTCGGCCGCCGCCTGCGGTTCGTATCCGAACTCGGCGACCGCGAGGAACGCATGGAGCGTCCACTGGTCCTGCTGGTCACCGCCCGGCGTTCCGAAGGCCAGGAACGGCGCGCCGTCGCGCAGCACGATGCTGGGACTCAGCGTGGTGCGAGGACGCCGTCCGGGCGCGAGCGAGTTGGGATGTCCCTCGGTCAGCCACGCCGTCTGTCCTCGGGTGCCGAGCGCGAAACCGAGTTCGGGGATCACCGGCGCACTCTTGAGCCAGCCACCGCTGGGCACGGCGACGACCAGGTTGCCCCATGCGTCGGCCACCGCCACCGTGCAGGTGTTCCCTGCGCCGGCCCGCGGACCGGCCGGGGTCACTGTGGGCAGGCCACTGCGCAGGTGGGCCATCCAGTCCGGCTCGTCCACGCCCGGCTCCTGCGGCTCCGCCTGCGGGATCCAGGGCTCGGCGCCGCCCGGCCGTCCGGGCTGCGGATCGAGGTTCGCCCGCGCACCGATGAGCGAGCGCCGCTCGGCGGAGTATCCGGGCGCCAGGAGCTCGGCCATCGGCACGGGCGTGTGCTCGGGGTCGCCGTACCACGCCTCCCGGTCGGCGAACGCGAGCTTGGCCGCCTCGGCGACGGTGTGGACGTACTCGTCGCTGCCCAGCCCCATGGAGCGCAGGTCGCATCCTTGCAGGAGGGCCAACTGCTGCAGGAACACCGGGCCCTGGGACCACGGTCCCGGCTTGTGGACGGTGAACTCGCCGTACGGCAGTGCGCACGCGGCCTCGACACCAGGCCGCCAGGTTGCCAGGTCGTCGCCGGTCAGCAGGCCGCGGTGCCGCCTTCCGGTCGAGTCGAACACCTCGGTCGTCCGCGCGAAGCGGTCGATCGCCTCGGCGACGAAGCCCTGGTAGAACGCGGTGTGAGCCGCCTCGATCTGGGCTTCCCGGTCCGCCGACTTCGCCCGCGCCTCGCGGATCAGCCGTCGATACGTGTCGGCCAGTGCCTCATTGCGCATCCGGGACCCGGCTGCCGGAACCGCGCCACCCGGCAGATAGGTGCGGCCCGACTCGGTCCACTCCGTCCGGAACAGGCCGGCCATGGCCTCGATCGTCGACGCGGCGGCGGGCAGCAGCGGGTAACCACGGGAGGCGTATCCGATCGCCGGTTCGAGGACGGACTCCAGCGGCATGGTGCCGTACTCGCCGAGCAGTCGCATCCAGGCCCCGAACGCGCCCGGCACGGTCGCCGGAAGCAGACCGCCCGCGGGCATCTGCTTGATGCCGAGTGCGGCGAACGCGCCGATGGTCGCCGCCTGCGGCATGGGTCCCTGGCCGCAGATGATGCGGACCGCGTCGTTCGAGCGCGAGTAGACGGCGATCACGACGTCACCGCCCGGCCCGTTCGAATGCGGCTCGACGATCTGCAGGGCGAACCCGGCGGCCACCGCCGCGTCGAAGGCGTTGCCGCCGCGCTCCAGGATGCCCATGCCTACGGTGGACGCGAGCCAGTGTGTCGCGGCCACGCCGCCGAGGGTTCCGGTCAGCGCCGGTCGCAGGACGGTCATCGGCTCACTCCTTGGCCAGGGTCGTAGGGAAGGTGGGGAGCGGCTGGGACGGCAGGTCGCATGCCTGCTGCGCGACGCCCAGCAGGATGTCGACGAGGCCGTTCTCGCACTTGACCACTTCGGCTTTCTGCAGCTCGGCCGGCTTCTCGTCGGTGTCGCCCGCCGCATACAGCCCGTTCGCGGCGACGTCCTGGGCGATGGCCACGAGCCGACGCAGTAACTGGGCCACGACCTCGTGCCGCGAGACCGGGGCCCGCAGCGTCGTGAAATACGAGTCGTAGATCAGCCCTGCGGGTCGGTGACCAGGACCGCGGACGGCGGCCTCACGCAGCAGCGACCGGCCGTTGGTGACCAGGCGCGCGGCGACCCCGTCGTGGACGAGGTGCAGCAGGGTGATGGAGTCCAGCAGCTCACCGGCGTCGGCGTCCGCCGTCCCGGGCAGTCGGCGGCGGCGGAAGAGGTCCCGGATCGGCCAGTAGTCCGGCGCCCAGGCGCCGCTGAACGCGCGGTGCCGCAATCGCATGCTCGGCCGGATCAGCACGTTGTAAAGGTCGGGGGGGCACGAGCCGGTGTAGAGCAGCATCGCGGAGTAGCCATCGACATAGCGGCTGATCTGCGGCAGCACCTCGTCGGCCGGCCGGCGGCCCTCGTTGAGGTCGTCCACGAGCTGAGCGATCAGCCGCCACACTATGAAGCACACCTGATGCCCGGTGAGCCACCGGAACCAGAACAGCTCGTCCGGCGATTCGCACGGCTGGACCTCCGGCGTCAGCAGGCCGCGTTGGCCGAGAGCCGCCAGACGCCGGCAGCTCTCGGCGTAGTGCCCGGCCGGAACCTTGCCCGCCGGGGCGTCGGGATCTCCCACTGCCGGCAGGACCAGGGGTTCGAGCCCGTACGCGAACCCGCCGAAGTCCCATCGCCCGACGGCCGGCAGGTCGCACAGCGCACCAATGCCGGACGGCTTCATGACAGGCCGTCCGGCACGAACGTGAACTCGAACTCCAGCCCGTTGACGTCGTACGTGTAGAAGCTCTGCACGCCGTCGTCGTCGATCACGATGTCGGTCGGCTGCTCATCGATCGCGAAGGTGTAGCAGCCGGACTCGTGGAGTTCGATCCAACGCCGCCGAAGCCGTACCAGGTCCTCGGCGGTGCTCACGCTGAAGCAGAAGTGCTGGAACTGCACGGCGCTCTCGGCCGGTTCGGACTTGCGGCCGGGCCGTTCGAAGAGGTGGAAGCGGACGTCACCGAGAACCATCTCGGTCAGCTCGCGAATCCCCGGCAGGCGGCTGCGGGTCAGTTCGGAGAACCGGTCGAGCGACCAAGCCCGCCGGCACCCGAGGAAGTCCTCGTACCAGCGGATACTGTTCTCAAGGTCAGTCGTCTGCACTCCGACGTGATGAAACCGTGGACTGGGAAATCGGGCCTGGGTCGCCACGGTGACGGCCGATGGCGTCTCTCTCATGTCTCATCACTCCAGCGGAGGAAGCGCATCCGGACACTGCTGTCGCCATGTCATGATGGCCGCCAATTACGGTTCGGAGAGTTCCCCGCTTTATGGGACAACCGGCGATGGAATTGCTATTGCTGTGCATCAGGCATGACGGATATTCAGGCCGCGACAGCAACGTGACCGGGCGTGGGGACAGGGGGCCGACGACAGCTGCGTCGATCGCTCCCTGGAGGGTGCGTCAGCAGCCGCCGCGGGTGCGGGCGGGGATGATCTCGCCACCGTCCCTGTGCGGAACCTGATCGCTCACATCACCGATTGGAGCACCGACCACGCCTCGGCACCGCACTCCCCCAGGGGCACGTGATCGACAAGGCGGACCGCCGCATCAGCTGTTCTTCAACGAGGCGGACAACAAAGGCTGTTCTCCCTCTACGGGAGCCGTAGGCACCCTTCGGGCAAGGAGACGCCGGTGCCGCGCAGGTGTTTGATGGCCGCTGCGAAGGAATAGCAGTCGAAGAGCGCCGAATGTTCCTTCCCGGCCGCGGGCTTGGGAAGACCGAGTACCTGCCACAGGCGACCTACGTTGGCCGTGGCTGTCTCAGGTGCGAGGGAGTTCAACCAGGGGCGGATATTCAGGAAATTGGCGGCGAGGAAACCGTTCTTGACTTCCTGTCCGCGAGCTCGTGCCCAGCCCACGTTCTCTCCGAGAACGACCATGTCGTTGCCGTAGGAGAGCACCGACTGACCTCGACAGAATCCCAGGAAATCGCCGAGTGCTGCTGTGGCCGAAACCCCTTCCCGGTCCACCATCTCCTGGTCGATTCCGGTCAGCTCGGTGAAGTATTCGGACAGCTGTGGATTGACCACGGGCCGCACCAGTGCTTCGTACTCCTCGACGACGGAGCAGTCCTCACGCAGACGCAGCGCGCCGATCTGCACGATCTCACGAAGCTGTCCCGGCGCACCCCAGTCGTGCTCAAGCGCCCCCGGCCACGACGTGAATTCAAGGTCGAACACAACGAATGTGGGCACGACCGGTCTCCCTCTGGCGCGAGTGGCTGACAGATTACCCTGAGCCCGCTTTACTGAGCTCGTCGCCCAGCAGACCGAATCAGCGCATCGTTTGAATCGGCTGCCGACGCACGGAACGCCGCTTCAGCGAGCAGTCGGAGTCGAGGCGAAAGGGCGGCACGCCACTGGAGCGCCTCCAGCGCGTTCTCGACCGGCGTGCGGCCCTGGCCGGCCCTCGGCTCTGCCAGTCGTCGCGCACCACGTACGGGATCTTGAGGCGACGAGCAGGCCCATGGCAGGCTCCTGCCGCATGATCGACGAATTCGCGAAAGACAACCTGCACCGGAGACTGCGGCGGGACCGCAAGGCGCTACTCTGGAAACTCGACGGCTTGTCCGAATACGACGCCCGCCGACCTTTGACAGCGACCGGGACCAACCTCCTCGGCCTGGTCAAACACGTGGCCACCGTCGAGGCCAGGTACTTCGGCGAGGTCTTCGACCGCCCTTCCCCGGAACCGCTGCCCCGCTGGCAGGACTACGACGGCAGCGATCAGTGGGCGACCGAGGACGAGACCCGCGATCAGATCATCGGGTTCTATCGGCGCACGTGGGAACACGCGGACGCGACGATCAACGAGCTTCCCCTCGACGCCCCCGGCCACGTGCCGTGGTGGCCGGAGCCTTCTCCCAACACCAACCTGTTCGCCGTCATGGTCCATGTCCTCGGCGAGATCAACCGGCATGCCGGGCACGCCGACATCCTGCGCGAGGGCCTCGACGGCCGGACCGGGATGCGCCCCGAACACGAGCAGCAGATCGACGAGGAAGCCCGTGCGGCCTACTGCGCGAAGATCGAGCAGGCTGCCAGGTCGGCCTCACCGGTCAAGGCCTAGAGGGCCCGGAGGTTGTCTCACGTGACGTATTTCTGGGCGGGTCGATCGACCACTCGCCAGTGACGGGCCCGGGCGGGTCGGTCGGCGTGGGTGAGGGAAGAGCGACCCGCCCGGGAGTTCGCGTCACTGGAACGACCCTGACCGTCAGGTCCGCGCGGTCACAGGCCCACGTCCCGGCCGCGGATGTCCTCCATGGACTCCCGCCGGACCAGCAGGCGGGCGATGCCGTCGCGTACCGCGGCCACCGGCGGGCGGCCGACCAGGTTGTAGCCGGAGGCCATGGACAGGTGGTAGGCGCCTGCCACGGGTACGGCGAGCAGGTCCCCGGGGCGTACGTCGGCGGGGAGTTGGGCGTCGACGGCGACGATGTCGCCCGCCTCGCAGTGGCGGCCGACCACGGTCATCCGGGCCTGGGCCTCGGTGCTGTGCCTGCCGATCAGGCGTGGGGCGTATCGGACGCCGTAGAGGGCCGGGCGCGGGTTGTCGCTCATGCCGCCGTCCACGGCGACGAAGACGGTCTCGCCCGAGCGCTTCACGGACAGGACGCGGTACAGCGCGATGCCCGCGGGGCCCGCGATGGCCCGTCCCGGCTCGATGATCAGGCGAGGGACGGGGAGTCCGGCCGTCGAACAGGCGTCGGTGAGTTCGGTGCGCACCCGGTGGGCCAGCGCGGTCAGGTCCAGGGCCTGCTCACCGGGGCGGTAGGCGATCCCGTGACCGCCGCCCAGGTCGAGTTCGGGCAGGACCAGGCCGTGTTGCTCATGCAGCCGGGCCATCAGGCCGACCATGCGGCGCACAGCGGCGACGTACGGCTTGACGCTCGTGATCTGCGACCCCAAGTGACAGTGCAGACCGGTCAGTTCGAGTTGCGGCTGGTCGAGTATCCGGGCGATGGCGTGCTGGGCGTAGCCGTCGGCGATGGACAGACCGAACTTCTGGTCGTCCGTACCGGTGCGGATCTTGTCGTGGCCGCCGGCGCTGATGCCGGGCACCACCCGGACCATCACCTTCTGGTGGCCGCCGGGTCCGACCGCCGCGGCCAGCCGGGCGATCTCCGAAGGGCTGTCGATGACGATACGGCCGACGCCCAGGCGCAGGGCGGTCTCCAGGTCTCGCGGGGACTTGGCGTTCCCGTGCAGCGTGATCCGCTCCGGCGGAAAGCCGGTCGTGACGGCGAGTTCGAGCTCTCCGGCCGAGCAGACGTCCAGGCCCAAGCCCTCCTCCTCGACCCAGTGGGCCACGGCCCGGCACAGGAACGCCTTGGCCGCGTACAGGACTTCGGCGTCGGGGAAGGCGTGCCGGTAGGTGCGGCAGCGGTCGCGGACCTCAGCCTCGTCGATGGCGTAGACGGGGGTGCCGAAGCGGTCGGCGATCTCGGCGAGCGGTACGCCGCCCACGGCGAGGTCGCCGTGCCGGAGCTCGGTGGTCGAGGCGGGCCACACCGACAGGTCGGCGGACGCGGTGGGGGCGGTGGGTTCGTGGATCGTGGTCATGTGTCTGCCTCCCTCAGGCTATCCGCAGCGCGAGAGCGGGAGCGGCGGGCTCGACCGGTGCGGGTGCCGGTGCCGAGAACTGCGGGTCCACCGTGACGGTGGTGATGCCGAGCGGGACGGTCAGCGCGCGCAGGGCCGGCCCGGCGAGGCGGATCCACGCCTGCTCTGGACCGAGCGTGGCGGTCAGTTGCTGTACGGAGGTGAAGCCGACCGCCGTACGGTCGCCGAGCGGGGTGCGGAAGAGCCGGGCCGCACAACCGCAGGGGCCCGGCCGGACGGGGACGTACAGGAGTCCGGCCGGGAATCGATCGGAGGGCTCGGGGTCGTCGTCGTAGAGGAGTTCTGTCATCGGGTGCCTCCGCTGGGGCAGCGAGCGAGTGGTCCTGGAAGCCCCGGACGCGGGAAGGCGGGCCGGGGCTCGCCTTCGACGTTATGCCCGGTCTCCCCGGCTTCCGGAAGTGCCCTGACGGGACTCTGACGATGATCCGGCCGACCTTGACGGAGCGCTGACGTCGCCGGTCGGAGGGGTGGAGAGGCCTTGCCGGAAGGGCGTCAGGAACGAGCCTGAGGGGTGGTCGGAAGCCTTGGAACGGAGGTGGTACGGAGGCGTTCCGAGGAGGAAGAGATGTCCGAGTTCCCCTGCCGTCGACCGCTCGCCTCGTGGTGGGAGTGAGAGCGCAGGCGCTTGTCGCCCGGGGCACCCCGGTACGGGTGCTGGTGCGGCTCGCCGACCGGGAGCGCGATGTGGTCGTGGTCGGTACCGGACGGCAGACCCGGCTGCACCGGGCGTTCTGGCCGTCGGTCGGCCGCCACTGCCTCGCCCACGCCGGCTGCCCCGTTCTCGCGGCGCCGCCGTCCCCGCTTCAGGCCGCGTGGGCCGACCAGCTCATCGAACTCGCCGCGGAACAGGGTGACTTCACCGGACTACGACGTCCGGCGGAACCAGGGCAGCACGACGGCCGCCGAGGTCCTCGACGAACTCGTCGACGAATGACATGTGCGGCGCCACCCGCGTCCAGCCCGTCTACACCTCGATGTGCGAGCCCATGATGACCGTACGGTCACCGGGCAGACCGAAGTACTCGGCGGCGTCGGCCGTGATGTGCGAGGTGGCGATGAACGGCCGTTTGCGCCACGGAGCCATCGTCGGGGCCTTCCCGCGCCGGAGCTCGATCTTCGACAGGAAGTAGGACGCCTGGTCGAGTTGCAACGGCCCTTCGGTATCGGCCGGGCGGACGCACGCGACCGACCCACTCATCGGATGTCCTGAGCAGCCGACCAGCGCACCTGACACCCCATCGGAACGGCGTCGAATGAACCCGTGTCGCGTCCCACCGACTCGACACGAGCCCGCCGCTCCGACGGAGAAACACCAGTCAGGGGCCTGATCCACTTTCGCGGATCGGGCCCCTGACTGGTTTCCGAGGTGTCTGTACGTCAGCTGGGTGTGATCTTCAGCGACGCTCGGCAGATCATGGAGTCGATTTTCCCTCTCGCGTGATCAGCCCGGCCGTATCGGCATTCGCCTGCAGCCCGGTCAACACGGCCGATCAGACACCGGTGCGCCGCCATCAGCGGAACAACCCACAGACCGTCAGCGACAGCCCGTGCTCCACCGGTTGGTCTCGCCATGGCGCACTGGTCGGCACCCGCCGGCGGCTCCCGTCGCTCAGTCTTCGCCGACGGACGGCCCGGCGATCTGCGCGACGGGCAACAGCCCTTCCAGCGCTGCCCATTGCCCATCCGAGAGCTCCTCATGCCCCGCACCGAGATCATCGCGGCACGAGACGTGGCGAGAAGCCCCCGCTCCAGGACAGGACCTAGAAGGCGCTGTCGTTGCAGCCCATGGACGAGCCCACGTGAGAGTTCTGCCCACCCGAGTTGCCCTCGCCGTTGAGCGCGTTGCCCAGCGCGCCGTTGAGGACACCGACCTGGCCGAGGACGTCGACGTTCAGGTCGTGCGACTTGCAGCGGGCGCTCTGCATGACGGTGCCGCTGTGACCGTCGCCTCCGTCGGCGGCGGCGGTGCCGACGCTCAGGAGTCCGGCGCTACCGAGCGCGACGGCCAGGACGACAGCCTTGTGAAGCTTGTGCATGTCATCTCCGATGGAGTGAGGTGGGTGCGATCCGTGAGAGATCGACTTCGTTCAGTTACTAGACGCTAATATGAAGAATGGTGATATTTGGATGATGACGCGCCGGAATTCGTGATCTCCTCCGCCGAGCACGTCCAACACGCCTACGCCCCCGAGCCGCGGATCTCAGTCCACCCGCCCCGCGTCCGCCGTCACCCGCGCACCCTCCTGCCCCACCCGACCCCCTTCGGCATCCGAGCCGTCCCCCATCCGGGGGGGGTGCGCCCCCGCTTCCCGGCGGGGGCGTTTCGGCCATCTGCCGGATGGGCGGCCGCACGCCGTGCACCGAGGCTTGCCGCATGGAACGTCACATACAGCGCCCAAGCCCACCGCTGACGGACACGGAACCGAACCCCTGACGCCAGTACGGCACCAGGAGGGTCAGCGGCGGTTCCCTCCCGTTGCGCGATCCTCGGCCGACGGTCACGCTCACTGCAACCAGACCGTCCAGCCCAACCCCTCCCGGCCTGCCCACACTCGACGAAAGCCCGACCACAGTGCTCCCCACCATCCTGGCCGCCGCGGTGATGGCCCTGATCCGTTCGCTCGCCGCGCTCCGGCTCCAGCGCTGGCACCTCGGCGCTCCGGCGACCATGGTGCTGGCCGGCGTCCTGGTGGGGCTCAGCGTGGAGGACTCGGTCGTCGCCGTGCTGAACACGGAAGTGGCCCAGCATGTCGCCGAGATCATCCTGGCCTTCCTGCTGTTCGTCGACGCCACGGAGGTGCGCGGCGGCCGGTTGTGGGGCAACTCGCCCCGGCTGGTCGGCAGGGTGCTGCTGGTGGCGCTCCCGGTGAGCCTCGGTGCGGCGATGCTCGTGGGCAAGCTGGCGTTCCCGGAGTTGCCCTGGGCTCTGATGCTGGTCGTCGCCTGCATCGTCGTACCGATCGACTTCGCTCCCAGCGAGCATGTCGTGCGCGATCCCCGGCTGTCGGCGCGGGTGAGGAGCGTGCTGAACGTCGAGAGCGGCTACAACGACGGCATCGTCTCGCCACTCTTTCTGTTCGCGCTGCTGCTGGCCGGCGGCAGCTCCACCGTCCACACGCCGGTCGACGCCCTGACGACCGCCGCCGCCCAGGCCGTGAAGGCCGTACTCGCGGGGCTCGTCCTGGGCAGCCTCGTCGCCTGGCTGCTGCACCTGGCCGCCCGGGCCGGGTGGACGACCGAGCAGTCGCGCCGGATCGCCGTGGTGCTGACGCCCCTGATCGCCTACACGGCCGGCGTCCAGATCGGCGGCAACGGCTTCGTCACGTCCTTCGTCTGCGGGATCGCCTTCCGCTACGTCCACCGCGTCCTCGCCGCCCGCCGGATCCGCACCTCGCCCGCGGCCCGACCGGCTCACCACTCGGGCGCCGGCCCCCAGGACGTCGGTCTCCTGGAAGACGTCACCGCCCTCATGACGATGACCATGTGGTTCGTGGTCGGCCTGGCGGCCGTGGTCACCTTCTCCATCGGCGTGAGCTGGCCGGCCGTTCTGTTCTGCCTGACGGCCCTCACCGTCGTTCGCATCGTCCCGGTCCTGGCGTCCCTCACCGGCTCGCCCCTGCCCCGCCGCGACCGCCTCCTGATCGGGCTCCTCGGCCCACGCGGCACCACCACCATCGTCTTCGGCCTCATCGCCTACAACGGCCTCCCCGACGGCACCGGCGCCGACACCGTCCTCCAGACGACCGTCCTGTGCGTCCTGGGCAGCGTTCTGCTCCATGGCATGGGTTCAGAGACCCTCATCAGACGCAGCCGGCCGACCCGCCGGCACACCGTGCCAGCCCTGGTGCAGTGACGTCCGAGCAAGGGGCACCTCCGGGGAGCAAGAACCCTGCCCCAGCCGCCCACCCCGAGTGACCGACGCGCGGGACACGAGCCCGGGTGTCCGCAGGTCAGCGCACCCTTCCCCGAGGCTTCAGCGGCACCGGCGGAAGTTCCGGGGCAGGCAGCGGCGCACCGTCGCACCCCTTCACCTCTCCGAATCGCGCCCCCGTCATCCAGTCCTCACGAGCCTGGACGATCTCTTCCTGGGACCGCCCGATCCAGTTCCGGAACACAGCGGATCCTGCGCGCATCAGTGCAGGTCAGCGCGGTTCCGAACCGGTGAGGGTCAGCAAGCTGCCGGCATCCGTCGTGGAGGAGTCAGCAGGAGTCCGGGTTCGCGACCCAGGATGCGGCCATCGAGCGATTGACAGAGATCTACAAGGCGAACAGGGCGGCGCCGCGGGGCCAGGCGAAGGCGGAGCGGATCGCCAGGTACGGCGCGATGCGGTTCGATGAGTACGCCTGCGAGTGGAAGGCCGGCCTTCGGCGTCGTGCGCGCCAAGCGATTGGGTCGGCACCGGCAGCTTCCACCTGACCGGCCTCTCCGACCGCGACCCGCGGCACAAACTGCCGGTCGTCGAGCACCTGGAGGCCGCGCTCTGCACCGACGCCCCGGTCACCCTCGCCGCCACGCGCACCTTCCCGGTGAAGGAGCCGCCCTCGGGGACGCTGATGAGCGCCATGCATCACGGCGTCCCCAACCGGCATTGGACCGCCCCGGAGCCGATCACCAATAGTGCTGGGCATGGGCGCAGACGCCGTGACGGAGGTTCGACGATGACCATCTCCCCCACACCCGCAACCGCCGAGCCGGCCCGTGCCGCCTCGCCGTTGACGATCAGTGAGCAAGGCGCGTTCTGGGTCGGTGTCGGGCGCAAGCCGACCGAGGCCGGGACCGCCGCCGAGGCCGCGATGTACGTCCAGTACCAGATCCCGGCCGAACTCCGGCATCCGCTGCCCGTGGTGATGGTCCACGGGGGCGGCGGCCAGGGCACGGACTACCTGTCGACGCCGGACGGGCGCCCCGGCTGGGCCACCCGGTTCCTCCAGGCCGGTTACGCCGTGTACGTGGTCGACCGTCCAGGTCACGGGCGCTCCCCGTACCACCCCGATGTCCTCGGGCCCATCGAGGGCGCGGCGCCGACGTACGAGTTCATCCGCTGGCTGTTCTGCGAGGGGGCGGGACGACCTGGCAGCCAGTGGCCCGGCAGCGGCGAGATCGGCGACGACTCCGTACTGGACCAGTTGATGGCGAGCCAGGGCCCGACGCTGCCCACCTTCGCCGAGAACGAGGAGCAGATGCGGCGCTGCGGGGCCGAGTTGCTGGACCGTATCGGACCGGCCGTGCTGATCACCCACTCCATGGGGGGGCCGTTCGGCTGGCTGGTCGCCGATGCCCGGCCCGGGCTGGTGAAGGCCGTCGTCTCCGTCGAGCCGATCGGGCCGCCGTTCACCGAACTGCCCGGCCTCGGAAAGCTGGAGTGGGGGCTCACCGCGGCCCCGATCACTTACGAGCCGCCGGTACGGACCCCGGAGGAACTGCGCCTTCGGCTGCGCGAGGCGGGGGGCGACGGGCTGCAGGACTGTCTCGTCCAGGACGAAGAGGCAGGCGCCGTGCGGTCCCTGCCAGGGCTCCAGGGCTTCCCGATCGCCGTGGTCGCGGCCGACACCTCGCCGTTCGCGGCGTTCCAGCACGGTGTCGCCGACTACCTCGCACAGGCCGGTGCCGACGTCGAGTTGCTGCGCCTGGCGGACCTGGGACTCACGGGCAACGGTCACCTGCCCATGGGCGAGAAGAACTCCGACGACGTGGCCGAGGCACTGATGACCTGGCTGGACAAGCGGCTGACGGATGTGGAGGAAACGTCCCGATGACCACCGTGGCGACCGTCGAGACCGATGTGCTCATCGTGGGAAGCGGGCCCGCGGGAGCGAGCGCCGCACTGGCCCTGAGCACCTATGGCGTGCCGAACGTCATGGTCACCCGCTACTCACGCCTCGCGGACACGCCCCGGGCGCACATCACCAACCAGCGGACCATGGAAGTGCTGCGTGACCTGGGTGTCGAAGAGGATGTGATCGCCCAGGCCACCCCGCAGCATCTGATGGGCAACACCGTCTTCTGCACCGCCATCGCGGGCGAGGAGCTCGGCCGGCTGAGGTCCTGGGGCAACGAACCGCTCGTGCAGGCCGCGCACGAGCTGGCGAGCCCGACCCGCATGTGCGACATGCCGCAGCACCTCATGGAGCCGGTGCTCGTGAACGCGGCCATCGCACGCGGAAGCCAACTGCGGTTCGGCACCGAGTACCTGTCGCACGAGCAGGACGCCGACGGCGTGACCGCCACGGTCCGCGACCGGCTGCGCGGCGACACGTACGCCATCCGCGCCAAGTACCTGATCGGCGCGGACGGCGGCCGCAGCAAGGTGGCCGAGGACGCCGGGCTGCCGATGGGCGGCCAGATGGGCGTGGCCGGCAGCATCAACATCGTCTTCGACGCGGACCTCAGCAAGTACGTGGCGCACCGACCCGCCACCCTCTACTGGGTGCTGGCGCCCGGCGCGACCGTGGGCGGCATCGGCGCCGGCCTGGTGCGCTGCGTACGGACGTGGAACGAGTGGCTGATCGTGTGGGGCTACGACGTCGACGCCGGGCCGCCGGACCTCACCGAGGAGTACGCCCTGTCCGTCGTCCGCAAGCTGATCGGCGACGACGAGATCCCGGTGACCATCAAGTCGTCCTCCGCGTGGACGGTCAACGAGATGTACGCCGAGACGTACTCCAGCGGCCGGGTGTTCTGCGCGGGCGACGCCTGCCACCGGCACCCACCGTCCAACGGGCTGGGCTCCAACACCTCCATCCAGGACTCCTACAACCTGGCGTGGAAGTTGAAGCTCGTCCTGGACGGCACCGCGTCCCCGTCCCTGCTGGACACCTACAGTGACGAGCGTGCGCCGGTCGGCGAGCAGGTCGTCACCCGGGCCAACCAGTCCATCGGTGAGACGGCACCCGTCTTCGAGGCGCTCGGCGGCCTGGCGCCGCAGACCCCCGAGCAGCTGTGGCGGAACATCGCCGCCCGCAAGGACGCCACTGCGGAGGCCGAGGAGCAGCGGGCGCGGCTGCGGGAGGCGATCGCCTTCAAGGCATACGAGTTCAACGCCCACGGCGTGGACCTCAACCAGCGCTACACCTCCGCCGCGATCGTCCCGGACGGCACCGAGGACCCGGGCTTCGCACGCGACCCCGAGCTGCACTTCCAGCCGAGCACCCGGCCCGGCGCCAAGCTCCCGCACGCCTGGCTCTCCGCGGGCACCCGCAATCCGTCCACCCTGGACCTGGGCGGGAACGGCCGGTTCACCCTGATCACCGGCATCGGCGGCGAGCCCTGGACGGAGGCCGCCCGCATCCTCGGCAAGGAGTTCGGCCTGGAGATCGCCACGGCGGTCATCGGCCCCGGCCAGGAGTACGAGGACCCGTACGGGGACTGGGCCCGGCTGCGGGAGATCGGCGACTCGGGCGCGCTGCTGGTGCGGCCGGACAACCACGTGGCCTTCCGCCGCCAGGACGCCACCGGTGACGTCACGGCCGCACTGGGGGACGCGCTGCGGCAGATCCTCGGGCGGGACTGAGCGGCCATGGACCTCACCGCGAAGACCGCGAAGACCGTGAAGGACGCGACGACGACGGCGGTGCTGGAAAGCTTCGCCCACACCTCCGATCCCCGACTGCGCGAGGTGCTGGTCTCCCTGACGCGCCACCTGCACGATTTCGTACGGGACATCGAGCCGACCCAGGCCGAGTGGGAGCGGGCGATCGACTTCCTCACCGCAACCGGGCACATGTGCGACGACACCCGGCAGGAGTTCATCCTGCTGTCGGACGTCCTGGGTGTGTCGATGCTCGTCGAGACGATCAACGACCACAAGGCCGCCGCCGCGACCGACTCGACGGTGCTCGGCCCCTTCCACATGACCGAGTCCCCGGTCCGTGACCTCGGGGCGAACATCGATCTGGTCGGCGGCGGCGAGCCGTGTGTGATCAGCGGACGGGTCGTCTCCGTCGACGGCACCCCGCTGCCCGGCGCGACGCTGGACGTGTGGCAGGCCGACGACCAGGGCTTCTACGACGTCCAGCAGCCGGAGAAGCAGCCGCCGGGCAATGGGCGCGGGCTGTTCACAGCGGACGCGGAGGGACGGTTCTGGTTCCGCTCGTGCGTTCCGAGCCCGTATCCCATTCCGACGGACGGGCCGGTCGGCTCGCTGCTGGAGGCGACCGGCCGCCACCCCTACCGTCCGGCCCATGTCCACTTCATCGTGGGCGCCGAGGGGTACCGCGCGGTGACGACACACATCTTCGTGGCGGGCAGCGACTATCTGGAGTCGGACGCGGTCTTCGCCGTGAGGGAGAGCCTGGTCGAGGAGTTCGTCGAGGTGGACTCCCCCGCGGAGGCCGCGGAGTTGGGCCTGGCCAACCCCTTCCGCCGGGCGCGCTTCGACATCGTGCTGCAACCGGTGATCGCGTGAGGGAACGCGCCCTGGGCTTCACCTACCAGGCCCAGCCGATGCGCGTCGTCTTCCGGTCGGGTGCCGTCCCGGACGCGGTGCCCGACGAGGCCGCGCTTCTCGGACTGCGCCGCGTCCTCGTGCTGTGCGACGACCACGGCCTGGACACGGCCCGTGCCGTCGCCGCGTCTCTCGGCGACGCCTGCGCCGGGCTGCACGGCGGGGGCGGTGACGCACGTCCCGATGGAGGTCGCCGACCTGGCCGTCGAAGCGGCTCGCGAAGCCCGGGCCGACGGCTGCGTGGCGGTCGGCGGCGGTTCCGTGACCGGCCTGGCCAAGGCCGTCGCGCTCAGGACCGGCCTGCCCGTCGTCGCCGTCCCGACGACGTACGCCGGATCGGAGATGACGCCCGTCTGGGGCCTGACCGAGGGCGCGGTCAAACGCACCGGGCGCGACCCGAAGGTGTTGCCGCGCAGCGTCGTGTACGACCCGCTGCTCACGCTCACCATGCCGCCCGTGGGGTCCGCGACGAGCGGCATGAACGCGATCGCGCACGCCGCCGAGGCCCTGTACGCCCCGGACTCCACCCCGATCGTCTCTCTCATGGCGGAGGAGGGTGTGCGGGCGCTGGCCGCGGCCCTTCCCGAGATCGTCGCCGACCCCTCGGGGCATGACGCCCGCAGCCGCGCGCTGTACGGGGCGTGGCTGTGCGGTGCCTGTCTCGGCGCCACCACCATGGGGCTGCACCACAAGCTCTGCCATGTGCTCGGCGGCACCTTCGACCTGCCGCACGCCGAGACGCACGCCGTCGTCCTGCCCCATGTGCTGGCCTTCAACGCGCCGGCGGTGCCCGAGGCACTGGCGGCGCTGCGCCGGGCGCTCGATGTCCCGGATCCGGTACGGGAGTTGCACGAGCTGGGCGAGCGGCTGGGCATCCCGCGATCGCTCGCCGACCTGGGCCTGACCGCCGCCGACGTGGACCGTGCCGTCGATGTCGCTCTCGGGGCGCCGTACGCGAATCCCCGCCCGGCCTCCGCCGACGTGCTGCGCGCCGTCCTGCACGCGGCCTGGGCGGGCGAGCCGCCGTACGGCGGCTGACCCCTGCTACTGGGAGATCTCGGCGTACGGAACGCCGGCCGCACGTCGGGCCACCCGGCGTGCGACCTCGGCGAACGCCGGGGCGGCGGGCGAGTGGCCCGTCCTCGGATAGGCGACCGCGGCCACCGCGTGGAGGGGCTCCTTCGGAGCGACGGTCTCCACTCCCGGGTGGTGCGGGAACATCCGGGCGCCCGACAGTGGCATCAGTCCCACCATGCGCTGGTAGGCGATCTTCGAGGTCATGTCCAGGACCGAGCGGGCGTGGGAGCCGACTGTCGGGGCCTCGTGGTCCCCGTGGTGTCCCCCCACCCACAGGTCGTCATCCGGGTGGGGGGTGACCCAGGGCTGGTCGTAGACCTCGGTCATGTCCACCGCGGCGGCCGAGGCCAGCGGATGCCCCTTCCACAGCACGAGGGAAACGGGCTCGGTGAAGATCGGTACGCGGGTCAGGCCCGGCATGTCGACGTTCAGACACATCAGCGCCACGTCCCACTCGCCGGCCAGCAGCGGGGCTTGCCCCTGGTGGAAGTCCGCTTCATGCACGCGGATCGTGGCTCTGGGATACCGCTCGCAGAACGCCTCGATGACCGGATGCGTCAGCTCCGCGAGAGCCACCCCGTAGAGCGCGACCCGCACCTCGTCCCGTCGCCTGGCCTTGATGGCGTCTGCGGCGGCGGCGAGCCGGTCGGCATCGGCCAGCACCTCGCCCGCCCGTTGGAGCAGTTCCGCGCCGTCGGCGGTGAGCGCCACATGCCGTTTGTCGCGGTCGAACAGCTGGACGCCCAGCTCACGCTCGAGGGCGGCGATCGATCGCGTCAGCGCGGGCTGGGTGAGGTGCAGACGCTCGGCGGCGACCCGGTAATTCAAGGTCTCGGCGAGCGCCGAGAAATGGCGCAGACTCCGGAGTTCCACTCAGCCCTCCAGAAAGGCGAGGTCCACGGCGTTGTGGTCCGCGCCACGTTACCGCGCGCTTCCCCGCACGTCACCAGGCAGAAATGTGCGGCATTCCCGCCGCCCCCTCCGACCTGCTGTGATGCACGGCACTCATCAAGCCCGCAGCTACCGGCATTGGACGGTCCTTCGCCGCGCTGCCAACACTCCCTTCAGGCCGACCCAGAACAGCAGCGGATGGGGTGCGAATTGTCCGAGACAACCGAGACAGCCGAGAAAATCATCGAGATTCCGCAGCCGGAGCCGGACCTGACACCGGAGGAACTGGTGCGCCGGGCCGCCGGCATGAGGGCCTGGCTTCGTGATCACCAGGACGAGACCGAACAGCGGACCGGTATCCCCGAGGACACGCACAAGGCGTTCCTGAAGGCGGGTTTCTACCGGTCCCTCCAGCCACGCCGCTTCGGCGGTTACGAGTTCGACCTGCGGACCTACTCCCGGATGGTCACCGAGCTGGCCCGCGGCTGCCCGTCCAGCGGCTGGAACCTGTGTCTGGCCGCCTCCCACAGCCTGGTGGTGGCCGGCCGCTTCCCCGAGAGCACCCAGCGCGAGGTGTTCGGGCCGGACGGTGACTTCCGGGCCCCGCTGCCGATCGCCCCGAGCGCCACCGCGACGAGGACCCCCGACGGGTACCTGGTCAACGGCCGCTGGGACTACTCGTCCGGAGTCAACGTCTCCACGCACTTCCTGGGTGGCGTACTCATCTTCGACGAAGAGGGCGGCATACCCACGCCGGGAATGGTGCTCGTGCCCTCCGGCTGGCGGATGCTCGACAACTGGGGCGAGATCCTGGGCTTCCGCGGCAGCGGCTCCAACAGCGTCGTGGCCGAGGACGTCCTCGTACCGTACGAGTACGTGTCCAGGACCCACCTCGGGGCAAGCGACGTCACCGACGGGCCGGGTGTGGAACTGCACGGCAACCCGCTGTACGCGGGCCGGCTGATGTCGTTCTTCAACATCCAGCTGTGTTCGATCGTGGCGGGCACCGCCTGGGCCGCGGTCGACGAGTACCGGCGGATCATCACCACCAAGAACACCACGCTGCCGCCCTTCAAGCCGCGCAGCCACGATCCGGAACACCAGCGCAACCTCGGCCTGGCCACGGCCCTGGCCGACAGCGCGCAGCGGATCATCCTGTCGGTCGCCGACGACTACCTCGCGTACGCCGCCCGGGGCCTGGCAGGGGGCGAGCCCTTCTCCGACCTGGACGACCAGGCCCTCTCCGTCACGGCCCGGCAGTCCGGCCAACTCGCCTGCCAGGCCGTCGAGATGCTGGCCTCGGCCAGTGGCTCCAGCGCGCTGGCGAACGGCCAGCGCATGCAGCGGTACCTGCGCGATGTCGCCACGTACAAGACCCACATCAACGCGCAGCACGGCTCGTGGGCCACGGCGTACGCCCGTTCTCTGCTCGGCGTGGAGAACCCGGCGTGAACCGGCAGACGCCCGCCGCGACGGCACCCGGCGGCGGCCCCGCGGACGACCCCGGCCGGTTCCGGCACGTGCTCGGCCACTACCCGACGGGTGTCACGGTGGTCACCGCGAAGGAACCCGACGGCACCCCGGTCGGCATGGTGATCGGCTCCTTCACCTCGGTGTCCCTGGACCCTCCGCTCGTCGCGTTCTTCCCCGGCTGCTCGTCCACGACCTGGCCAAGGATCATGGCCGGCGGCTCCTTCTGCGTGAACGTGCTGGCCGCCGGCCAGGAGGGCCTGTGCCGGGACGTCAGCGCCAAGGCACCCGACGTCTTCGACCGCCACCCGTGGCGCGGCGCGCCCTCGGCCAGCCCCGTTCTGGCAGGCGTCGCCGCCTGGATCGACTGCGACATCGCCGACGTGTGGACCCTCGGCGACCACTACTTCGTCCTCGGCCGCGTCCGGGAACTCGGGGTGGAGAAGACCGGCGTCTCGCCGCTGGTCTTCTCCCGGGGGCGGCTCGCCCCGCTGCCGCCCCGCCGGGACCACGGCGACTCGGCCGACTACACCTGGCCCGACTGGCTCTGAGAACTCTGAGAGAAGAGAGACGCACCATGCGCAATCAGGGGCTCGGCTCGTGGCCCGTGCGGCGTGCCCGCATGGCACCGGAAGCCACCGCCGTCGTGCACGACGGTGGATCCCTGTCCTACGGGGAGCTGGCCGCGCGCGTGACGCGGCTCGCGCACGCCCTGCGTGCCCTGGGGGTCGGGCACGGCGACCGGGTGGCCTACCTCGGCGCGAACCATCCGGCCCTGGCGGAGACCCTGTTCGCCGCAAACGCGCTGGGCGCCGTCTTCGTACCGCTCAACACCCGCCTCGCGGCGCCCGAGTTGGCCTTCATCCTGGGCGACTCGGGAGCGACGGTGCTGGTGTTCGCGGCCGAACTCACCGACGTCGTCGACGCGTTCAGGGACGACGTCGAGGTGAAGCACTACGTCGAGGTGGGGAGCGCGTACGAGGAGCTGTTGGCGAACGCACCCGACGACCCCCTGGACGAGACGGTCGGCCTCGATGAGGTGTGCATGATCCAGTACACCTCGGGCACCAGCGGCCGTCCCAAGGGGGTCATGCTCACCCACGCCAACATCGCCTGGAACTGCTTCAACATGCTGCTGGACGTGGACATCGCCTCCGACGACGTGGCTCTGGTGGTGGCACCGATGTTCCACACCGCCGCCCTCAACGCCGTCTTCCTGCCGGGCTTCCTCAAAGGAGGGACGTCGGTGCTGATGCGCGCTTTCGACCCGGAACGGGTGCTCGACGTCATCGCCGAGCACCGGGTGACGAGGATGTTCGGCGTGCCCGCGATGTACCAGGCCATGGCCCGGTCGTCGCGGTGGGCGACGGCCGACCTGTCGTCGATCCGGATCCTGCAGTGCGCGGCGGCACCCGTACCCAAGGCCCTCATCCACACATACCAGGGCCGCGGCCTGACCTTCCTCCAGGCGTACGGCCTGACCGAGACCGCCCCCGCCGCACTGGGCCTGCGCGCACAGGACAGCATCCGCAAGGCCGGCTCAGCAGGCACACCCTGCTTCTTCACCGACGTACGCGTGGTGCGGCCCGACCTCACCGATGTCGCACCGGGCGAGGTCGGCGAGGTGATCATCGAGGGCCTCAACGTGATGAAGGGCTACTGGCAGTGGCCCGAAGCGACCAAGGACGCCTTCGTCGAAGGAAGTTGGTTCCGCTCCGGAGACGCGGCCACCGTCGACGAGGAGGGGTACGTCACGATCGTCGACCGCATCAAGGACATGTACATCTCCGGCGGGGAGAACGTCTATCCGGCCGAGGTCGAGCAACTCCTCTACCAGCATCCCGCGGTCGCCGAATGCGCGGTGATCGGCGTACCCGACGAACGATGGGGCGAAGTGGGCAGAGCGCTGGTCGTGCCCCGCGCGGGCGCCGACGTGTCGCCCGACGACATCATGGACTCCCTGTCCGGCCGACTCGCCAAGTACAAGCTCCCCAAGTCGGTCGTCCTCGTCGACGCCCTGCCCCGCAACGCCACCGGCAAGATCCTCAAGGCCCGCCTGCGCAGCCAGTACGGCTCCCTGTCGGACCGCGGCGCCGAGGAGGCATGACGCCAGGCCAGGGAATCCGAACACGCCACGCCACACGGTCACCACATCGTCCGCCGACAGTGGCGGGGCCTCGCCTCCCTGCGGGCCCCCGCGAAGGCGGGTCTTCGAACTTGAGCGGTGCGTCGTCCCGAGTGGACTGACTGGCTGTCACGTTGCGTGAGGACCACGGTGTCGAAACCCATGGCCACCAGCAGCCACCCGGTCGCCGCCGCCCCGAGGGCAGCCGGGGTGAAGGACAAGGACACGGACACCGGGCGGCCATCACCACAGCGGACCTGCCGAGGGCCGAGCGACCATGCCGTACCACCGCAACCCGCGGCTGTGACGCCTGCTCCCGTCTCTGCGTCGGCCGCAACAGCGTCAGCTGACCGGCCGAGGACTTCTTCTGACGCCCAGCCGAACGGTTCCTCGGCCTCCCGGCTTCACCCGGTGAACCGCAGGTGCTGGTCCAGCACCTGCGGTCGCGCCGCCGGACACCTGCATGCCCGAGGAAGGCGTGCCGTACGGTCGGACTTTGCGGTCAGGCCCTTTGAAGATGCTCGTCATTGCCGCTCCGGGGGTCGGCGCAGGAGAGCTTGAGCTCATTCACCGTATCGTCGGAGGCCTGCGGTGACGCCTGCGCACGATGGGCCGCGAGGAGTCGCCGCAAGGCGGCGACGCTCTCGTCGATGCGGTCCGGTGCGCCGGACGTGACCTGGTGAAAGACCAGGCCGTCCAGGGCCGCGAAAACGATGCCCGTCATCTCCTGTGACACGTCGAGGCAGACCAGCGCCTCGCGGACAGCATTGCGGTAGGCGTCGTAGAGCAGGTCGACGTGATGGCGCAGTTCAGGCCGCCGGCTGGATTCGAGCTTCAGCTCGTACTGGAAGATCTGGAGGTCGGGGTCGGCCGCGACGAAGTCGGCCAGGGTCGCGGCGAAATCCTCCAGCCTTCCACTCGCGGGTACCAGCGAGGACGTCTCCACGCTGCGGGCGACGCACCACCGCAGCGCCTCTTCGAGCAGCGTGTCGCGCGAACCGAAGTGGTGGGCGACCAGCCCGTGCGTGACACCGGCTTCCGCTGCGACGGCACGATATGTCAGCTTTCGCAGGCCACCACGGACCACCACCCTGACCGCCGCCTCCAGGAGAGCCCCCCGCCCCTCGCCATAACCGGGCCGGGCGTCCTGACCGGCATCTCCGTCCCTTTCCGCCTCGGCAGTCACTCGCCCTCCTCCTGTCCGGCTGTTCCCCGAAGGTCAATCTATCCTATTGACAAGTTATCCAGATGGATAGATTCTCGCTCCAGCGCTCGTCTCCCCTCTGCACTGGAGTTCCCATGGCCATTCCCGAAGGACTGAGCACCACCCCGTTCGCTCCCCGCTACGCGGACCACGTCCAGGAGTGGATCGACGTCTACGGCAACGCCGTACCGCTGGCCATCGGTGATCCGGCAGAGGAGTACGAGGCCATCCGCACCGCCGTCGGCGCCTCCGAGTACTCGATGCTCTACAAGTGGCACGTCGAGGGCGAGGACGCGGTCCCCGCCGTCGACGCCGTCTTCTCACGCAGCGTCAAGGGGCTGGGTGCCGGACGCATCGCCTACGGGGTCGTGGTCGACGACGACGGGATGATGGTGGACGACGTGACCGTGGCCGTCCTCGCGCCGGACCACGTCGTCGTCACCGGCGGCGATCCGGCCACTCAGCAGTCGCTGGCCGCCCATGCGCCCGACGGGACCACGGTCACCGAGCGCCGCGACGAGTCCGCCGTCCTGACCTTGCAGGGCCCGCGCAGCCGCAACGTCCTGCAGCGCCTCACCCACGTGGATGTGTCCAACGCCGGGTTCCCCTACTACACCTTCCTGCGCGACACCCTCATCGCGGGCATCCCCGCACAGGTCAGCCGGCTCGGGTTCACCGCCGAGCTCGGCTACGAGATCCAGGTGCCGCGGGAGCGCGCGCTGGAACTGTGGGACGCGGTCTTCGATGCCGGAACGGACCTGGGGATCAGGGCCTTCGGCGCCCTCGCCCTGCTGACCTGCCGCACCGAGGCCGGGATGATCATGGGTGAGCTGGAGTACGACCACACGGTCACCCCGTTCGAGTGCCGGATGGGCTGGGCGCTCGACTTCGACAAGGGCCCCTTCCAGGGCCGGGACGCGCTGCTGGCGAAGAAGGACAGCGTCACCGGCCGTGTCGTCAGCGTCGTCGTGGACGCGGCGCCGGAGAGCGCCGAGGGCGCCCGGCTGGAGCTGGACGGCCGGGACATCGGCTACGTGACGATGGCGGTACCCTCCCCCGCCCTCGACGGCGCCACCCTCGGCCTGGCCCGGGTGCACCGCGACGCCGTGAAGTCCGGCACCGCACTGACCGCCGTCGCCGCCGACGGCTCCAAGGCTGACGCCACGGTGAGGCCCACACCCGTGTACGACCCCGAGCGCGCCCGCGTCCGGGCCTGACCCGACGGAGATCCTGACGTGCAACGCTACATACTCACGCTCCGCTGCCCCGACCAGCCCGGCATCGTCCACGCACTCGCCGCGGGCGTCGCACAGGCCGAGGGCAACATCCTGGAGAGCGCCCAGTTCTCCGATCCCGGCACCGGCATCTTCACCATCCGTGTGAGCCTGGAGACACCCGCGGCCGACACCGAGAAGCTGCGGGACGAACTCGCGCTGCGGCTGGCCCGCTTCGACCCGGTGCTGACCGTCCGGCCCGAGGAGCAGCGCCGCCGGGTGCTGCTGATGGTGTCGAAGTTCGACCACTGCCTTGTCGACCTGCTGTACCGCTGGGACCTGGGCGAACTGCCCGTCGACATCCCGCTGATCGTCTCCAACCACCCCGACCTCGAACCGGTCGCGAAGCGGTACGGCATCCCCTTCGTCCACCTCCCCGTCACCCGCGACACCAAGCCCGAGGCGGAGGCCGAGCTGCTGCGGCTGGTGGCCGACCACCACGTCGACTTCGTGGTGCTCGCCCGCTACATGCAGGTCCTCTCCGACGACCTGTGCCGCAGGCTCTCCGGGAGAGTCATCAACATCCACCACTCGTTCCTGCCGGGCTTCAAGGGCGCCAAGCCCTACCACCAGGCCCACGACCGGGGCGTCAAACTCATCGGCGCCACCGCGCACTTCGTCACCGCCGACCTGGACGAGGGCCCGATCATCGAGCAGGACGTCGTCCGCGTCGGACACCGCCACACCGCACCCGAGCTGGTCGCGATCGGCCGGGACGTCGAGCGGATCGTGCTGGCCCGGGCGGTCCGGCTGCACGCGGAGGACCGCGTCGTCCTCACCGGCTCCCGCACCGTCGTCTTCGCCTGACGACCGCACCGAGAGGCTCGTACGACATGACCACCGCGACGCTGCTCGACGGGAAGGCCGCGGCAGCCGAGACCAAACGTGAACTCGCCGAGCGGGTGCAGCTGTTGAAGGAACGGGGCATCGCTCCCGGGCTGGGCACCATCCTGGTCGGCGAGGACCCCGCAAGCCGCTCCTACGTCGGCGGCAAGCACCGCGACTGCGCCCAAGTCGGCATCGCGTCGATCCGGGTGGAGCTGGCCGCCACGGCGACCCAGGCCGATGTCGAGGCCGCCGTGCTCCGGCTCAACGCCGACCCGTCCTGCACCGGCTTCATCGTCCAGCTGCCGCTGCCGGCCCACATCGACACCCACGCCGTACTGGAGCTCATCGACCCGGCCAAGGACGCGGACGGGCTCCACCCCGCCAACCTGGGCCGACTCGTGCTGGGGATGCCGGGGCCGCTGCCCTGCACCCCGCGCGGCATCATCGACCTGCTGCGGCGCAACCGCGTGCCCATCACCGGACAGCAGTTCTGCGTCATCGGCTGCGGGCTCACCGTGGGCCGCCCGCTCGGCCTGATGCTGACCCGCAGCACCGAGCACGCCACGGTGACCCTGTGCCACGAGGCCACCCAGGACACCGCCGCCCACGCCCGCGTCGCCGACGTGGTGGTGGCCGCGGCAGGCGTGGCCCATCTGGTCAAGCCCGACTGGATCAAGCCGGGCGCCACCGTCCTGTCCGTGGGCATCACCCGGACGGTCGAGGGCATCCTCGGAGACGTCCACCCGGACGTCGAGCAGGTCGCGGGCTCCCTCGCACCGCCGGTCGGCGGTGTGGGGCCGATGACCCGGGCCATGCTGCTGACCAACATCGTCGAGGCGGCGGAGCGCAGCGGCTGACGTCGGCGCAGAGCGTGGGGGCAGGACCGTGCGGTCCTGCCCCCACTCCGCTGCGGCGCCGTGAGGTCGGAGAGCCGCACCCACACCTACCAGCGGCCTGAGTAGTCGAGGTAGCACTCCACCGGGTCGCCCTCGTAGCTCCAGGGCCACGGCGTCACCAGTCCGCCGGCCGCGGAGAAGACCGGGCCGGCATCACCGCTGCGGCCTGCCCGGATCAGGGCGTAGGCGAGGATTCCCAGGTCCGCGACCGCGGCCGCGTGACGCAGGTGCCCGGGTTGCAGCCAGTAGGCCGTGCCCTGGTCCAGCAGCCGTGCGGTGTGCGGCTGCGACCAGTACCGGCTGACCCCCAGCGCCTGGAGTCCTCCCCCGCTCCTTTCGCGGTGGTACTGCCGCACAGCCGCCGTCAGCGGCAGGCATGCCGTCGGCGCGTCCCACGGCATGACCGCGATGGCATCGTCGAGGAAGTCCCGCAGCGCGGCCTGGCTGCCCCGCTCCTCCGGGGGAGAGGTAGCCCAGGATCTGCAGATGCGCCTCCCGGTGCCATGGATCACGCGCGCGTATCTCCCGCCAGACGGGGGAAAGTTCAGAACTCGGCCGCCCCAGAAGCCGAAGCGCCGCCAGCGCACCCACCCACGGAGTCGGATCAGCAGGGCGGGCATCGGCGGCGACGCGGCAGAGCGCCAACGCCCCATGCGGGTCGGTCGCCAGTTCGGACCACACGGCCAGCGCCAGGGCATCCGGGTCGCGGGGCCGGCGCGCGCGCCAGGTCCGGGCCAGCGCGGGCGCGGCCTGCGCGAGGACGCCGATCCGGTGGCAGCGGCGGTCCCAGTCGTCACCGGTGTTCCGCAGGAGCCGCTCCACCGGGGCGACGGCGAGGTCCTGCGGCCCCGGCCCCCGGGCGGCGGCGATACCTCTCAGCACCCGGCCCAGCGCGACGTCGTCGAGTTCGGGGGCGAGGCGGAGTGCCTGTCGCTTGTGGACGAAGAGAGCCATGTCCTTTTCAGTGTCTTCGGTGGGCGGCGTCAACCAGTGCGTCGAACAGGGCCTGCTGGGCCGGGTCCCGGTCCGCGGTGTCCTCGGGGTGCCACTGCACCGCCGTGAACCACCCGGGGTGTCCGGGCAGTTCGAGTCCCTCCACGGTGCCGTCGGCGGCCCGCGCGGTGGCCGTGAGCCCGACACCGATGCGGTCGACGCGCTGGTGGTGGTAGCAGGAGGCCTCCGTCTTCTCGGCGCCGGTGGCCTGTTCGAGCAGGGTGCCGCGCTGGATCGCGACCGGATGCACGATGTGCCGGTGTTCGCGGTCCGCGCCGCCCATGTCCTGTTCCAGGCTGCCGCCGAGGGCGACGTTCACCACCTGCAGCCCTCGGCAGATCGCGAGCAGGGGCAGCCCCAAGTCCAGGGCCCGCCGGGCGACTTCGAGGTCGAACACGTCCTGGAGGTCGTTGACGTCATAGACGCTGTCGTGGGTGTCGGTGGCTCCGTACCGGTGCGGTGCCAGGTCTCCGCCGCCCGGGAGCAGCACGCCCTCGAAGCGGGCGAGCCGCTCGGCCACGTCGGCTCCGGCCGGGTCGGCGGGGTGGATGCTCACCGGCTCGCCCCCGGCCCGCCACACGGCTTCGACCAGCGCGCGGGCGTTGACCTCGGCGGCGTAGCGGAGCGCGGACGTGGTGGCGGCGAACCGGGCCGGAATGGCGATCAGGGGTCGCGGGTGCGTACGGGTCACAGCTGGATCCAGGTGGTCTTCAGTTCGGTGTACTTCTCGACGGCGTGGGCGGACTTGTCGCGGCCGTTGCCGGACTGCTTCATGCCGCCGAAGGGGACGGTCAGGTCGCCCTCCTCGTAGCAGTTGACCCAGACCGTCCCGGCCTTCAGCGCGCGCGAGACCTTGTGGGCGGTGGACAGGTCGGAGGTCCACAGACCGGCGGCGAGGCCGTACTCGGTGGCGTTGGCCAGCCGTACCGCCTCGTCGAGGTCGTCGAAGGCGAGGACGGACAGGACGGGGCCGAAGATCTCCTCGCGGGCCAGCCGCATGCCGGGGTCGACCCGGTCGAACACGGTGGGCCGCAGGTAGCTGCCGCCGGTCTCGGCCAGGGCCCGGCCCCCGCCCACGCGCAGCCGTGCGCCCTCGTCCAGACCGGAGGCGACATGCTCCAGGACCCTGCCGAGGTGGCTGTCGCCGACCAGCGCACCCATCTCGGTGGCCGGATCGAGCGGGTCGCCCACCCGCAGCTCGCGCGCCCGTGCCAAGACGGCCTCCGTGACCTGTTCGGCGATGGAGGAGTGGACGAGCAGCCGGGAGGGTGCGGTGCACATCTCTCCCTGGTTGAAGAAGATGCCCCAGGCGGCGGTCGCCGCGGCCTTCTCCAGGTCGGGGGCGTCGGGGAGGATGATGTTCGGTGACTTGCCGCCGAGTTCGAGCCAAACGCGCTTGAGGTTGGAGTCGGCGGCGTAGCGCAGGAAGTGACGGCCGACGGCCGTGGATCCGGTGAAGGCCAGGACATCGACGCCGGGGTGGAGGCCGAGCGCCCGGCCGGCCACCGGACCGTCGCCGGTCACGACGTTGAGGACACCCGGCGGCAGTCCGGCGTCGGTGGCGACGCGGCCGAGCAGGAGGGCGGACAGCGGAGAGGACTCCGACGGCTTCAGGACGACCGTGCAGCCGGCGGCGAGCGCGGGAGCGACCTTCCAACTCGCCAGCGTGAGCGGGAAGTTCCAGGGCACGACGGCGCCGACGACACCGGTCGGCTCCCGGGTGATCAGGGCGAGCGAGTCCGGCGCGGTGTGGGGGGACTCGTCCGTGAGTTTGTCGGCGAGCTGCCCGTACCAGCGGAAGGTGTTGATCGCGGCGCGCAGCTCGATGGAGTACGCGTCCGTGATCGGTTTGCCCATCTCCAGGCTCACCGTCAGTGCCAGTTCCTCGCGCCGCTCCTCCAGCAGCTCGGCGATCCGCAGCAGGACCCGGCCGCGCTCGGCGGGCGCCAGGTGCGGCCACGGCCCGGTGTCGAAGGCGCGGCGCGCCGCCGCGACGGCGAGATCGATCTCCGCCTCCCGCGCGTCGGCGACCTGGACCAGGCTCTGGCCGTCGCGCGGGGAGATCACGGCGAACGATCCACCGTCACCGGCTTCGCTCCTGCCGTCGATGTGGTGCTGCGATGGCAGGTCGAGTTCCTTGGCGCGGCGCAGCAGTTCCTCATGGGTGGCGTTCAGCACGCGCTCTCCCCTTCACTTCCTTTTATTTCGTTTGATGGCAAACAACTCGTACTGCTCGACAGAAGGCCCGATACGGCCGGGGCGCAGGCTCCGGCCGTATCGGTAAGGCATGGGGGTGTTCAGTCGGTGATCTCCGCCCGGGTCCGCGTCAGCCGGGCACCGACGACACCGAGGACCAGCACCACCGGAACGGTGATCTCAAGCCACATGGCCGTCGTCTGGTCACCGCCGATGAGCGTCGTGAAGTTGTCGACGATGATCCAGATGGCCCCGGCGATGCCGAGCGCGCCCAGCACGGGGGCGATCAGGGTGTTCCACGGGCGGGTGTCGGCGCGCGAGCGGCGGAAGAACACGACGACCGAGACCGAGGTCAGGAAGTACAGCAGCATGACGCCGAGGACGGAGACGCCACTGAGCCAGGAGAAGAGGGTCAGCACCGGGTCCTTGCCGAGGACGGCGAAGGGCATCACCAACAGCACGGAGATCACGGTCTGCGCGGCGCCGGCACCCCAGGGCGAGTGGCGCCGGTTGACAACGGTCAGCCCGCGGGGCAGCAGACCCTCGCGGCCGAGGGAGAACAGGTAGCGGTTGGAGGAGTTGTGGAAGGCCAGGATGCCCGCGAAGAGGGAGGTGACCAGCAGGATCGGCAGCACGTCGTCCGCCCAGCCGCCGAACAGGGTGGCGATCGGGGCGAAGACGAAGCTGGTCGCGTCGCCGCTCTGCAGCGCCTTACCGGCATCGCTCGTCGCCTGGGATGCGCCGTGCGCCGAGACCAGCATCCACGTGGTGAAGGCCAGGAAGGCGGTGATCAGCGTGACGGAGGCGTAGGCGGCGCGGGGGACGGTCTTGCGGGGCTCGCGGGCCTCCTCGCCGTAGATGGCCGTGGACTCGAAGCCGAACATCGACGCCACGGCGAACATCAGGGCCACACCGGGAGCGCCCTGGAGCGCGGCAGCCGGCGAGAAGCTCTCGGTGACGCCGAGCCCCTCGGGACCGCCGCCCTTGAAGAAGGTCACGAGGGCGAAGGCGACCAGGATGCTGAACTCGGCCAGCACGAAGACGGCGAGGATCTTCGCGCCCATGTCGATCCCCAGGGCACCGAGTATCTCCACGATCGCCATGGTGACCAGGACCCAGACCCACCAAGCCACGTGGGCGCCCGAGTAGTGCTCGACCAGGGCGCTCACCGTGGCGCCGTACAGCCCGTACATGGCGGCCTGGACGGCACAGTAGGCCAGGAGGGCGAGCCCGGCGCCGCCGGAACCGGTCGGCCGGCCGAGGCCCTTGCCGATATAGGCGTAGAAGGCTCCGGCGTCCACGACATGACGGCTCATGGCGACGAATCCGACGGAGAACAGCAGGACGATGACGCCGGCCGCGACATAGGCGGTAGGAGCGCCTGCGCCGCTGCCGATGGCGACGGCGAAGGGCACAGCCCCGGCGATAGCCGTCAGCGGGGCCTGGGCGGAGAGAACGAAGAAGAGAACGCCCAGGACACCGAGAGAATCGGGCTTGAGCCTGCCTGCCATGGATGCATCATGACCCGCTTGCGTAAGAGACACGGTCTGACTGTCCACTCGAATCACCTGCCGGGGGACGGGGGGCGGAGTTTCGTTTTAGGCCAAACGAGTTGCCTCATGTTGGGCTGGAACTATCCGTTTGGCAAGGGGTTTCGGGGAGATCCTTCTGCGGCCTCGGAGGTCTTTGCGAGACCGTGACCCAGGCGACGCGCCGGTCGGCCGCACCCCGGCGCAGGAGGCGTACCAAGACGTTGGCCTCGGGGAAGTAGGCGGCTCAGCAGCCGTGCGCGGTCGGGCAGGACACGACCCGCGTCGTCGGGGTGGACGTAGATCACTCGGCGCCCGCCGCGGATGCCGCGGCAGCGATCGTCGAGGCCGTAGAGGGGGGTTGACGCTCAGCAGGGTCGGCAGGGTCCGCTTGGCGCCCGTCCGGCAGCCACCGTGCCGCAGCGACTGGACGACGGCCGCGATGCAGGCCGCGTACTCCTTGGGCGACCGACGGTCAGACAGCTGTCGCCGGAGTTGTTCCCCTGCGTCCCGCACGCCATCGGTGACATGCCGCGCTCCCGTCCCTACTCGTGGACCGTGATGGCCTGCAGCGGGCAAACCTCGGCGGCCTCGTACAGTTCCTCGGCGCTTGCCTCGTCCACGTCGGCCACGTAGACGTCGGTCGCCTGCGACCGCAGGGACAGGCGTCCCTCGTCGTCCAGCGCGAACAGGTCGGGGGCCGCGTACACGCACTGGCCGTGGTCCTGGCACTTGTTGAGGTCGACTTCGACCTTCATGACGGCTCCTGTCTCTCGAAAGGGGTCGGGGGATCAGAGAAAACGGACGGGGAGGTGGGTGATCGTGCGCAGGAACTCGGTGTGCGCACAGGCGGGCTCGCCCGCCAACTCGACACCGGAGAACCGGTTGACGATCGAGCTGAAGACGATGTCGGCCTCGGCGCGGGCCAGGACCTGGCCGGCGCAGCCGTGCATGCCGGAGCCGAAGGCCAGGTGCTGGCTGGCGGCGACCGGGCGGGTGTGGTCGAAGGTGTCGGGGTCGGCGAAGACCTCGGGGTCGCGGTTGGCGGAGGCGATGAGCAGGGCCAGCGCCTCTCCGGCCGGCACGGTGGTGTCACCGATGACCGTGTCCTGCGTGGTCAGGCGCACCACCATCGACTCGGGCGTGTCGATCCGCAGGATCTCGTTGATGATGCCCGGCCGCGCCTCCGGCTCGTCGCGGTAGGCGGCGAACAGCTCGGGCCGCTGCGTCATCAGCCAGATGCCGTGGTTGATCAGGTGCTTGACGTCGAGGTGGCCCACGGCGAAGAACAGGAAGATCGTGTAGATGACCTCTTCCTCGGTCATCCTGCCTTCGTCCTGCGCGGCGATGAAGGCGTCGATCAGTCTCTCGCCGGGGTGGGCGCGCTTGTCGGCCACGAGCCGGCGGATGTGCTCGGCGAACCAGGCGAACGCCTCCGTGGTGGCGCGGGCCTCCTCGTCGTTGCCGCCGGGGCCGAGGCTCAGCCCGATCTCGTAGGTCTTGCGCTGGATGGTGTCCATCTCGGTCGGCTCGATGCCGAAGATGTGGCAGGTCGTCTCGAAGGTGCACTTCAGGGACAGACCTTCGGCCGCGTCCAGGGTGCCGTCGCCCTTCTCGACCTCGTCGAGCACGGTCTCCACGCAGGCGCGCATCACCTTGGACCACTCCTCGACGGCCTTGGGCGTGAACCAGCGGTTGGTGATCCGGCGCAGCCGCGTGTGGTCGGGGGCGTCCTTGCCGAGCATGGTGTGGTGGATGGGGTCGGCGACCCCGAAGTCGAGCTGCTGCACGCTCAGGGTGGGGTTGCGGATCAGCCGGGCGACGTCCTCGTAGCGGGAGACGACGTGCAGGCCCACCGGATGCCGGTAGACCGGGTGTTCCTGCCGCAGCCGCGCGTAGTACGGGTACGGGTCCGCTCGGAAGTCGGGGTCGCGGAAGGGAAGCAGATCGTCGGTTGCGGACGCGGGTCCGGCGGTGGTGACGGTCATGTCGTGGCACTCCTCGTATCGGGCGCGAGACGGGGGGAAATGGAGATGGGAAGAGGGAGGGACGACCAGAGACCTCGTACCGCGAGAATTATCCAGTCGGATAATTTCGTCACTACTTCGCGGGCACGTAATCAACTCTTTACGCCGCCGGAAACGGACGAGCCCCCGTCGCCATGCGACGGGGGCTCAGTCTTGACCTGCTGTTATGGCAGGGGTTGCCATAGGGGGCGGCTACTCTGCGCCGCCACGCTGCCGGGTCAGCAGTGACCGCAGCTCCTTCATCGCGGCCTCGGTGACGTCCGGCTCGTCGAGGACCAGCTGATGCAGCACGAGACCCTCCAGGGCGGCGAAGACGAGCCGGGTCAGGGCAGGGCTGGTGCCGTCGGGCAGGCTGCGGGACAACTCCCTCTCCGTGGCCTGGAAGTACTCGTCGTACAGCGCGCGGATCTGCGGCAGCAGTTCGGGCCTGCGCCGGGATTCGAGCATGAGCTCGTACTGGAAGGTCTGCATGGCCGGCTCGCGGGTGACCATGTCCGCCAGTCCCGCCGCGAAGTCCGCGATGTCGCCCGTGCCGGGTTCCAGGGAGCTGATACTCGTGCTGGTGCGCACCGCATGTTCGAGGGCCGCCTCGATCAGCGCGTCCCGCGAACCGAAGTGGTGCACCACGAGCCCGTGCGTGACACCCGCCTCTTCCGCGACGGCGCGATAGGTGAGCTTGCGCAGCCCGCCCCGGGCCACCACGCGCACGGCCGCGTTGAGCAGGGCCTCGCGGCCGGTCCCGTAGTCCACGCGCTTGCGGGGCCTGGCGGGGGGCTTGTCGGAGGAATCGCTCATGGACGCGACCCTACCCGCACACGGAGGTCGGCGGACCGTCGCAGGGGCGTCAGCGCTTCGGCGGGCGGATGCCGCGGAACTCCCAGTCGCCGCCAAGCGCCGTGGACAGGACCTCCTCGGACTCGGTGGGCTGGGCGCCGACGTCGGTGCGGATGGGAGTGGGGCCGGTGACGATGTGGTTGGTGAGCCGCCCGAGGCCCTCCACCTCGACCTCGACGACGTCACCGGGCCGGACGGGGCGGGAGTTGGCGGGGGTGCCGGACAGGAGTACGTCGCCCGGGTAGAGGGTGATGGTGCGCGCGATGTCGGCGACGAGGTAATGCATGTCCCACTTCATCTCGTCGGTCGTACCGTCCTGCACGACCTCGCCGTTGACGTAGGTGCGCAGGCTCTTGCCGTGGAAGTCCCAGTCGGTGACCAGGCCGGGGCCGAGGGGGCAGAGGGTGTCGGAGCCCTTGACCCGGAGCATGGAGCCGGCGTCGGTGTCGCGGAAGTCGTGCAGGCCGTAGTCGTTGGCGATGGTGTAGCCGGCGATGTACTCGCCCGCCTCGGCCGGGGAGATGTTCCGCGCGGTCCTCCCGATGACGATGGCGACCTCTCCCTCGTAGTTGAGCCACTTGCAGCCCTCGGGGCGGACGATGGCGCCCTTGTGGGAGTTGAGGGAGGAGGTCGGCTTGTGGAAGTACGTGGGGGTGTCAGGGAGGTCGATCTGGAACTCGTCGACGCGGCTGCGGTGGTTGAGGTGGACGGCGATCACTTTGGACGGCACGACCGGCGGCAGATGCTGTGCGTCCTCGGTCTTGACGCGGCGGCCGTCCCCGGCGACGAGCTCATCGCCTTCGACGGTGACCTGGACGGCGGCGCCGTCGAGGAGGATGCGGCGGTACTCGGGCATGTTCCGGGCTCCTAGATACGACTGTGAGGGGTGCGCGGGGCGGGGGTCGCGGACGGGCCGGTGCCGGTCCAGCCGTCGGCCGGGCGGTCGAACCACAGGTGGACCTGGCCGGTGCCGATCGAGTTCTCGTACTCGCCGTACTGGCGGGCCTTGGCGACGCACGCCTGTTCGCCGAGGGCACCGGCCATCATCAGGTAGTGGAAGAACTTCGCCTCGGGCCTGTACTTCGAGAACTCCGGCATGGTGTCGAGGACCTTGTCGTGACGGCCCTCCTTGAACCAGGCGATACGCTCCTGGTCGGCCTCGCGCGCTTCCGGCGTGAAGATGTGCACGGGGTCGCTCGACTCGTGGTCGCGCAGTTCGCGCAGCGGCCAGAAGGTGTGGGAGAGCGCACCGGAGGCGATGAGCAGGACCCGGCGGCCCGGGGTGGCGGCGATGCCGTCGGCCAGGGCGCGGCCGAGGCGCAGGTGGTCCTCCATGTCGCCGGTCTGGCAGACCCCGATGGTCACCCACCGCTTGTCCGGCAGACCCTCGCCGAGGAACTTCCAGAGGTTGATGGTGGCGTAGTAGATCGGCAGGTAGTCGTCCTCGATCGCGGTGATCCAGGTGCCGTGCTTGTCGGCGAACTTCTCGATGTTGTGGGCGAGTTCGGGGTCGCCCGGGAAGTCGTACGGCATCCGGCACATCCCGCGCGGCAGCTCCTCGGAGGTGAAGAGCCCGGCCCTGCGTGCTTGCGCGGTGACGACGAACTCGACCGTCGTGGCCCAGTGGGAGTCCAGGACGACGACGGTGTCGTAGTCGTCGCGCTCGAAGACGTCCTTACGGAGCTGGTGCAGGCCGGTGACGAGGGTGATCTCCTTGCCCTCGTTGAGCTCCAGCCGGGTCTCCCGCGGAAGCACGATGGTGGGGACGTGAGCGAGCAGGCCCGCCCCGACGATCTCACCCATGGTTCCTCCAACCGTGCGGCGCGGTCACGGTGTTCTTCACGTCGCAGTAGAAGTCGAAGCTCCAGGTGCCGCCCTCGCGGCCGACGCCGGAGTGGCGGGAGCCGCCGAAGGGCGCCTGGAGGTCACGGACGAAGAAGCAGTTGGTCCAGACCGTGCCCGCGACCAGCTGGGCGGTGACGCGTTCGGCGCGCTCCGGGTCACCGGTGGCGAGCGTGGCGGCCAGCCCGAAGCGGGTGTCGTTGGCGAGGCGGACGGCCTCGTCCTCGTCTGTGAAGGTCTGCAGGGTCAGGACGGGGCCGAAGACCTCCTCCTGCACGATCTCCGAGTCCTGGGCGACGTCGGTGAGGAGGGTGGGCGCGTAGTACTGGCCGTCCCCCCGGTGGCCGCCGATGACCGCGCGGGCCCCGGCCGCGAGCGCCCGCTGCACAAAGCCGTCGATCTTCTCCAGCTGGCGCGGGTGGATGTTCGGGCCGATGTCGGTGGCCTCGTCACGCGGGTCGCCCTGGGTGAGCTGCCCGGCCTTCTCGACGAAGCGGCGGGTGAACTCCTCGACGACCGACTCCTCGACCAGGAAGCGCGTCGCGGCCAGACACACCTGCCCGGCGTTGTCGTACTGCTCCACCGCCAGGTCGACCGCGAGGTCCAGGTCGGCGTCGGCGAACACCAACAGGGGTGACTTGCCGCCGAGTTCGAGGCTGAGCGGGGTCAGGTTCGCGGCAGCCGAGGCCGAGATCCGCTTCGCCGTCGGCACCGAACCGGTGAAGCTGATCCGGCGCACGTCGGGGTGCGAGGTCAGGGCGTCGCCGATCTCCGAGCCGTACCCCTGCACGACGTTCAGCACCCCGGCCGGCAGCCCGGCCTCGACGGCGATGTCGGCCAGCAGGGACGCGGTCAGCGGGGTCCACTCGGCGGGCTTGAGGATGACCGTGTTGCCGGCCGCGAGAGCCGGGGCGACCTTCCACGTGGCCAGCATCAGGGGGGCGTTCCAGGGGGTGATCAGTACGGAGGGGCCCGCCGGGTCCCAGCTGACGTGGTTGGTGTGCCCGCGCGTCTCGAAGTCCTCGTGCTCCAGCTTCAGCAGCCAGTCCGCGAAGAAGCGGAAGTTGTGGGCGACGCGGGGCATGACGCCCCGGCGATGGGAGCGGAGCAGGGCACCGTTGTCGGTGGTCTCGACGATGGCGAGCTCCTCCAGCCGCTTCTCGACGCCGTCGGCGACGGCGTGCAGGATGCGGGCCCGTTCGGCGCGGGGGGTGGCGGCCCAGGAGGGGAAGGCGGCCTTCGCCGCGGCCACCGCGGCCGAAGCCTCCATCGCGGTCCCCCGGGCGATCTCCCCCAGAACGCTGCCGTCGATCGGCGAGACATCGGGGAACGTATCGGTGGAGGCGACGCGCTCGCCGCCGATCCAGTGCCGGGTGTCGACGGCGACCCCGGCCACCGTGAGGGTGTGCTCGGTCATGTCCGGTCTCCAAGTCCTTTGGTGCGTACGGGGGTTACTCGGCGCCGGACGTGCCGGACTCCAGCAGTCGGCCGCCGTCCCAGACGACACCGACCTGCCGGTAGTAGGCGGCGATCGGCTCGCGGATCTCCAGGCGTGCCAGTTCCTCGGTGGGCGCCTCGAACAGCTCCAGCTCGGCGTCGCCGCGCCACGGCTTACCGCCCTCGAAGGAGGCGGCACCGGACTCGATCAGCTCGTCGAGCGCCAAGCCCTTGCCCTTCTCGATGGAGGGCAGCCAGCGGTGGTGAGCCATGGGGTGGGCGTTGACGAATCCGTTGGTCTCGGACGGCTCGCGCAGGGTGACCACGGCCTGGGCCAGGCGCCGGTCGGCGGCGGCGAGGGTGGCGCCGAAGCGGGCGCCGGCCTCGATGCGCGGGGCGGGCCCGTAGGGGTGCGGGCGGGTCTGGTGGATCGAGCCGAGCTTCTTCGGGTATCCCTGGTGCAGCCCGCGCGCGATGGCGAAGTCCTTGTCGACCCAGATGTACACGCAGCGGGTGTAGGTCTGCCCCCGGTACTTGCAGCGCACGACCGCGAACGCCTCCTTGTACTGGGCCAGTACCGGGTCCAGCAGCTCCTGACCAGAACCCGAGCAGGACTGCCAGTCGGCCCAGATCAGCGCCACGGCGCCCGGGTCCTCGTCCGCCAACTCCAGCGGCTCGGGCAGCAGTTCACGCACCCGGGAGGGGTCGGTGCGGTACTCGACGGTGAGCAGGTCCCCGGAGTACCGCCAGGGTGGTGAGGGGATCAGCGACGAGGCTCCGCTCGCCGTCTTGGGGGAGAAGAATCCACGGACGGTGGTCATGGTCAGCAAGGTCCTTAGGAGATGAGGGCGGGCTGCGTGAGCAGTTCGGCGCGGTAGCGGGAGGCGGCGGCCGCCGCGGCCTGACCGCCGAGGGCGACGACACCGGCCAGCCGGCCGCCGGCGTGGTAGCCGACGACGACGTCACCGTCGAGGTCGCCTTCGAGTACGCGCACGTCCTCCTTGCCGAGCAGCGGTGCCCCGAAGGACTGCAGGCGGAAGTCGTGCTGGTCGCTCCAGAAGGTGGGCAGCGGCGCGAACGGGGTCAGGTCGTGGCCGGCGCCGGTCAGGTGGGCGACGAGGGTCTTCGCGGCGTGCTTGGCGGTGTCCGTGGGGATGCACCAGTGCTCCACACGGCGCGGTACGCCGTCGTAGCGGGCGTTGGGGAAGCGGGCGACGTCGCCGACGGCCACCACGTCGGGCCGTCCGCCGACGCGCAGGTGCTCGTCGGTGGGCACGCCGTCGCTCAGGTCGAGGCCGTTGCCGTCCAGCCACTCGGTGTTGGCGACCGAGCCGACGGACTCGACCACCACGTCGGCGGGCAGGACGGTGCCGTCGGCGAGGGCGACGCCGGTGACGTGGTCGTCGCCGGTGAAGCCGGTCACCCCCGTGCCGAGGGCGAAGCGCACACCGCGTTCCTCGTGGCGCTTCAGCAGGGCCCTGGCGAGGAGTTCGCCGAGGGGGCCGACCATCGGCAGGGGCAGCGGGTCGACGACGGCCACCTCGCGGGCGCCCAGGGCCACGGCGGTGGCGGCGACCTCGCAGCCGATGAAGCCGCCTCCGACGACGACCACCCTGGCTCCGGGCCTGGTCAGAGCCTGCCTCAAGCCTTGCGCGTCGTCGATGGTGCGGACCGTGTGCCGGCCGGCGAGCGGGCCGGGGCAGCGCAGGCGCCGGGGCCGCATTCCGGTGGCGACGACCAGACCGTCGTACGAGAGTGCCTCGCCGTCGTCGAACTCGACGATGTTCTGCGCGAGTCGCGCGGCGACGACCTTGGTGCCCAGCCGCCACTGCGCGTCGGCCACGCTTGCCCGCGGGCGGAAGGCGAGGGACTCGAAGGGCGCGTTGCCGGCCAGGACCTCCTTGGACAGGGGCGGCCGGTTGTAGGGCATGTGCGGCTCGTCGCCGACGAGCGTGATGGCTCCGGTCCAGCCGGCGGCCCGCAGCTGCTCGGCCGCGCGCAGGCCGGCCATGGAGGCGCCGGCCACGACGATGCGTGCGTGCGTCGACGTCATGGTCAGTCCTCGATACGGATGGCCTGGAGCGGACACACGTCGGCGGCTTCCTCGACCTCGTCGCGCAGCGCGTCGTCGGGGTCGGTGACGTAGGCCAGGTGGCCGCTGTCGTCCATGGAGAAGACATCGGGGGCGGCGAAGACGCACTGGCCGTGGTCCTGGCACTTGTTCATGTCGACGACGACCTTCATGGCCGGTCCTCCTGAAAGTGAGGGCTTCGGGGCGGGGGCGAGGAGAGGAAGAGGGGCCCGACCGCTGCGGCCGGGCCCCGGCCAAGGGCCTGGCGACTGACCGGACCCTAACTCATTTGGCTTCAAACAACATAGGAAGCGACCTGCCCCTGGTCAATACCTATCCATGCGGATAATTTTTTTCCATCCCCTCTTGCGGGGTGCCCGTAGCGCCCATACCGTTTGGCACCAAACAAGTAGGCCGTGCCCCCACCAGCACCGGCCCTCCGACTTCTCTCGCCACCCACACCCCCAAGCGCCCGAGGAGACATCGGTGAGCGCAGCCCCAACCCCCAGCCTCCGTCAGCACATGCAGCGGCTCGCCGCCGAGGGCATCGACGTGGTGCGCGTGACCTATCCCGACCTCATCGGCGTCGACCGCGCACGCGACGTCCTGCTGGACCACCTGCCGTCGGCCTGCGACCACGGCCTGGCCTTCTGCCGGGCCGTCTACCACACCAGCCCCCAGGGCGACGTGGTCCCCGTCTCCGGCGGTCTCGACGCCGGCCTGCCCGACATCACCGTGCGACCCGACCTGGACAGCCTGGTCCCCCTCCCCTGGGAACCCGGCGTTGTCTCCTGCCTCGCCGACGCCACTGACCCGGCCACCGGCCTGCCCGCGCCCGAGTCACCGCGCGATCTGCTGCGCACGGTCCTCGCCCGGTGCGCCGAATACGGCCTGCGTCCGGTGGTCGGTCCGGAACTCGAGTACTTCCTCTGCGACGAGGACCCTGCCTCCCCGAGCGGCTGGAAGCGTTACGCCGGGACCACCGGCGCCGTCTACACCGCCGGTCTGCGCGCCGACGGCGACAACCACCTGCTGCGCACCCTGCGCCTGCTGCGGGACATGAACATCGGCGTGACCAGCGGCAACCACGAGTTCGACGGCGGCCAGTTCGAGATCAACCTCACCCACTCCGACGCCCTGTCCGCCGCGGACCGCGCCTTCCGCTTCAAGTCCGCGATCAAGGAGCTGGCCCGGAAGGAGGGGAAGCTCGCGACCTTCATGGCCAAGCCGTTCAACGACGCCGGAGGCTCCGGTTTCCATCTCCACCTGTCCTGCGAGAACGACGAGGGAGGCAACGCCTTCGACGACCCCACCGGGCCGTACGGGCTGTCCGCCACCGCCCGCCACGCCGTCGCCGGCATCCTCGCCCACGCCCCGGCCCTGGCCGCCCTGGCCAACCCGACGGTGAACTCCTACAAGCGATTCGGCCCGGACACCCTCGCCCCCTGGCTGATCGACTGGGGCCTGGACAACCGCAGCGCCATGGTCCGCATCCCGCCCGAGCGCGGCTCCGGCGCCCGCTTCGAACTGCGTCTCGGTGACGCCAGCGCCAACCCGTACCTGCTGATCGCGGGCGCGGTCGCCGCCGCGCTGCTCGGGGTGTCAGCCGGCGAGGAGCCCCCCGCCCCACTGGAGGGCTACGGCTACGACACCGCAAGGGCAGCCGTGCTGCCCATGAGCCTGCCGGCCGCGCTGGACGCCCTGGAAGCGGACACGGAACTGACCGACGTCCTCGGCAAGGACTTCACCGCATCCTTCCTCTCCTACAAGCGCAACGAGATCGAACGCTTCCAACGGCACATCACCGACTGGGAGTTCACCGAGTACGCCTACCACCTGTGACGACTGGGAGCCATGCGATGACGACCGAGACCCCGACCGCCGCCGTGACCGACCCGATGCCGCTGGCGGACGTCAACCTCGCCGACCTGGACAACTTCACCGACGGGACCACCCCGTGGCGCATGTTCCACACCCTGCGTCACCAGGACCCGGTGCACTGGCAGCCCGAGGAGGCTCCCAACTCCGGCTTCTGGGCGGTGACCCGGCACGCCGACATCGCCCGCGTCGACCGCGACGCCGAGACCTTCACCTCGACGAAGTTCGTGAACCTCGAAGAGGTCGACGAGGACCAGATCAAGAAGCGCGCCTCCATCCTGGAGATGGACGGCGTCCGCCACCGCGCCCTGCGCAACGTGATCCAGCGGCAGTTCGGCGCGAGCGTCATCAACAGCTACAGCGACTTCCTGCGCGGCCTGACCGCCAAGACGCTGGATGCGGCCCTCGCCAAGGGCACCTTCGACTTCGTCGCCGACGTCTCCGCCGACTTCCCCATCAACGTCCTGGCCCGGCTCCTCGACGTGCCGCCGGAGGACAACCAGCAGCTCATCGACTGGGGCAACCGCATCATCGGCCACACCGACCCCGACTACGCCGACGTCCTGCTGCACAGCGAGGAGAGCGAGCAGTACCGCGATCTGCCCTTCCGCTCCCCCGCCTCGCTGGAGGTCTTCGAGTACGGCCGTGAGCTGGCCCGGCAGCGGCGCGGCGGCGACGGCACGGACCTGGTCTCGAAGCTGGTCAACACCACGCCACGCGACGGCATCCCGCTCTCGGCCGAGGACTTCGACAACTACTTCCTGCTCCTGGTCGTTGCCGGGAACGAGACCACCCGCCACACCATCTCCCACTCCATGCTGGCCCTCCTCCAGCACCCCGAGCAGCTGGCGAGGCTGAAGGACGACCCGTCGCTGATCCCCACGGCGGTCGAGGAGTTCCTGCGCTGGGCCTCCCCCGTCTACCACTTCCGCCGCACCGCGACCCGCGACGTCGAACTGGGCGGCAAGCAGATCAAGGAGGGCGACAAGGTCGTCATGTGGTACGCCTCCGGCAACCGCGACGAGGAGGTCTTCGGCAACCCCTACGACTTCGACGTCACACGCCGGGACAACGACCACGTCACCTTCGGCAAGGGCAGCCCCCACCTGTGCCTGGGCAACCTCCTCGCCCGCACCGAGATCCGCATCATGTTCGAGGAGCTCATCCCGCGCATCGCCGACATCCGGCTGGTGGGTGACGTCCCCCGGGTGCGCTCCAACTTCGTCAACGGCATCAAGAAGCTGCCGGTCGAGGTCACCCTCGTCTGACCGCCTGACCGCCTGACCGCCTGACCGCCTGACCGCCTGACCGCCTGCCGCAGCCGTCCGGACGGCTGCGGCTGCCGGGCGCCCCGGCCCGAACGAGCGGCGCCACTCACGTCTGCCCTCAACCACTCGTCCCGAGGACCACCACGATGACCACTCCCCGCATGCAGCTCGTCCTGAGCGAGAACTGGACCATGACCGCAGGCCGCGCGGATCTGCCGACCGTGATCCGCTGGGCTCGCGAGGCCGAGGACGCCGGATTCGACTCCGTCATGATCAGCGAACACATCGTGCTCGGCCCGGACGCCGGAGCCAACGGCGTGATGGGCAACCCCCGCGACTACGCCCTGCCCGGCAACCAGGACCCCCATACACCCTGGCCCAACTCCCTCATGCTGCTCAGCGCGATCGCCGCCGTCACCCAGCGCCTGCGTCTCGCCGCCTCGGCGGTCATCGCTCCCCTGCGGCATCCCCTGCTCCTGGCCCGTGAGCTCGGCACCCTCGACCTTCTCTCCGAAGGCCGTCTGATCGTGCTGCCCAACGTCAGCTGGAGCCGGGACGAGTACGCGGCGCTCAATGTCCCGTTCGCCCGGCGCGGCAAGCTCCTCGACGAACACCTGGAGATCTGGGCGAAGTTGTGGGGCCCCTCTCCCGTGTCCCACGAGAGCGAGTACTACACGTTCCAGGACGTGTACTTCGAGCCCAAGGCCTACCGCCCGGACGGCCCCCGACTGTGCTTCGGCGGCGCGGGCATGCACGAGGCGATGGTGCGCAGGATCGTCCGGTACGGCCACGCCTTCAACCCGCTGGGCAAGGTGACGCCCGAGCAGATGCAGACGCTGAAGGCCGCGATGGCCGCCGCGGGCCGCGACATCGCCGACCTGGAGATGATCGGCAGCACCCGAGCCGTGTTCCCCGACGACGACTCCTGCGCCGACCTGGCACAGGCTCTCGACCCCATCCCCGAGCAGATGGCCCAGGGATTCACCACCTTCTGCGTCAAGCCCTCGCAGTTCACCGACGATCCGAACGGGGTGGGCGTGTTCTGCCGCGAGGTGATGCGCCGCGTGGAGTTGCTGACCGCCTGACGGCGCCGCCGACGTCCCGCATAGCGGCCCGAGCGGCCCGCTGACGACAAGCGACACCGGGCCGCGGAAGAACGAACCGAACGAGCCAAGGACCACAGCATGACGACTCCCGACGAAGCCGCCGGCGCCCGCCCCGCCACTCCCGCTGAAGCCACTCGAAACGATCCCCATCGCCTCCCCGATGTGTCCGGCCTGGTCGTGGGCATCCTCGGCGGCACCGGCCCACAGGGGCGCGGCCTCGCCTACCGGCTCGCCGGCGCGGGCCAACAGGTCATCATCGGCTCACGGGACGCCGCCCGGGCCGCCTCCACGGCAGCAGCCATCGGCGCTGACGTCCGCGGCGCCGACAACGCCACGACCGCACGGGAGAGCGACCTGGTGATCGTCGCCACTCCCTGGGAGGGACATGCCGAGCTGCTGGCCACGCTCCGCGCGGAACTCGCCGGCAAGATCGTGGTCGACTGCGTCAACCCGCTCGGCTTCGACAAGCAGGGCGCCTACGCGCTCAGACCCGAGGAGGGCAGCGCCGCCCAACAGGCTGCCGCGCTGTTGCCGGACTCCCGGGTGACCGCCGCATTCCACCATCTCTCCGCCGTCACTCTGGAAGACCGGCAGATCGAGAAGATCGACACCGACATACTCGTCCTGGGTGACGAACGCGCCGCCACCGACACCGTCCAGGCACTCGCCTCACGCCTCCCGGGCGCACGCGGCCTCTACGGCGGACGACTGCGCAACGCCCACCAAGTGGAGTCACTGGTTGCCAACCTGATCTCGGTGAACCGCCGGTACAAGGCCCACGCCGGCCTGCGCCTCAGCGACGTCTGAGAAGACTCCCAGCGTCTTTCACCGAGCCCCGCCCTCGCGTTTCGCCTCCGATCCGGTGCGGCCATGGGACGCAACCAGACTTCATCTGCACCGGACGGCACCGTCCCCCGTCGTGCCCCACGGCGTGGTGTAAGCATGTGGACGGCGCGCTGACACAGAGCCTGTAGCCGGGCCGCACCGTGGAGCTTCCTGTGCGGCCGGCCGCCTGGTCACAGCGGCATGACCCACAAAGTTCCCGGCTGCCGAGCGGATCACCGCCGCGATCTGCGGCATCACCAAGGTGGCTCGACTACACCGCACCACCCGCCAGGACATCATCTCTCCGTGGTCGCCGCGCGCACCGTGAACAGCCACCGCCGCCGCACGCCACCGATCCCCATAGCTGGGCGCGCTGTGGCAGGCCCGCGGTGGCGCGGACGACCACGCCGAGCAGGCCCTGCGCGAGGCCTACCCGGCACTGGAGCGGCTGCGCGACGAAGGTGTGATCGGCGCGATCGGCGTCGGGATGAACCAGTCCGCGCTGCCCGCCCGGTTCGTGCGCGAGACCGACATCGACGTGGTGTTGCCCGCCGGCCGTTACACCCTCCTCGAACAGGACGGGCTGACCGAACTGCTCCCGGAGGCAGCCGCCCGAGCGCCGCAGGCGTGAGCGAGTGGACGATCTGGCGAAGCGGTATCGACCTCTTCCATCTGCTGGACGTCGCGGACTACCCGGCGATGATCGCGGAGCTGGACAAGCTGCCCGTCAACATCATCCTCGGGCACGTCGGGTGCGATCTGATCGGCCCGGACCAGGCAGATGTGCTGGTCCGGGAGCAGCGTCAGAGCCCGCCGCCCCTGGCCCTGACCGTGGTCGAGGGCCACGGTGCCGGTGACGGCGATGGCCGCGGCGACCGTGGTGAGGACGGCGTCGGCAGCGTCGAGATGTCCGACGGTCAGCGGCGGGACGTCCGCCAGCAGCGACCAGGGCCCGCCGGGACCAGGTCGTCGTCAAGCCCGGACGGCACCACCAGGGAGCGTGCTCCGGTACGGGCGAGCGCGCGGCGTACGGCCGCCGCGGCGCGCTGCACCGCCTCGCCCCGTCGCGGCCGCTGACGCTGATCTCAGGCCCCTCGGCGACCAGCGACATCGAGCTGGAGCGGGTGGAGGGCGTGCACGGGCCCAGGACCCTCGACATCGTCGTGCTGGAGGGCGCGTAGCCGCCGGAGACGGGACAGCACGGAACGCGCCCGGCCGGATGGCCGCGCTGCGCTCCGTGCTGTTTTCTGCGCACACAGGGCCGCGATAGATCCCATCTATTCGGTGCATCGAGTTCGCTTGGCAGGTTGCGAGTTGGGGCTCTTCCTCGTTCTTTGCATGATTTTTTCGCTGACTCTAGACAGGACATGGAGATGTGCCTCTTAATACATCCGATGTCCGAGTGAGTAGCTCTGGCCTTAAGCGGACGCGAGCCGCGTACCCGCCGCCTGGTCTGTGCTGTGGACAAACAGTAGTTGCCGACACTCCTTGTGTCCTTCACGTGTCCTGGAGCCGCATGATGTCTGCGCTCACCAGCAGGCGCTCCCTGGTGAGGGCCACCGCCCCCCTCCACTGGACGATGTCCGGCGGGCTGACAGTCACGGTCCTCAAGACGACGAGGTCCGCGTCCGCCGGGCGTTCCGGCCATTCCCGAAGGAGCACCCCTATGTTCCGTTCCAGAGCCACCGGCCTCTACGGTGTGCTGGGGACGGTCGGCGCGATCATCTGCGCCGCTCTGTCCTCGGCCGGCCCGGCGTACGCCGCCACGCCGACCGTGCTGTATGCCTCACCCTCCGGGTCCGGCAGCACCTGCTCGCTGAGTGCGCCGTGCAGCCTGGACGGTGCCAGGAGCAAGGTGGCGGGCCTCGCCCCTGCCATGGCCGCCGACATCGACGTCTTTCTGCGTGGCGGTACCTACCGCTTGTCCCAGGCGTTCGCCCTGGGTGCGTCCGACTCCGGGCGCAACGGCTTCAAGGTGGTCTACGCCGCCTACCCGGGCGAGAAGCCCGTCCTCAGCGGGGCGGCGAAGATCAGCGGGTTCTCCCTGTACGACAGCGGCAAGAGCATCTACCGCGCCGCCGTGCCGGCCGGCACGCAGAGCAGGCAGCTCTTCGTCGACGGAGTGCGGGCCCAGCGTGCACGCGGTCCGCTGAACCCCTCGGGGTTCACCCTCTCCGGGTCCAGCTTCACCACCGGCGACTCCTCCTACACGTCGTTCACCAACGCCTCCTCCGTGGAGGTCGTGAACAACAACTCCTGGAAGCAGATGCGCTGCCCGCTGGCGAGCATCACCGCGCCCGGCGGCGGCGGGTCCAGCCTCAACGTCGACCCGACCTGCTTCACGAACAACAACACCTCGGTGCCCAACCGGGGCTTCCCCTTCAACGGCGCCGGGCTGCCCAAGCTCAACGCGATCAGCTACGTGGAGAACGCCTACCAACTGCTCGACGCCCCGGGCGAGTTCTACCTCGACAGCTCGGCGGGCTTCCTGTACTACAAGCCGCGCAGCGGTGAGGACCTCAGCACCGCCGACGTGGAACTGCCCACCACGGAAACGCTGCTGAATGTGAAGGGCACGCCCGGACACCTCGCCCCGGTCAACGACACGGACCCGGCCGTCACGTACACCGGCTCCTGGAGCTCCTCCAGCGGGCGCAACTTCGGTGACCTCTACAACGACGTGCACGCCACCACGACCAACGGCGACTCGGTGAGCTACACCTTCACCGGCACCGGGATCGACGTGCTCTCGGAGACCAACAGCGACGAGGGGACCTTCGACGTCTACGTCGACGGCACGAAGACGCAGAGCCTGACGGCCGCCGGTTCCTCCCGGCTCGCCCAGCAGGTCGTCGCCTCCGTCAGCGGCCTCACCAAGGGCCGGCACACCATCAAGCTGGTCAAGACCGGCGGGACGTCCATGCTCCTGGACGGCTTCACCGTGGTGCCGGACGCGATCGCGCCCGCGCACGACATCACCTTCCAGGGCCTGACCTTCGCCTACACCACCTGGACGCTGCCCTCCACGGCCGGCTACATCGACAACCAGGCCGGCGTGCTGTGGGATCCCGGAAACGACCACGCCCCCGTCCGGATACCCGCCGCCGTCCAGGTCCACCGAGGCTCGGACATCACCTTCACCGGCGACGAGATCACCCACACCGGCGGCACCGGCATCGACCTCGCCGACGGCACCCAGGACTCCACGATCACCGGCAGCTACATCCACGACACGTCCGGCGGCGGCGTCTCCGTGGGCGAGGTGGACGACTACTACCTCACTGACACCGGCCGCATGACCACGGGCGACACCGTCTCCCAGAACTGGATCTCCGACGTCGGCCAGGACTACTCCGACGCGGTCGGCATCTGGGCCGGCTACACCCGGAACCTGACCATCTCCCACAACGACATCGGCCACACCCCCTACTCCGGCATGTCGGTCGGCTGGGGCTGGGGCTACGCCTCACCGTGCTCCATGCAGTCCGCCCAGGGCCTGCGCACCTGCGCACACGGCACCATCTACGCCGGCGGCAACCAGGTCCTGAACAACCACGTGCACGACGTGATGAACATCCTCCACGACGGCGGCCCCATCTACACCAACGGCGGCCAGGGCAATGGCGACGGCTCCACCACGTCCGTGCTCGCGGGCAACCTCGTCGAGGTCGGCAACCACACCAACGTCATGCTGTACCAGGACGAGGGGAGCTCGTACTGGAACACCCACGACAACGTCATCCGCATCAACCCCCTCTACTGGATCGGCATGTGGACGCCGACCATCCACGACATCAACATCCATGACAACTACTCCGACAGCACCAACTACAAGAACAGCGGCACCAACATCACCTTCAACCAGGCCACGATCGTCTCCGGCGGCGCCTGGCCCTCGGCCGCCCAGGACATCATCGCGGCCGCCGGCCCCGACGCCGCGCACCAGCCGCTGACCGGCTGGATCGACGACGACGACACCGCGATCTCCTACACCGGCAGTTGGACGGCGAACGGCAACCGCGGAGTGGGCGACTACGAGGACGCGGTACACGCCACGAAGACCAACGGAGACACCGCCTCACTGACGTTCACCGGCACCGCTGTCTCGGTCATCGGCGAGAAGAACACCGACCAGGGACAGGTCGAGATCTTCATCGACGGCACCTCCAAGGGCCTGGTCGACACCAACGCCACCACCCGCCAGGCCCAGGCGGTCATCTACAGCACCGGCGGACTGAGCACCGGCAGCCACACCGTCCAGTTCGTCAAGCGCAGCGGCACCTGGGCCACCCTGGACGGCTTCAAGGTCACCGGCGTCCACAACGACACCAACTCCTCCATCACCTACACCGGTGCCTCCTGGCGCTACTACGCCAACCGCGGCTTCGGCGACTACAAGGACGACGTCCACGCCACCACGGCCAACGGCGACTCGGTCACCGTCACCTTCACCGGTACGGGGATCAGCCTCGTCACCGAGACCAACTCCGACGAGGGCACCATCGCCGTCTCCCTCGACGGAGCCTCCCAGAGCAGCCTCAACGCATCCTCCGCGAGCCGCCAGGCCCAGCAGACCGTGTACTCCGTCAGCGGCCTGCCCCTCGGACGGCACACCCTCACCCTCACCAAGACGGGAGGCAGCTGGCTGGTCATAGACCGGTTCGACGTGCGCTGACGCACCACCGCGTACGACACCTCAGCCGCCCGTGCCGGGCCCACCGGCACGGGCGGCTCCGGTGAGCGCGGGTGGCTCGTCCGGAGGCTCCGGATCGATGCCCCCGGGGCAGCTAGTCGGTACCTCTCACAGCGGGTCGTTCCCCCATATACCGACGTCATCGCTTCTGGCCGCCGGGCCCCACAGCGGCACCACGTTCGACATCATCGGCAACATCGGAGTCGCGATCCCCGTGACCGTCGGTACGAGGTGACGATGGACCGCCCGCCGCGACCGGGCCGCCTGGCCAAACCCGTGATCGCCGTCGGCACCATGTCCCTGACCGCCTACGTGGGCCACTTCGTCGCACAGCCCGTCTGTCCGTGCCGGCCGGGACCGGTACCCAGCAGTCCTGGGTACCGCTGCTCATGTTCGTCCCCGGAGCCACCTGTTCGCCGCGACTGGTCGACCCCGTTGGTCGCCGGATTGCCCCAGGGGCTCGTCAAGATGCGCCGTCAACCTGGCGGTCGGCCGGTCGTGCCCGGGTGGCGGGCCTTCGGCGGCTGTCGGCATCTGCCGGGCGGGCCTGGGCGTCAGTCGAGATGCACGTTGAGCCAGTGCATGGCGTCCAGTGCGAGGCTCACGTTGGCCCCTTGCCGGTCGAGCGTCGTGGGGAGGAGCTGTTCGGCACGGCGAATGCGCTGGAGGACCGTGTTGCGGTGGGTGTGGAGAAGGCGTGCCGTTCTCGTGGCGTTGTAGCGTTCGCGGACGAAGACCCGCAGTGTTTCTCGAAGCTCCGCATGCCCGGTGGCCAGAGGGCCGAGTGTCGCGTGGATGAACTCGCGCAAGCGCGCCGCTTCGCCGGCTACGAGGAGCACGGCCGCGACGTCCTCGTAGAAGGCGATCCGGTGCGTTCCGTGGTCGTGGACCAGACGCTGGACTTCCAATGCGCCATGGTGGCTGCGTCTGAACCCGTCCACGCCCTTGTCGACCGGGCCGACGGCAAGTCTCACGTCAGGAAGGGGCGTGGTGGCGAGATCGTCGGGGGTCATGCGGATGCGTGGGGTCACCCAAAGCCACAGTGCGGACGCGCTGGCGTGGACGAGGAGTTGGCTCGCCGACTCGGTGAGCCGGCAGACGATGTTCGCGGCCTGTACCAGGCTGGCGCGGTCGGCCAGCCGCAGCGGTGTTGAGACGATGACGCTCATGTGCGACGCCGCAAGGGGATAGGCGAGGTCCCGCTCCATCTTGTCCGTCGGGGCGGCTCCTCCGAGGAGCAGATTGACCAGTTCGAGCCGTCGAACCTGTTCGTCACCCGACAGCGCACCGCGCTCCTTCTCCAGGAGGTCCAGCAACGCACCGCTGGTGCTCTCGATCCACCGAGCGAGCGAACTGTACGCGCGATCCAGGGCCGGCTGGAGGGTCTCGGGGTCATGGCACAACGAGAAGGCGAGCTTCAGCCAGAGGGACCACATGGCCTCCTCGCCGGCACGGTAGGCCGTGCGAAGGTTGTTCTCATCACCCCATCGGAACCCTTCTCGCGCGACGCCGATGACCTGAGCGCTCAGGTGGGGTGCGACGCACTCGCCAGGGTTCTCCAGCATCGACCGGGTCCAGTGCAGTGTGTTCTCCCGGGTCGCCTCGCCGATCGCTTCGATGACGGACGGGTTCGACGCGAACGGACGGCCGGTCGCACCGATGACGGCCTCCTGGATCGGTGTCAGCAGGTTCGGATCAGCGAGTATCGCTTTCGAGACGCTGCGGATGAGCTCCTCTGCGTCGGCCCCGAGCTTGGCAGAAGTCATGCCCGCACCCTACTCCGGGCTGTGCACAGTGCACTGTCTGAACGCGACAGGCTGTGCTTGGAGCCTGTCGCTTGAGGATGTACACGGTGGGCGCCAGTCGACGTGGCTCGCCGTCACTCGTGCCGGCCTGATCGACGACGGATCCGACCGCCACCTCTTCAGGAGTTCCGTACCGCTGGGGCGGCTGAGGAGCCATGAGGAAGACCCGTTCGCCCGCGCAGAGCCGTGCCACCGTCGGCGTGGCGATCGAACGCCCCGGGTGCCACGGCATTGCGCAGCAGCACCGAGCGCTGGGGATCTTCGCTGCGCGACCACAGGAGTCCGCCGAGCCGGTCGTTCGTCGAGGCGGCCGCCTTCTGACTCTTCGTCAGCGCGGTGCGGTGGTGCCGATGGGCACGTGGCGTTCGATGAACTCGATCTGGTCGGCGACCACCGTCTCGAACAAGTCACCCACGTAGATGTCGAAGTGGCTGGCGTCGTAGCGCTTGATCTCGCCGCGCGGCGCACGGCGGGCCAGCTCCTCGGTCTGCCTGGCGGGGGTCACCACGTCCCGTTCGCACAGCGAGATCAGCAGCGGCGACGTCACGTCGACCGCGCGACGACCGGGGCGGTAGCCAGGAACCTGGAGCATGACCCGAGCCGGGATCCGGGGGATCTCGAAGGGCACTCCGGCGGCCTCGTAGATGGCACGGAAGCCCACGAGGGAATCCGGGGACGTCATCACCGCCATCTCACCCGGGGCTCCGACGATCGCCATGCGCATCGGTGGACGGCCGAGCATCGCACCCACCCGGTCCCTCACCGCGGCGCTCATCAGGCGCAGCCCCGTCTTCGGAGGCGTCGATCTCATGGTGGCCAGTCCGTCGGAGAAGGGGCACTGCGCGATCACCGCGACGACCCGGTGGTCGTCCGCTGCCGTGGCCATCACGTGTCCACCGCCGAAGGAGGTGCCCCAGAGGATCACGCGCTCGGGGTCGGCGCCGTCAATGGTCCGGGCGAAGGCCACTGCGTTGCGCCAGTCCTCCAGCTCCAGCCGGAGGTCGACGAACTCTCGCGGCTCGCCCGTGCTCGCACCGAAGTGGCGGTAGTCGAACGTCATCGCCAGGTAGCCGCGTTGTGCGAACCTCTCGGCATAGGTGTCGAGCCGGAGGCTCTTGACTCCTGCCAGCCCGTGCGCGAGCACGACGATCGGCAGGAGCGCCTGATCGCCGGAGGCGACGGGACGGAAGATCGACGCTTCGCACTCGCCGTCGCCGGACGTGAATCGCACTACTTCCGCCCGAGACCTTGGCACACCAGTCACCTTTGACTCCTGTCGGGGTTCGCCTTGTCCGATCGCGGGGCGTGGCCGCGAGAGCCTCCGACCAGCACCGGCTCACACATCATCGATCGGCGACGGGCGACACTCAATGTCGGGCTGCACACTGTTGGCCGCGCGAACTGTGCTAGTTGCACCTTCAGCCAGGTCGCGGGATGCGAAGGGAAATGCCCGGCCTCCAGCCCAAACTTCTGGACAACTCCAGCCCGCTCGCGACCGGTGAGGGAGACCACCTGCGCGACGGCCTCACACCCCTGCAAGTGGCGCGCACCTGCCGCCTCGGCTCCTTCGCCGACCTGCCCGACGCGAAACGCATCGTCCTCGACCTGCACCGCGCCTACGCCGACACCACCGGCCAGCCCTTCGACCTGCCCCAGGCATTCGCCGACGCGATCACCTACAACTCGGGCCCCTGCGCACGCGGGTCTGACCGGTGTCGACCTGCCTCACGAAGCGCGCATCGCCCACCACCGCAAGCAAAAGCCGCACGCGAACAAAGTCCGCGACGTCCTCATCCGCGCCCTCCACGCACAAGGCGCGGGCGAGCTGCGGGGCGTCTCCAACAACTGCGGCGCGGACGGCCGCGGCCTCGGTGTCCTGCTCGCCGCGGACCGGATCGCCCGCCTCACCGGCTCCTACGTGGGCGAGAACAAGGAGTTCGCCCGCCTATGCCTGTCCGGCGAACTGGAAGTGGAACTCGTGCCGCAGGGCACGCTCGCCGAACGTTCGGGCTTCGTCGCAAAGGACCTGTCCTCAGGAATTCTCGCCGTGCGGCCCCGATCCGGGTCATCGATCCAGGACCTGGGCAGATGCAGCTCCCGCTCCACCAGAGCCCGCCCCCTTGGCCGAGGCGTAGGCGGCGAACACGCCGATATGGCTGGGGGTACCCCCTCTGGGGGATCTCTGTGCGGCCGGCTGTCCCGAGTATTGGCGCTGGGTATTGGCGCTGCACTCCGGCTGAGACCGTGCCTTTCTTCAGGAAGCCGGTGTCGTCCACGATCAGGACACCGTCAGGCCGGCCGAGCCGATCGGCGACGTATTCCTGCAGGTCATCACGGATCTCGTCTGGATCCCACTGACACCACGACAGCAGCCGCTGCAAGCCGTACGGGGTGGCATGGCCCGCGTGCTCGGCGAGCTGCCAGCTGTTCTTCCGGCCTACCGGGCCGTCCGCCGCCGACCAGGCCGCCCGGCAAGGCACGACCGGCGCGTTTTGCGCATGCGAGAGCGCGGCCGATCGCTCAGCCCGCACTCGGCGGCAGCTGTGCAGGGCTGACCAGCTCCCCCAGAACATCAGCCATGAACTGCACCAGCCACCGCTGGGACGGACTGCGTGATGCCTCGTGCCGGGCGTAGAGCGCCACTTCGATCGGTTCCGTGTCGAACGGGAGACTCACGAGGCGGAGGCGGTGGGAGGCGGTGAACACCTCACCGGCGTACTCGGGGACGATCGCGATGAGGTCGGTGTGTTCCAGCAGGTAGGGCAGCACCGTGAAGCGGGTCGCGTCCACGGCGACGCGCTCCAGGAGGCCGTGCGTGGCAAGGAGCGAGCGGGGCAGGACGTGGCCGTGGGGGCCGTACACCGTCGCGTGGTGCTCGGCCGCGAGGTCCGCCAGCGTGACGGAGGCGCCGCGAATGCGGGGATGGTCGGAGGCGACCACACCGACGTAACGCTCGTGGAAGAGCGGGATGCGGACGGTGCGGTGGGACGTGAGGACCGGCGTGGCGACGAAGGCGTCGACTTCACCGCGGCGCAGCTGGCTCTCGACGGCGTCCACGTCCAACGGGCGGACGGTGAAGGACACACCGGGAGCCCGCTCGCGGGCCGCCGCGACCAGCCGGGGCAGCAGGGTGGCCTGGCCCAGGTCGGAGAGGGCGACGGTGAAACGCCCTGACATGGCGGTCAGGTCGAAGTCGTTGTCCTGGCGGATCACGGCGTCCATGCCGGCCAGCGCGCGCTGCAAGGGCTCGTAGAGGCGCTGGGCGCCGGCGGTCGGGGTCAGGCCGCGGCCGGTGCGCCGGAAGAGCTCGTCGTCGAAGTGCCGGCGCAACTTGGCCAGGCTGTAGCTCACCGTGGGCTGGGTGACGTGCAGCGTCTCCGCCGTCGCCGTGACGCTGCCGGTCTCGTAGAGCAGCACGAAGACGCGGGCGAGATTGAGATCGAAGCTGCTCATATCGAGCGAGTCTATATCGCATCCCGCCAACATCTATTGGTCCGAATGTCGTGCGGTGCCTAGCGTGGCCTGCGTCACTTCGACGTCGCTGCGAAAGGAACGTCTGTGCCCTCCGTGCGCAGTGTCTGCCATGAGTTCCTCCAACGCCAGGAGCTCACCACCGTCTTCGGCAATCCCGGCTCCAACGAGCTGCCCTTCCTCGCCGACCTGCCGGAGCGCTTCCGGTACGTCCTGGGGCTGCACGAGGGCGCCGTGGTGGGCATGGCGGACGGCTACGCACAGGCCACGGGGCGTCCGGTGCTCGTCAACCTGCATGCCGCGTCCGGTTCCGGCAACGCGATGGGCGCGCTCACCAACGCCGTGGCCTCGCGCACTCCGCTGGTCGTCGTGGCCGGCCAGCAGGTGCGGCCGGCCATCGGACCGGAGGCCAACCTCTCCAACGTCGACGCCCCGTCCCTGATGAAGCCGCTCGTCGGCTGGGCCGCCGAACCGGCCTGCGCCCAGGACGTGCCCCGGGCCCTCGCCCAGGCCGTCTTCGAGGCGCGGTTGCAGCGCCGACCCACCTACCTCTCCGTCCCCTATGACGACTGGGCGGTGGACGCGGGCGAGAACGCATCGGCCGTACTGGACTGGCAGGTGCACCGCGCCGCAGTGCCCGGCACGGAGCAGGGGCGTCGGCTGGCCGATGCGATGACCGCCGCGCGCAGGCCCGCGCTGGTGCTGGGCGGTGACATCGACTCCGCCGGTCTCTTCGACGACGCGGTGCGGCTGGCAGAGCGGCTCGGCGCTCCGGTGTGGGCGGCGCCGTCGCTGTTCCGGCTGCCCTTCCCCAACCGCCACCCGCAGTTCCGCGGGGTGCTGCCGGCGGGGATCGAACCCGTCTCCCGGGCTTTCGAGGGTCACGACCTCGTGCTGGTGCTCGGGGCACCGGTCTTCCGCTATCACGAGTACCTGCCCGGCCGGTATCTGCCCGAGGACACTCGGTTGATCCAGGTCACGGAGGACGCCTCCGCCGCCGCCCGCGCGCCGATGGGCGAGGCTCTGGTCGCCGACCCGGCCGCCGTCATCGACCTGCTGCTCAAGGAGCTCGGCGAGGCGACGGAGCCGACGGGCGACTACCGGCCCGTCCCCGCGCCGGCCACCGGACAGGGGACGCGGCTGCATCCCGAGGAGGTCTTCGCCTCCCTCCGTGACGAACTGCCCGACGACACGGCGTACGTGGTGGAGTCGACCTCGACGAACTCCTCGTGGTGGCGGCAGATGGACCTGCGGCGCCCCGGCTCCTACTACTTCCCGGCAGCGGGCGGACTCGGCTTCGGCCTGCCCGGCGCCGTCGGGGTCGCCATGGCCCAGCCCGACCGGCCGGTCGTCGGCGTGATCGGGGACGGCTCGGCCAACTACGGCATCACCGCCCTGTGGACGGCCGCCCAGCACCGCCTGCCCGTGACCGTGGTGCTGCTGCGCAACGGAACCTACGGCGCGCTGCGCTGGTTCAGCGGCCTGCTGGGAGTCCCGGACGCACCGGGCATGGACATCCCGGGCCTGGACTTCACCCGCATCGCGGAGGGCTACGGCGTGTCCGCCCAGCACGTCGAGAGCGTGGACGAACTACGGGCGGTGCTGTCCCGGCGACCGGACGGACCCCGGCTCGTCCAGGTCGACACAGCGCTCACGACACCGTCCTGACCACGATGCCCACCCCACGAACACACCTCGCAGAAGTCATCCCCCTCAGGTAACGGAAGGAAGAACGATGACCCTCCTGGACAACGACGTCTGGAGCAAGAAATTCCTCAGCGACGGCTGGCAGGACGCCACCCGCGAGCTCCAGGTCACCGAGCCGGCGACCGGCGCGCTGCTCGGCACCGCCGGCCTGGCCACGCCCGAGGACGTGCGCCGCGCCGCCACCCGGGCCGCCGAGGCGCAGCGGTCCTGGGCGGCAACTCCCCCGCAGCAGCGGGCGGCTGTACTGCGCCGCGCGGGCGAGTTGTTCACCGAGCACGCCGCCGAGATCGAGGACTGGCTGATACGCGAGGCGGGCTCGGTACGGGCCAAAGCGGCGTTCGAGGTGCAGCTGGCGATCGGCGAGTCATTCGAGTGCGCGGCACTGCCCACGCACCCCCAGGGAGAAGTACTGACGTCCGAGGAGGCCCGTTGGTCGTTGGCCCGGCGCCGCCCCGCCGGCGTCGTGAGCGTGATCGCGCCGTTCAACTTCCCGCTCGCGCTCGGCCTGCGTTCGGTGGCACCCGCGCTGGCGCTCGGCAACGCGGTCCTGCTGAAGCCCGATCCGCGGACGGCGGTGAGCGGTGGCGTGGTCATCGCCCGGATCTTCGAGGAGGCCGGGCTGCCCTCCGGACTGCTGCACCTGCTGCCGGGCGACAGCGAGGTCGGCCAGGCGGTCGTCGAAGCACCCGAGGTACGGGTCATCTCCTTCACCGGCTCCACTCCGGTCGGCCGCGCGATCGGTGAGCAGGCGGGCCGGCTGCTCAAGCGCGCCCACCTCGAACTCGGCGGCAACAACGCGCTGGTGGTGCTGCCGGGCGCGGACGTGCAGAAGGCGGCCTCCGCCGGTGCGTTCGGCTCGTATCTGCATCAGGGGCAGATCTGCATGACCACCGGCCGCCACATCGTGCACGAGTCGCTGCTCGACGAGTACAGCGCCGCGCTGGCCTCGAAGGCCCGGGCACTGCCCGTCGGGGACCCCGCCCGCGAGGACGTGGCGCTCGGCCCGATCATCGACCGGCGGCAGCTGGAGCGGGTGCACGGCATCGTCACCGACAGCGTCGCGGCGGGCGCGACGCTGGCCGCGGGCGGCGAGATCGACGGCGCCTGCTACCCGGCCACCGTCCTGACCGGCCTCACCACCGACATGCGGGCGTGGCGCGAGGAGATCTTCGGCCCCGTCGCACCCGTCATCGGCTTCTCCACGCTCGAGGAAGCCGCGCGGATCGTCAACGACTGCGAGTACGGCCTGTCCGTCGGCATCCTCGGCGACGTCGGTACGGCGATGAAGCTCGCCGACCAGATCGACTCCGGCAAGGTCCACATCAACGAGCAGACCGTCAGCGACGAGCCCAACGCCCCGTTCGGCGGAGTCAAGGCCTCCGGCACCGGCTCCCGCTTCGGTGGAGCCGCCGCCAACGTCGAGGCCTTCACCGAGGCCCAGTGGGTCACCGTCCGCCCGGACATCGCCGACTACCCGTTCTGATCCCCGCCCCCCGTCTCCATCCCGTCCCCGTAGCCGCTACAAAGGGAACGCAGCCATGACACCCATCACCTCACCCAACACCACCGACGCCGCCTCGAGAACAGGCACGTCCGACCGCAACGTCTGGACCGTGGTCCTGTGCTGGATCACCGTCATGCTCGAGGGGTACGACCTCGTCGTCCTCGGCGCCATCATCCCCACCCTGCTCAAGACCCATCACCTGGGCATGACGGCCGAGGACGCCACCACGGTCGCCACGCTTTCCCTCGTAGGCGTCGCCATCGGCGCCGTCCTGGTCGGCCCGCTCGCCGACCGCTTCGGACGACGCCTGCTGCTCATCGGCTCGGTGGTGGAGTTCTCCGTCTTCACCCTCCTGTTGCCCCAGGCCACCTCCGTCGGGATGTTCGCCGCGCTCAGGCTGGTCGCCGGTATCGGTCTCGGCGCCTGCATGCCGGCGTCGCTGACCATGATGGCCGAGCACATGCCCGCCGCACGCCGGGCTCGCGCCAGCACCCTGACCATGACCGGCTACCACACCGGTGCCGTGATCACGTCCCTGCTGGCCCTGCAGGTCACCGACAACTGGCAGGTCCTCTTCTACGTCCTCGGCATCGCCGGACTCGTCATCGCGGTCATCCAGTGGTTCCGCCTGCCCGAGTCGGAAGCGTTCGTCCGCGCCAAGGAAGCGCCCGCCTCCCAGCGCGTCGCATTCAGCGAACTCCTCAAGCCGGCCTACCTCCGCGCCGGCATCGGCATCTGGGTCGCATCCTTCATGGGCCCGCTCCTGGTCTACGGCCTCAACACCTGGCTGCCCAAGCTCATGAACGAGGCCGGCTACCCCATCCCCACGGCGGTCACCCAACTGCTCATCCTCAACGTCGGCGGGGTCGCCGGCCTGCTGCTGGGCGGCTTCGTGGCCGACCGGCGCGGCATCAAGCCCACCACGCTCGGCTGGTTCGCGATATCGGTGGCCATGCTGGCCTGCCTCAGCATCAGGATGCACAGCAACCTGCTCCTCGACACCGTCGTCTTCCTCACCGGCGTGTTCGTCTTCTCCGCCCAGGTGCTGATCTACGCGTACGTGACGAACTTCTATCCGGCCTCGGTCCGCAGCACCGCCCTCGGCTCGGCCTCGGGCATCGGCCGTATCGGCTCCATCGTCGGCCCGACGATCACCGGTGCCCTCGTGGCGGCAGGCATCGGCCACCCCTGGGGCTTCTACTTCTTCGCCGCCGTGGCGGTCGCCGGATTCCTGGCCGTGCTCACCCTGCCCGGCCGGGCCGCCGCGGCACAGGCGGAGGCAACCGCGGCCGCGCCGGCCGCCGAACCCGCCGTCTGACCCATCACGGAAGGGCGGTACGGCACCGAACGGGCCGTACCCCGCCGACTCACCGGTGTCGCCCCAGTGCACGGCCTGGTTCTACGGCAACGTCAAGGCGGACCTGTGGATCGCCACCGGCAGCGGCGGCACCGACTGCTGCACCGGCCTCGTCGGCGGGGTGCCCACCCTGCCCGTGTACGCCGGTGAGATGCAGGCCCGCTCGCTGGGGGTCGCCGCGTACGCCTACGACGAGCACGGTCTCCAGGTCGTGGACGAGGTCGGCGCGCTGGTGATCACTCAGCCGCTGCCGTCCATGCCGGTCACGTTCTGGGGCCCGGACGGGGACGAGCGGTACCGCCGTACGTACTTCGAGGACTTCCCGGGCGTCTGGCGCCACGGCGACTTCTTCAAGGTCAACGCGCGCGGCGGCTGCTTCGTCCTCGGCCGCGCCGACGCCACGCTCAACCGGCAGGGCGTGCGCATCGGCACCGCGGAGATCTACCGGGTCGTCGAAGCCCTCGACCAGGTCGCGGGAGCCCTGGTGGTCAGCCTCGACCTGCCGGACGAGAAGTTCTTCATGCCGCTGTTCGTCGCCCTGACCGACGGCGTCACGCTCGATGCCGGCCTCCAGCAGACGATCCGGGACCGGCTTCGCCGCGAGTACAGCCCCCGGCACGTACCGGATCGCATCATCCAGGTCCCGGCCGTCCCGACCACCCTGACCGGCAAGAAGCTCGAAGTGCCGACGCGCCGCATCCTGCTCGGCACCCCTGTCGAACAGGCGGCCGACCCACCTTCGTGCCCTCAGGTGACAACGGCTCCAGTGCCGCCCATTGCGGGTGCCCGAGCACAGCGATCTCCTTGGGACTCCCAGCGGCGGCACCTATCGCGCCCGAGACTTGTCGACCTTCCACAAGGCGCCAGGTAGAGCACCGAACTCCCCCGCCAACGTGCGACCGAAGTGACTGCCGGGTCAACATCCACCCAGCCATGGCCCAACTCGGAAACACCACTGCGAGCAACGAAGCTGCGGCATGGGCCCCCCAAGACCAGCTGACGAAGTGTCGGCAAAGGTGGCATCGGGTTAGCAAGAGTCCTGCCACAGCTGCCCACAGACGATCAGACCCTGGAATAACTCGTCACCACACATCGGACCTGCGACAGACCCAGCCACCCTCCCCCGCGTGATCGATGGGTGGGCGCGGAGCCCCGACGACACGTCACCCACCCATCGCCACTAGATCCGCCATTTCCGCAGGTCAACGCGCCCTTCCTCGCGGCTTCAAAGGCGTCGGCGGTAGTTCGGGGGCAGGCAGCGGATCCCCGTCATACCCCTTCACCACCCCGAATCTCGACCCTTGCATCCAGTCCTCACGAGCCTGGACGATCTCTTCCTGAGTCCGTCCGATCCAGTTCCAGAACATGATCAGCTCCTCCTCGAAGGGCTCGCCGCCCAGGAGCATCAGGCCTGCGTCCGACTCGGCCCGCAGCGGGAGTTCGGTGCGGCCGCAGCCGAGGTAGAGCATCGAGCCGGGCAGGACCGGCACGCCGTCGACGTGGGCCTCACCGGACATGGACAGTACGGCGTACTCGAAGTCCGGCTCCAGCGGAAGGCGTACGTCCGCGCCTCGGGCGAGAGTCAGGTCGGCGCCGACGATCGGGGTGTACGTCGTTCCGGGCGAGGTCGCGCCGTCGAGGGTGCCGAGGATCAGCGTGGCCTTGAGGCCGGGGGCCGTGACGCGGGGCAGTTCGGCGTGGTGCTCGAAGTGGGGGTCGGTGTGGCGGTGACCGTCCGGGAGGGCGACCCACAGCTGCGCGCCGTGCAGGAAACGGGCGTGCGGCCGAGGGCTCTCCTCGGAGTGGCTGATGGCCCTGCCGGAGGTCATGAGTCCCAGTTCGCGGGGGCGGATCGTCTGCAGGCTGCCGGTTGAGTCGCGGTGCAGCACCTCGCCCTCGTGCAGCCAGCTGACCGTCTGCAGGCCCATGTGCGGGTGCGGCGGCACCTGCATACCGGGCTCGTCGGCGATGTCGTCGGGGCCGTAGTGATCGACGAAGCACCAGGCGCCGACCATGCGGCGGCCCAGGTTGGGCAGCAGGCGGCGCACTTCGGTCGACTCGCCGAGCTTGACGCGGCGAGGACTGAGGAGTTCACGCACGGGCTCCGCCACCACGAATCCACGGCCGCCGCACACGGCGGGAACCGGCTCGCGATCAAGATTGCTCATGGCGCCCAACCTAGCCCGGCCGAGGGCGTCCCGTCAGTCCGTCACCCGGGCGTTCTCGCCTACCCTCCCGAAATAGTAGCCATGGATATAATATCCATGTATGGTATCTGCCATGAGTACAGGTTCCGAGAAGGCCACGCCCGGCTTCCTGGTGTGGCGTCTGTCGATGAAGTGGCGGGTGGCCGTCGACCGGGCGGTGTCCCCGCTCGGGCTCACCCACGCGCAGTACTCGCTGGTGGCCTCGCTGTACGGCATGCGGCGCGGCGGCGAGCGCCCCAGCCAGCGCCGCCTCGCCGACATGACGGGACTCGAACCGCTGTACGTGTCCAAACTGGCCCGCGCCCTGGAAGCGGCCGGCCTGATCGAGCGCACCCGGGACCCCAAGGACCCGCGCGCGGTGCAACTGGCCCTCACCGAGCAGGGCCGCGAGGTCACCGGGCGTGCCATCAAGGTCGTACAGGGGCTTCTGCAGCAGTTGCTGCAGCCGCTCGGCGGCCTCGACAGCCCCCGTACGCGGGAGTTCACCCGGGAGCTGGCGACCCTGCTCGATGCGCCTCTTGATCCGTTCGGCGAGAACACTCAGAGCGAGAAGGAGTAGTCATGACCACCACGGCACCCACCACCACATACAACAGCGCACCGCCCGCCGACCCTCGCGTCATCGCCCTGGCCCACTACGCCGGCCGCGCCGTCCTGGAGCATGTACTGGCCCGTCACGGCGCCGCCTTCCAGCAGCAGATCACCCTGCGACCCCTCGCCGCCGAAGGGCCTCTCGAGCGCGCGGAGCTCGTCGGACAGATCTCCGGCGCGCTCAAGGTCGACGCGGCCGAAGTGCAGGGCGTCATAGAAGAGCTGATCGCCAAGGGGCTGGTGGCCACCGAGGCGACCGGCGTCCACGCCACGGATGCCGGACGGGCTTTCCACGCCGAAGTCAGCAGTGAGACCGCGGCGATCTCCGCCCGGATCTATGCCGGTGTCCCGGCGGAGGACCTGGCAGCGGCCGGGCGCGTGCTGGCCCTGGTGGCCGAGCGCGCCAACGCAGAGCTGGCCGCGCTGACGGCCTGAGCGCACCTGCGCGACGTCCCGCATGCGTAGTGGAATGTTCAACGACCTCGTTCGGTTGGAGTGCACGAAGGAGGTCACGAGTGGAGATGACGTACTACGACCACGGAACACCGGCGGAGCGCTGGGAGCGCGCGCAGATGTTCTTCGACGCCAAGGACTACGCCGCCGCCGCGCGCGTGCTGGGCGGGCTGGTCGAGGAGGTGCCGGAGCAGACCGGACCGCGGCTGCTGTTGGCGCGGGCCTACTACCACTCGGCCCAACTGCGGCGCGCCGAGAGCGAGTTGCGTGTCATCGTCGAGCGCGACCCGGTGGAGCACTACGCCCGGCTGATGCTCGGCCGCACGCTCCAGCGGCAGGGGCGGCACGAGGAGGCCGAGTCGCACATGCGGATCGCCTCGGCGCTCGCGGGCGACTTCGAGCAGGTCTGAGCGACACCGTACGGCTGCGCGGTCGGGGCCCGGTTCCACCAGGGAACCGGGCCCCGGCCATGTCTCCGCCCTGCGCCGGCGCGCTACTTCACGGCCGGGCCGGTGCAGGTGTGGACCGCCCCTTCCGGTGGGCGACCTCGCCGAGGAGGACGTCCACAGCGACGAAGGCGGCCAGCGGAACACCGAGCAGTGGGACGAAATATCCGAGGACGGCGATGGCGGCGACCGCCGGGACGAGGATCTGCGGGGGCACCTGCTGCCAGGCGCCGCGTGGGATCGGCCGCCCGAAGGCGGACCCGCGGCCGCGCTGCCACCACATGCGGTAGCCCCAGACGATCAGCAGGACGAGGGAGAGGGCGAGCAGCATCAGGGCGATCTGGTTGACCAGGCCGAACAGGATGCCGGTGTGCAGGTCGATGCCCCAGCGGGTCAGTTTGGCCAGCAACGGGTAGTCCGCGAAGCGCAGTTCGTCGGTGACCTTGCCACTGGCGGGGTCGACCGCGACCGAGTCCTGCTTCTCGGGCCAGCTGCGCTGCACCTGCTTGACGGCGTACGCGGAGTTCGCGTCGGCGGGGGGCACGATCTCCACCGGGTCGGTCAGGCCCTCGGCCCGGGCAGCCGCCAGTACCTTGTCGAGACCGACGCCGTGTTCGCCGGACCCGGTGGCGGCGGAGGTGCCGTGCCCCGCATGCTCGCCGCCCGCCGTCGCCGAGACCGACGGGGTGGCCTGGCCGAGCGAGGTGCGCAGCGTGTCGACGTTCGCCCCGGCATAGGTCGACCAGGTCAGCCCGGTCGCGGACAGGAAGATGAACCCGGCGGCGGCCCACACGCCGACGGTGCCGTGCAGACCGAGCGTGCGGCGGCGACCGTTGGTGCTGCGCACCTTGCGCAGCGCCCGGCGGCGGGAGAACCACAGCACCAGGCCACCGCAGGAGATCACCCACAGCCAGCTCGCGGCGAACTCGCTGTAGAGCCGGCCGGTGTCGCCGAGGTGCAGGTCCCGGTGGAACTCGTCGATCCATGTCCGCAGCGGCAACGCCCCCGTCGAGCCGTACTGTTCGAGGGCGCCGCGCACCTTGCCGGTGTACGGGTCGACGAAGACGGCGAGGGAGTGGTCGGCGTCGATGCCCTTGACGCCGGACAGCATCACGCGGGTGGTGGCGTCGGCGTCCGGGGAGGGCCGTACCGCCGAGACCGTGCCCTCGGGGTGCGCCCTGCGGGCCGCGGTGACCTGCTCGGATATCGGCAGCTTGGTGTCGCCGACCTTCGCGACGGTCATCTCGTGGGCGTACACGAGCTTCTCGGCCTGGAACGCGCCGGCATACAGAAAGCCGGTGACGGCGGCGATGAACAGGAACGGTGCGACGAACACGCCCGCGTAGAAGTGCAGTCGCAGCACCAGGGGGCGCAGCGGTGCCAGGCGGCTGGGGGACGGCGCCGGTGCGGCCGCCGGTTGCGGGGCCTCGTCCGGTGGGGGTCCCCCCGCCGGAGCGGAGCCGGAAGTGGGGGAGGTCGAGGGAGCGCTGGACATGGGCGGGCTTCTCCGGAAGACGGGGACGAGGTGTGGCGTAGCGGTTCAGTAGTCGGGGGCAGGGGGCGCCGAGTTCCCGGAGACACAAGTGGCCTGCGTCACAGCGTGAGGTGTCTGAGTCCGAAGTCCGTGACATCCTGGCCCGATGGCAACTCCCCGTGACCACGCGCCCCTTGCCGAGCAGGTCGAGGAACTTCTCGCCGTCGGTGGCCCGTTGCCCATCGTCGCGGCGGGCGACCCGGTTCTGAGGCGCGGGACCGAGCGCTTCGAGGGTCAGCTCGATCCCGCTCTGCTGGCCCGCTTCATCGAGGCCCTGCGCGTGACCATGCACGAGGCACCGGGCGTCGGCCTCGCCGCGCCGCAGGTGGGTGTGCCGTTGCGGATCGCGGTGATCGAGGATCCGGCGCCGGTGCCGGACGAGGTACGGCTGGCGCGCAGCCGGCTTCCGCAGCCGTTCCGGGTACTGGTCAACCCGACGTACGAGCCCGTCGGTGCAGCTCGGGCCGCCTTCTTCGAGGGTTGTCTGAGCGTGCCGGGGTGGCAGGCGGTGGTGGCACGGCACGCAGAGGTGCGGCTCACGGGCGAGGACGAGTTGGGACGACCGGTGGACGAGGTGTTCAGCGGCTGGCCGGCACGGATCGTGCAGCACGAGACCGATCATCTCGACGGCGTTCTGTACCTCGACAGGGCGGAGCTGCGCTCGTTGTCGTCGAACCAGGCGATGGTGGAGCGGTGGACGCAGGCGACGCCGGAGGAAGCGGCGCAGGCTCTGGGTTTCGATCTCCCGTGACCGCCGTGAAGAACGTTTCTGCAGGTGCGGGCGCTGCTACTGTGGCCGCCGTGACTCAGATCAAGTTGCTGGCAACCGCCGCGTCGTGCATCAGCGAAGGCACTTGTCCGGCCGTGTTCGAGCTGCCGAACGGCGACCTGGCCCTCATCGGCTCCGAAGCACCTGGCGAGTTGCACGACCAACTCCCCGCGGGCACCGGCGTAGGGCCGGGTGAACGCCTTGTGGTGGTACCCCGCGGCGTCGCCCTCGCAGCGGGATGGCAGCCTCCTTCAGCTTGAGGGCTTCACTCGGCTGCTGGCCCGCCCGCCTTGTGCTGTTGGTAGGCCAGTTCGGCCGTCTCGTAGAACTTCCACATGGCTCCACCAGGCGCCGTGCCTCCCATGCGTATCGGGCGCGACTGCTCCCAGAACTCGCTGATCACCTCACTCTGGAACAGCCGGAACATGCTCGCCTCCACCTCGTCGGCCGATGTGTAGTTGACCATGTACACCATGTACTGGAATGAAATGATCAGGTTGGCGTAGAGGAACTGCTTCCTCTTCTCCTCAGAGACATCGGTCCCCCAGCCCGGCCACACGTCGGCAAGCAGGGGATCCTCGATGGCCGCACTCAACAGGGCGTAATGCTGCTCCCGCACAGCTGCCTCGGCCATTCGCTGAGCGCACTCGTTGTTTATACGCGCGTACTCGCTCTGCGACATCACCTCGTTGAGCTGGGCGTCGAGCAACTCCCGCTGCATCTGCGTCTCTTGGCGTTGCTGATGGAACGTCCGGACCATGAAGACGAGCACGATCATCGACGTCACACCGGCGGCCGCCCCGAACGCCTGGCCCGCGTTGCCGCTCTGCGGAGACTGCAGCCCCGGTACGCGCACCAGGAACACGGTGACCAGAATCGAGGCGACGCAGGCCGCCACGACCAATGCGGTCGCGGCGGCCAGTTCCTTGAGCACCCTGAGCCCAGACATCGCCCCAGCTCCCCCCTGTGACGGCAACAGCGGCCGATCGGCCTGCTGTTCCTGTCCCTGCTCTGAAATGCCCTGGTGGCGTCACTGCGAACTGGCGCACCCACGGCGCAAAGGGGCACATGCCGGCAACACATCCCAGGAGTCCATCCGGCAGCTGTCGTACGTCAGTTGTCCCGGTACGCCTCCAGCAGCCGCAGCCACACCTCGCTGATCGTCGGGAACGACGGGACCGCGTGCCAGAGCCTGCTGATCGGGACCTGGCCTGCGACCGCGATGGTCGCCGAGTGGATGAGTTCGCCGACGCCGGGGCCGACGAAGGTGACTCCGCGCAGGATCTCCTCGTTCAGGTCCACGACCATGCGGGCCCGGCCGCGGTAGCCGTCGGCGTACAGGCCGGCACCGGATGCGGAGGTCATGTCGACGTCCACGGCCCGTACCCGGTGGCCGGCCTGTTCCGCCTCGGCGAGGGAGAGGCCGACGGCGGCCGCCTCCGGATCGGTGAAGACGACCTGGGGGACGGCGTGGTGGTCGGCGGTGGCGGCGTGGGCGCCCCAGGGGTCCGACTCCGGGAGCGGGACGCCGGAGGCGCGGGCGGCGATGGCGGCACCGGCGATGCGGGCCTGGTACTTGCCCTGGTGGGTGAGGAGTGCGCGGTGGTTGACGTCGCCGACCGCGTACAGCCAGTCGCTGCCGGTCACGCGGAGGCTGTCGTCGACCGGGAGCCAGCCGCCCGGCTCCAGGCCGACCGTGTCCAGGCCGATGTCGCCGGTCTTCGGGCGGCGGCCGGTGGCGAAGAGGATCTCGTCGGCCTCGATGCGGTCGCCCTGGTCGGTCACCACGACCAGCGTGCCGTTCTCGCGGGTTACCGACTCGACGGACGTGCCGGTGCGGACGTCCGCACCGGCCTCGGTGAGCGCCTCGGCCACCAGTTCGCCGGCGAACGGCTCCATCCGGTTGAGCAGGCCCTTGCCGCGGACCAGGACGGTGACCTGGGAGCCGAGGGCCTGCCAGGCGGTGGCCATCTCGGTGGCGACCACTCCCCCGCCGACCACGACCAGACGGCCGGGCACCTCCTGCGCGCTGGTGGCGTTCCTGCTTGTCCACGGTTTGACGTCGGCCAGGCCCGGCAGGTCGGGCAGTACGGCGTCGGTGCCGGTGCAGACGGCGACGGCGTGCCGGGCGGTGAGCACCTTCTGCCCGCCGTCGGAGCCGGTGACGGTCACCGTGCGCGGGCCGGTCAGGCGGCCGTGGCCGCGGTGGAGGTCCGCGCCGATGCCTTCCAGCCATCCGGCCGCGCCGTCGTCGTGCCAGTCGGAGGTGTAGTAGTTGCGGTGCGCGAGGACCGCGGCGGCGTCGAGGGGGCCCTGCACCGACTGGCGCAGGCCGGGCACGCGGCGGGCGTCCGCGCGGGCGATGACCGGGCGCAGCAGGGCCTTGCTGGGGATGCAGGCCCAGTACGAACACTCGCCGCCGACCAGCTCGCTCTCCACGACCGCGGTGGACAGGCCGGCCGCGCGCGTGCGGTCGGCGACATTCTCCCCCACGGGCCCGGCCCCGAGCACCACGACGTCGTACGCGATGGTTTCCGTTTCCGTCATGGGGTCAGTCTGGTGGGTGGTGTGCGCCGAGGCCACACGGGTAGGGGCGCGGAATACGTGACCGGCCGGCCGCGTTGTGCCGACGGCTTCGCCCCGACAGCAGGAAGAGGGATTTCAGGTCATGAGCAGCACCGTGGAGCTCACCAAGGAGAACTTCGACCAGACGGTCACGGACAACGACTTCGTCCTGATCGACTTCTGGGCGTCGTGGTGCGGGCCGTGCCGTCAGTTCGCGCCGGTCTACGAGAAGGCGGCCGAGGACAACCCGGACCTGGTGTTCGGCAAGATCGACACCGAGGCGCAGCCGGAGCTGGCCGCGGCCTTCGGTATCCAGTCGATCCCGACGCTGATGATCGTCCGCGACCAGGTCGCGGTGTTCGCGCAGCCGGGCGCGCTGCCCGAGTCCGCCTTGACGGACGTCATCGGCCAGGCCCGCAAGCTGGACATGGACGAGGTCCGCAAGGCGGTCGCGGAGCAGCAGACACAGGCCGAGCAGAACGGCCAGTAGTCGCCCGGATCAGAACGGATACGGCGCCACGTCACCGCGCACCGTCGTCCAGCGCACGTCGGTGAAGGCCTCCAGGTTGGCCTCGCCGCCGAAGCGGGCGCCGGTGCCGGACGCGGCGACGCCGCCGAAGGGCGCCACGGCCTCGTCGTTGACCGTCTGGTCGTTGATGTGGACGATGCCGGTCGGGATGCGCTCGGCCAGGTCGAGACCGCGGGCCGCGTCGCGGGTGACGATACCCAGGGAGAGGCCGTACTCCCCCGCCGAGGCGAGGGCCGCCGCCTCGTCGGCGGTGGCGAACGACCGTACGGGCGCGACCGGGCCGAAGACCTCCTCGGCGTAGGCGGGGGTCTGGTCGTCGACGGCCGCGAGGACGGTCGGCCGGTAGAAGAGGCGGTCGTGGGCGCCGCCCGCGGCCAGTTTGGCGCCCCGGGAGGTGCTGGCCTCGACCAGGCCGTGCACCTTGGCCAGTTGGGCGTCGTCGATGATGGGCCCGAGGTGGACCTGTTCGCGGTGCGGGTCGCCGACGGCGAGTGAGTCGGCCTTGGCGGCGAGGCGCTCGACGTACTCCTCGTAGAGGGACTGGTGCACCAGGTGGCGACCGGTCGTCATGCAGATCTGGCCCTGGTGGAAGAACGAGCCCCAGGCGGCCGTGGAGATCACCGCGTCGAGGTCGGCGTCCTCCAGCACGACCAGGGCGGAGTTGCCGCCGAGTTCCAGATGGACGCGCTTGAGGTGGCGTCCCGCGGCCTCGCCGACCGCGCGGCCCGCTGCCGTGGAGCCGGTGAAGGAGATGACGGGGACCTTCGGGTCGGCGACCAGCGTCTGGCCGACGTCCGGGCCGCCAGGCAGTACGTGCAGCAGGTTCTCGGGCAGGCCGGCCTCGGCGAAGACCGCGGCGAGGGAGAGTCCGCCGCAGACCGCCGTGCGCGGGTCCGGCTTCAGCACGACCGCGTTGCCCAGCGCCAGTGCCGGGGCGACCGAGCGGATCGAGAGGATCAGCGGGGCGTTGAACGGGGAGATCACGCCCACCACACCCACCGGGACCCGACGCGTGTACGACAGCCGGGGTGCCTCGCTGGGCAGGATCTGTCCGGCCGGGCGGGAGGCGAGGGCGGCGGCCTCGTAGCACTCCTGGGCGGCGACGTGCAGCTCGAACTCGGCCTTGCCGGGAATGGAGCCGGACTCGCGGACGATCCATTCGCGCAGCTCGTCGGTGTGCGCGGCGAACAGGTCGCCTGCCTTGCGCAAGACGCCGGCGCGGACGAAGTGCGGCACGCGGGCCCACTCGGCCTGGGCGGCGCGGGCGGCCTCGGCGGCCGGGCCGACGTCCGCGGCCGAGGCGAGGGTGACGGTCGCGAGGGTGTCCCCGGTGGCGGGCTCCGTCACGGCGTACTCCGGTCCCGACAGGGGTCGGGACTGCCAGGTCTTCGGGTCGAGCAACGGCATGACGGCTCTCCGTTTCGTCACCGGCGGGACTCAGGTCATGAGCGGAAGTCCCGTGTAGTTGGCGGCCAGTTCGGCGGCCGCGTGGCGGGATGCGGCGATCCGGCGCAGACGTGTCAACTGCAGGCGGTTCTCGAACACATCCCCATCTGGTTGAGCATGCAACATCCTAGTCATGTCGTAGGAGAAGCGCGTCGCCTGCCACACCCGTGCGAGGCAGATCTCCGAGTAGGTGTCCAGGAGTTGCTCGGATCCGGTGCGGTGCAGCTCGGCGAAGGCGCGGGCGAGGACACGGACGTCGGAGACGGCGAGGTTGAGGCCCTTGGCTCCGGTCGGCGGCACGATGTGGGCGGCGTCGCCGGCCAGCAGCAGCCGGCCGTGGCGCATCGGTTCGTGGACGTAGCTGCGCATCGAGGTCACGGACTTGGCGGTGATGGGGCCGCGGTGCAGGGTCCAGTCGGTGTCGATGGCGAAGCGGGCGGCGAGTTCGTCCCAGATGCGGTCGTCGGGCCAGTCGTCGGGGTCGGTGTCGTTCGGGACCTGGAGGTAGAGGCGGGAGAGGTGCGGGGAGCGCATGCTGTGCAGGGCGAAGCCGTTCTCGCCGCGCGCGTAGATCAGTTCGTCGCAGGAAGGTGCCACGTCGGCGAGGATGCCGAGCCAGGAGTACGGGTAGTCGTGCGCGTACGAGCGGCTGCTCGCGGCGGGGAAGGTGTCGCGGGAGATGCCGTGGAAGCCGTCGCAGCCGATCACCCAGTCGCAGGTCAGCGTCTGTTCGCGGCCCTCGTGCAGGAAGCGTACGACGGGCGAGGCGCTCTCCGGCTTCTCGATCGCGAGGGCCTCCGCCTCGAACAACAGGGGTGGTCCGTCGGCCAGTTGGAGGGCGACGAGGTCCTTCACGATCTCTGTCTGGGCGTAGATGGTGACGGTGCGGCCGCCGGTGAGGGCAGGGAAGTCGATGTGGTGGCGTTCGCGGTCGAAGCGCAGCTCGATGCCCTGGTGGACCAGGCCCTCGGCGTTCAGGCGCTCGGCGGCACCGGCCTCGCGCAGGGCGTCGACGGTGCCCTGTTCCAGCATTCCGGCGCGCTGACGGTGCTCGACGTACTCGCGGGTCCTGGCCTCAAGGACGACACAGTCGATGCCCGTGCGGTGCAGCAGCCGGGCCAGGAGCAGCCCGGCGGGACCGCCGCCGATGATGCCGACCGTCGTGCGCATGCCCGCCTCCCGGGGTTCAGCTGGAGTCGCGGTGGACCACCGTGGCTCCCAGCACCTTGTGCGTCTCGGGCGCGGCGCTTGGGTTGCGGACCGCGCGGTCGACCAGTTCGGCGAGGTCGCGGCCGGACGGCAGCTCGATGTGGACCGTGCTCAGCCGGGGCCTGAGCAGCCGGCCCAGCATGAGGTCGTCGGCGCCGATCACGGCCGTCTCCTCCGGGACGCGCACTCCCCCGTCCTGCAGAGCGCGCATCAGCAGCATCGCGTACTCGTCGTTGTACGCGAACACGGCGTCGAGGTCGAGGTCGCGCCAGCGGGCGGCGAGGCGCGCGGCGGATTCCTCCTCGTAGCCGAGGGGCAGCTCGGTGACGGTGGCGTCGGTGCCGTGCAGGGCGCGGCGTACCCCTTCGAGGCGGGGCAGGGAGAAGGACTCCAGGCCCTCTTCCTCGGGTACGACGACGCCGACGCGGCGCCGGCCGCGGTCGAAGAGATGGCTGCCGGCGCAGTGGCCGACGGCCTCGTGGTCCATCAGCAGGGCGTGGGCGCCCTCGACGGCGTGGGCGCCGAGGGTGACGACGGCCCGGGCGCCGGAGCGCTTGAGCAGCGTCACGCCCTGCGGGCCGAAGGTGCCGGGGCCGGGCACCAGGACGGCGACCGGGCGCAGCTCGGCCCAGGCGCGGGCGGCCTCGTCGCCGTGCACTCCGACGGAGCCGTACTGCACGACCGTGTAGTCGAGGCGGCCCAGCGCCCACTGCAGCTCGCTGATGAACTGGCTGTACAGGGGGCCGACGGGGAAGCTCGGCGCGGGCATCAGGACCATGCGGCTGTGTCCGGCGCGCAGGCTGCGGGCGGCCGCGTGCGGCACATACCCGAGTTCCTTGGCGGCCTCGTGGACGCGGCGGCGGGTGGGCTCGCTGATCCGTACGGCGCTGGCGTTGTTGAGGACGTAGGAGACGGTCGCGCGCGAGACGCCGGCCAGGCGGGCCACATCGGCGCTCGTGGGCACGGAGCGCGGTGCGGGCGACGAGGACGCGGGCGTTTTCGGTATCTGCACCATGACGTACGGCATCTTTGCAGAACCTGTGGCCGAGGCCACAGGCGGGGCGTCGCCGAGCGGGGTTCAGCAGGGCGGGCCGCTGCGGGTGACGCGGTCGACCAGGTCGGTCCATCCCTTCTCCAGGCGCTCCAGCGGCATGCCGCACTGCCTGGTCAGATGGTGTATCAGCGCGGGGTCGAGATAGCCCATCAGGGTCTGGGCGAGAAGGTCGCAGTCGGCGTCCGGCACGATCTGCCGCAGCAGGATCGTGACGTGGGTGTGCAGCGCCCGGACCGAGGGGTGGGCGAAGCGGCGGGTGGGTTCGGGCTGTGCGGCCAGTTGCAGATCCAGCTGCTCGACCGTGCGATACAGCACCGCCACCCCGAACGCGCGCAGCCGCTCGATCGCCGGAGCGCCGGGACCCAGCGGCGGCGGCCCGCCCAGGAAGTCGGCCTGCAGCTGTTTCGCGGAATGGTCCAGCAGCGCCGTCAGCAGTCCGGTGCGGTCGCCGAAGCGCCGGAAGACGGTCCCCTTGCCCACCTTGGCCGCCGCGGCGACGGCCTCCATCGTGACCCCGGCCGCTCCGTGCTCCGCGATCAGCCGGGTGGCCGCCTCCAGCAGCCGGGCCCGGTTGCGGGCGGCGTCGGCGCGCAGGCACGGCTCGTCCTCGGCGGAGCCGAGCTGCAGCAACTCGGGCTCGCCGGTGGGCTCTTGAGGCCTCGGGAAGGGCGGCAGTGTGGCGGACATGAAGACAGCGTAAAGCATCGGGAACAAAACTGGACCGCGGTCCGGTTAGGTGCTACAACAATAAACGGACCTCGGTCCGGATCGTAACGGCAATGTTTCAGCACCCCCTGGAGTACCCCATGTCTGTTCGCATCCTTGCGCTCGTCGGCAGCCTTCGCGCCGGTTCGCACAACCGCCAGCTCGCCGAGGCGGCCGTCAAGCTCGCCCCCGAGGGCGCGGACGTCGAGCTGTTCGAGGGCCTGGCCGAGATCCCCTTCTACAACGAGGACATCGACGTCGAGGGCAGCGTCCCGGCCGCCGCCGCGAAGCTGCGCGAGGCCGCGCAGGCCGCCGACGCGTTCCTGTTCTTCTCCCCCGAGTACAACGGCACCATCCCGGCCGTCCTGAAGAACGCCATCGACTGGCTGTCCCGCCCCTACGGCGCCGGCGCCTTCGGCGGCAAGCCGGTCGCCGTGGTCGGCACCGCCTTCGGCCAGTTCGGCGGCGTGTGGGCGCAGGACGAGACCCGCAAGGCCGTGGGTATCGCCGGCGGCAAGGTGCTGGAGGACGTCAAGCTCTCCATCCCCGGCTCCGTGGTCCGCTTCGCCGAGACCCACCCGGCCGACGACGCCGAGGTCGCCGCGCAGCTGACCGAGGTCATCGCCCGCATCCACGGCCACGCGGACGAGGCCGCTGCCGCCTGAGCAGGCACAACCCGACAGCAGAACCCGAGGGGCCGGAGCGGATCAGCTCCGGCCCCGGTGTGTGTCCGGTCCGGGTGCCCGGTCCGGGTGTCAGGCCTGGGTGTCAGGCCACCGCCGTAGGCGCCAGTTCGCCCAGTTCCTGCAGTGCGGCCGCGACCGCGGGTCGTTCCCGGGCGCCCCGGCGGGTGCAGGTGAGCAGCTTGCGGTGCGGGTTGCCGGTACAGCGCACCCGGGTGATCGGCAGGTGCGGGGTCAACTGGGCCAGCCTCGGGATCAGTGCGACGCCGAGGCGGCCGGCGACCAGGTGGGCCGTGACGTTCCAGTCCAGCGCGTGGTGGACGATGTCCGGGCTGAACCCGGCCTCCCCGCAGGCGGAGAGCACGTGGGGGCGGCAGGGGCTGTCCGCCACCGGGGCGATCCAGTCCTCGTGCGCCGCGTCGGACAGGTCGACGCACTCGCGCCCGGCCAGCGGGTGGTCCTCGGGGACGACGAGGTCGAACGGGTCATCCAAGAGCGGCCGCTGGTCGAAGCGGGCGTCGCTCAGGGGCGGGTTGCGCGGGGTGGCCTCGACGACGGCCAGGTCGGTCTCCCCCTCGAAGAGCAGGTCGAAGCTGTCGGGGATGCCGGCCTCCTGGATGCGCACGGACAGCCGCGGATGGCGCTCGTGCAGCCGAACCGCCATCGGGGCCAACAGCACCGAGACGGCCACCGGGAACCCGCTCACACGCAGCGCCCCGGCGGGGGCGTGTTCGGCGCGCAGGTCGAGCTCGGCCTGTTCCCAGCGGGCCTGGATCGCGTCCGCGTGCGCGAGCAGGCTTTCGGCGGCGGGGGTGAGCCGCACCCCGCGGCCCTGCGGTTCGAGGAGGTCGACGCCGAGGTCGCGGGCGAGCTGGCGGATCTGCTGGGAGGCCGCGGACGTGGTGAAGTGCAGGGCGCGGGCGGCCGCGGTGACCGTGCCGTAGTGGGCCACCGCCCGCAGGACGTGCAGTCGGCGCAGGTCAATCATGAAGTCCAGGCTTCAAGGTCGGGTCCACAAAGTCAACCTGGACGTGTACGGATGCTGCGCTGCACTCTGGCTGTGTCGCGACGGTCCACCAGTCAGGACGTACGAGGAGTTGCCATGATCAGCACGACCGGTGCCCACTGCCCGCACTGCGGTTGGCCGGACGGCGCCGAGCCCTTCCAGGTGGTGTCGAGGCACGGCACCGCGGCGGGCCGCACGGTGTGGACGCGTTGCGGCTGCGGCTCGCTGCAGGTCCGGGTGGTCGACGACGGCGGGATGCGCGTCGTCTCGCGCAGTGCTCCTGCGGAGCCTCAGTCCAGCCCGGCCAGCCGCTGAACGGCCGGGGCCGCGAAGCTCTCGATCCATGCTGCGGGCTCCCCGAGACGCGGCACGAGGATCACGGTGTCCAGGCCGAGCTTGGTGTAGCCGGAGATGTCCCGCGTGAAGGCGTCGAGGTCGCCCGATGTGGCCGACTCGCCCATGTAGGCGACCGTCTTGCTGATCCGGTCGTAGTCGCGCCCCTCGGCGTCGCAGTGCCCGCGCAGCACGTCGAGCTTGTGGCGGACCTCCTCCGGCGAGGTCGCGAACAGGTTGCAGGCGTCGCCGTACCGGGCGACCAGGCGCAGGGTCTTCTGCTCGCCCCCGCCGCCGATCATGATCTCGGGGTGAGGGCTGCTGACCGGCGCCGGCACGCACAGGGTCTCGGCCAGCCTGTAGTGCTTGCCCTCGAAGGGGCCGTTCGCCTCCGGGTCCCACATCTGCAGACAGATCCGGAGGGTCTCCTCCAGCCGTTCGAAGCGCTCGGCGAGCGGCGGGAACGGGACACCGAGGCCCTCGTGCTCGCGGTCGTACCAGGCCGCTCCGATGCCGAGGGTGGCGCGGCCGCCGGACAGGACGTCCAGCGTGGTGGCGATCTTGGCGAGCAGTCCGGGGTGCCGGTAGGTCACGCCGGTCACCAGCGCACCCAGCTGAACCGTGGAGGTGTGGCCGGCGAGATAGCCGAGGGTCGTGTAGGCCTCCAGCATGGGGTCCTCGGCGCCGCCGTTGAACTCCATCTGGAAGTAGTGGTCCATCACCGACAGCCTGCTGATCCCGGCCGACTCGGCCGCGGCGCCCGTCGCGGCGAGTTCGGCGCCGAGGGCGGCTCCTCCGCCGCTGTGGTTGAACCGGTTGATGTGTACGCCCACCCGCATGACCGTCTCCGTCCGCCCGGGCCGTTGCCGTCCCCCGTGACGCTAGGACTTCGAGTGCTCTCGAAGTCAAGAGGGTCCCGCACCCCTTCGGGGCGCCGCCTGCAACTCCTGCTTCTTCGAGGCCCGCAGGCTGGTGAGCGTCGTGACCGTCAGAACGAGGACGATGAAGCCGAGCGAGAGGGGGATGCTGGTCTCCGGGACGTGGACGCGGGACACGTGCAGCGCGTGCTGCACGTGCAGCACCAGCTTGACGCCGATGAAGCCGAGGATGATCGACAGGCCGTAGCTGAGGTGGTGGTGCTCCTGGTGCGGGTTGGGGGATGTGACAGCGTTGTCGGCGCCCCGGACTCGTGCCACTCGTCATAGGTGAACAGACAGAAGGTCATGAGCAGCTATCGGGCGGCCACCCGCCGTTCGGCGGGGAGGTTCCGCCGGACGGCGGCGGTCCGCACGGCGGCCGGCGCGTGAATCATGTGGGCCAGAGCCGCCGCGCCGTGCCTGAGGAGAGAGTCATGCCCCTGGTCCCGCCCCCGTTCGACCCCGAACTTGCCGCAGCACTCGAGCTGATCAGGGAGGTGGTGCAGCCCGGTCTCACCCTCGACGAGATCGACCTGGTGCGCCAGGGTCCGGGCATCGAGATGCTCGCCCAGCTCGACCTGACGGCGGGCGGGTTCTTCGAGGTCGAGGACCGCACCGTGCCCGGCCCCGAGAACGCGCCCGACATCTCCCTGCTGATCTGCCGCCCCGCCGCCCCGCCGACCGCCGGTCCGCGGCCCGTCGTTTACCACGTCCACGGCGGCGGCCTGATCCTCGGTAACAACCGGGTCGGTGTGGACGTACCCCTGGCGTGGGCGCAGCAGCTGGACGCGGTCGTGGTGTCGGTGGAGTACCGGCTGGCACCGGAGCATCCGTATCCGGCGCAGATCGAGGACGTGTACGCCGGTCTGCTGTGGACGGCGGAGCACGCCGAGGAGCTCGGCGCCGACCCGGAGCGGATCGTGGTCGCGGGTGCCAGCGCCGGCGGCGGGCTGAGTGCGGCGCTGGCCCTGCTGACCCGGGACCGCAAGGGCCCGCGGCCGTTCGGCCAGGTCCTGATGTGCCCGATGCTGGACGACCGCAACGACGCCCCCTCGACGTACCAGATGGCGGGCCTCGGCGTCTGGGACCGCACGGCCAACGAGACCGGATGGACGGCGCTGCTGGGCGAGGAGCGCGGCGGCCCGAAGGTGCCGCCGTACGCCGCGCCCGCCCGCGCCGAGGATCTGTCCGGTCTGCCTCCGGCCTTCCTGGATGTCGGCTCCGCGGAGACCTTCCGCGACGAGACCGTGGCCTACGCCTCCCGGATCTGGCAGGCCGGCGGGGTGGCCGAGCTGCATGTGTGGCCGGGCGGCTTCCACGGCTTCGACGGCTTCGCCCCGCAGGCGACACTGTCCCAGGCGGCCCGGGCGGCTCATCTGGACTGGCTGCGGCGGCTGCTGGCGCAGTAACGGCGGGGGCGGCTGCTGGCGCAGTAACCGCGGGGGCGGCGCGGTCCGGAGGGTTCCTCGACCGCCGCTGCCGCCCGACTTCCGGGCGGTCGCAGGCCCAACGGGGGTCACGCTGTGCAGGACGTGCTTGCCGGCCCGTCGGCCGGTGACGGGCAGGCCTCGCGGACCACGCCGAGCTGCCGGCCCCGGCCGGCACGGGCACGACGACCGTGCCGGCCGGTGTGGTGGTGGAGGCGAAACCTCGCGTGGCGGACCCGTGCAGCGGGGTCGCGCGGGTGCGCCCGAGGAGTCGGGTGAGCGGGCCACGGGCGCGACCCGCTCAACGGCCTTGTCGACCGGGAACGGCAGCAGGGTCTCGTCTCCGAGCGGGAAGGGCCGACGTCGGCAGAGGTACGAGGGCACCAGCCCCCCGGATGCGCAGGACGCGTCGACCGTGACGGGGCCTGCCGGCCGATCACCGAGCGGAACCTCTCCAGCAGCGCCCTGACGCCGCCAGTCGACGGCGCTCCCGAGCCACAGACGACCTCGGCCGTCACGACAGCCTCGACGCACGGTTCACCGCGGACGAGCGCGTCAGCCGCGGCGGGCCTCCCGGCAGGAAACTTCACCGAAGGCCGGGCCGCACCGCTCAAGCGGTGCGGCCCGGCTGCCGCGGGCGCTCCTCACCGGGTGCCTCATGGCGCATGATGGCCCGTATGAAAGAGCTGGCCGGGCGCCTGACCGCGCTGGATCCCGACGCCGGTGCCGCCGTGCGGGTCATCGCCTACTTCGACCGACTGGCGGAGACCAGGGCCGGTCTGGAGGCGCTGGTGCGCGGGGCGGCCGTGCTGGCCGGATGTCCCGCGCGGCTCGTCGACGCCGGCCGGCGTGTGCGGGTGCGGGTCGAGCCCGACGGCACCCGCAAGGACACCGAAGCGCCGCCGGAACCGGACTGGCCGTGCGCGGCACTGGAGCCCGGCGGCGCCCCGGCCCTCTGGCTGGAGCGGGCGGGAACGGGGCCGAGCGTCGTCGACGCGGTGATCCTGGAGCGTGCCGCCGGTGCGATACGGCTGGTGCTGGACCGCACCCGGGGCCGCGCCCCGGCCTCCCCCGCCGACGACCCGGCTCTGATCGAGACACTCCTCGACGCCACGGTTCCCGAGCCGGCCCGGCTGCACGCGGCCCGCCGCCTCGGGATGGACACCGCCGACCCGGCCGTACGGATCCGCGCCCTTGCACCCGGCGACGGCCCGCCCGGCATCCTGGCGGCCCGTGCCGGTGTCCGCCCGAGCGACGGCGAGTTGCCCGTCGGCCGCCTCGGGGTGGGGCCCGCCGTCCCCGTGCTCGACCTGCCGGGCTCCTGGGCGGCGGCGCGCACGGCCCTGCGGTTCACGGCCGACGGCACACCACGGGATCCCGGCCCGCGTGTGGTGTACGCCGACGAGCTGGGCGGCATCGCGCTGCTCGCGGACCTCGTTCTGCCGGGCGCCGAGCCGCCGCCCGATGTGCGGGCCCTGGAAGCGGCGGCGGGCGCGCTGCCCGGGCTGCTGGCCACGCTGCATGCCGTGGCCGCCACGGCGAGCCAGCGCGCGGCGGCCGCCGAGATCAACGTGCACCACTCCACCCTCCAGGACCGCCTGACCCAGGCCGAGCACCTGCTCGGCTGGCCGCTGCGCACCCCGCAGGGCCGGCTCAGGCTGCAACTGGCGCTGACAATGCGGCACTTGGCGCGGCCGTAGCCCCTCGGCGCATGTGGTTCACCGGAACTCGTGGACCACCCGGATCTCGCCGTGGAGGTGGGCGTTGAACTCGTCGAGCTCCTCGGCCGGCACCCACAGTTCGAGGATGGTCTCGCCACCGGCCCGCTGCACTGGGTACCGGCTCAGGAACTCCGTGTCGACCTCGAAGCGGGTGACGAAGCCGGCGCCGTCGTGCTTGACGTTCCAGTCCCGCGCGATCTTGATGGCGTAGTCCTCGTTGAGCACCGGATAGAAGATCGGCTGCTCGGGCAGCCGGGGCGGCCATGCGCGCCACTCCAGCTCACGGACCAGGTCCAGCTCCTTGGGGCCGGTGGGGCGCCACAGGGTGGTCGTCGGGCGCGGGCTGGTCATGGCGTTCGCTTTCCGGAGGGATCGGCCGCCGGTGCGGCTGCTCGGGAAACGGGACGATACCGGCGACGCCGGTGCCGGGGCCAAGCGGTTTCGGGCGACGACGCGCTCGGTTCGGGGCGGCTACCGGAGGGCGAACGACGCCCGGTGCAGCCAGTCGGTGCCGTCGTAGGCCACGAGGTCGACCGTGGGCACGCGAGCCGCGAAGGGCAGGACGGGGCGCAGGCCGGCCTCGATCTCGTCCAGCACGGCCTCGTCCTGGCCCTGGGCGACCGTCAGATGCGGGTGGGGCTCGTACTTCCCGCCGTACGGCGGAGCCTCCGGCCAGCGCTCGACGACCGCCTGGGTGAGCCTGCGGAACGGACCGTCGGGGGTGGGTGCCAGGTAGAGCACCTCGGGAAACCGTCCGGATTTCTCGAACCGCACCTCGAAGGAGCGGTGGCGCCCGAAGATCTCATCCAGGGCGGCACAGGTCCCGGCGTCGACGAGGGAGGCGGGCAGGAACGGGAAGACCACGGTGACATGGGCCGGGACACCGGCTCGGGCCGCCGGGTCGAAGCGGTCCCGCCAGGGCCGGACAACGGATTCCGCCTCGGGTACGGGCACGACGAGCGCCGTCTGCCCCGCTACGAAACGACCGGATTCCTCGTCTGCCATGCCATGGGTGTATCAGGTGGATGCCCGCGACCGCGACCCGACACTCCTTGCGTACGCGTCATACCAGCTCTCGCCGACAATTTCACAGATGCCCTATCCTGGACCGAAGGCATTTCGGGACGGAGGACCCAGCCCATGACCGCGACGGATCCTGCGCTCACCGCGCTCGCCTCGAGCTGGTCCGCCCTGTCGCTGCTGCACGGCAGGATCGAGGCCCATATCGAGCGCGCCCTGCAGGCCGGGCACGATCTGAGCGTGCGCGAGTACTCCCTGCTGGATGTACTGAGCCGGCAGCACGACGGCGAAGGCGGCCACCTCCAGATGAAGCAGGTCGCCGACGCGGTGGTCCTCAGCCAGAGCGCCACGACCCGGCTGGTCACACGCCTGGAGGACCGCGGACTGCTGACCCGGTACCTGTGCCCCACCGACCGGCGCGGCATCTACACCAACGTCACCGAGGCCGGCCTCGCACTCCTGGAGGAGGCCCGCCCGACCAACGAGGCGGCCCTGCGCGAGGCTCTGGACGAGGCCGCCCAGAGCCCGGAACTCGCCCCTCTGGTCGAAGCCGTCGAGACGCTTCGCGTTCCTGCCTGACCCCGAAACCCCCGCCGCCGGAGTCGTCGTTGCGGGGGTTTTCGTTCGGCCATGTACTTGCAGACGCCTGCTACACGCTTCAGGGATACACCGCGCTTGCATTTATCGCGCGCCTGCAACTATTGTCGACGCCTGTAAGCGTTATACGCAATCGCCTGGAAGGTACTTCCCATGCCTCTCGCCCTCCTGGCCCTGGCCATCGGGGCCTTCGGGATCGGCACCACGGAATTCGTGATCATGGGCGTGCTGCCCGAGGTCGCGGGTGACTTCGGCGTCTCCATCCCCACCGCCGGCTGGCTCGTCTCCGGCTACGCCCTGGGCGTCGTCTTCGGCGCGCCCCTGCTGACGGTCCTGGGCACCAAGGTCTCCCGCAAGAAGATGCTGATGTTCCTCATGGGCCTGTTCGTGGTGGGCAACACCCTGTCCGCGTTCGCCCCGACCTTCGGCGTCATGCTCGCCGGCCGGGTGATCGCCTCCCTCGCGCACGGCGCGTTCTTCGGCATCGGCTCCGTGGTGGCGGCCGGTCTGGTCGCGCCGGAGAAGAAGGCCTCCGCGATCTCCCTGATGTTCACGGGCCTGACCGTCGCCAACGTCGTGGGGGTCCCGCTGGGCACGTACATCGGCCAGGCCGCCGGGTGGCGCGTCACCTTCACCGCGGTCGCCGCGCTCGGCATCGCGGGCCTCGTAGGGGTGGCGAAGCTGGTGCCCGAGCTGGGCCGCCCGGAGTCCGGCACCATCCGTGGCGAGTTCGCCGCCTTCCGCAACGTGCAGGTCTGGATCGCGATGGCGATGACGGTCCTCGGCTTCGGCGGGGTGTTCGCCGCGATCACCTACATCACACCGATGATGACCGAGGTCGCCGGTTACTCGGCCGGTGCGGTGACCTGGCTGCTGGTGCTGTTCGGGGCCGGGATGTTCCTGGGGAACCTGGTGGGCGGCCGGTTCGCCGACCGGGCCCTCATGCCCATGCTGTTCACCGCCCTCGGTGCCCTGTCCCTGGCGCTGCTGCTGTTCACGGCGACGGCCCACAACAAGGTCCTCGCCGCGCTCACCCTGACGCTGATCGGAGCCCTGGGCTTCGCCACCGTGCCCCCGCTGCAGAAGTGGGTGCTCGACCAGGCCTCGGCCGCCCCGACGCTGGCGTCCGCCGCCAACATCGGTGCCTTCAACCTCGGCAACGCGCTGTCCGCCTGGCTCGGCGGCCTCGTCATCGCGGCCGGGTTCGGCTACACGGCACCGAATTGGGTCGGCGCCCTGCTGGCCGGCAGCGCACTGCTCCTGTCCTTCCTGGCGGCCTTCCTCGACCGCCGCACCCGCCCGGCCGGCCGTGTCGTGGCCGCATCCGCATCCGCCGAGCACCTCCCGGCCGCCGCACGGCACTGATCCGCCAACTCGCAAGGAACACAAAGCACATGGCCCCCACTGCTGTCCCCACCGTCACCCTCAACAACGGCGTCGAGATCCCCCAGCTCGGCTTCGGCGTCTTCCAGGTCCCCGACGCCGAGACCACCGCCGCGGTGAGCGCCGCACTGGAGGCCGGGTACCGCAGCATCGACACGGCCGCCGTCTACGGCAACGAAGCCGGCGTCGGCGCCGCCCTCGCCTCCTCCGGCATCACCCGCGAGGAACTGTTCGTCACCACCAAGCTGTGGAACCCCGACCAGGGGCACGACTCCACACTCCGCGCGTTCGAAGCGAGCCTGGCCAAGCTGGGCCTGGAGTACGTCGACCTCTACCTCATCCACTGGCCCACTCCGGCCCGCGACCTGTACCGGGAATCCTGGCAGGCCATCGAGAAGCTCACGGCCGACGGGCGGATCCGCGCGGCCGGTGTCTCCAACTTCCGGCCCGCACATCTGCATCGGTTGCTGGAGGGCAGCGCACTGGTGCCGGCCGTCAACCAGATCGAGCTGCATCCGGGCCTCCAGCAGCGTGAACTGCGGGCTCTGCACGCGGACTTGGGCATCGTCACGGAAGCCTGGAGTCCGCTGGCGCAGGGCGCGCTGCTCGGCGAGCCCACGCTGACGGAGATCGCCGAGCGGCACGGCAAGTCGCCGGCGCAGGTGGTGCTGCGCTGGCACCTTCAGCTCGGGAACGTGGTGATCCCGAAGTCCGTCACGCCTGCCCGCATCCGCGAGAACATCGACGTCTTCGACTTCGTCCTCGGCGACGAGGAGATGACCACGATCGCCGCCCTGGACCGGGGCCTGCGCACCGGCCCCGACCCGGACACCCTCAACTGACCGCGGGACGCCGCCGGTTCATGGCCGTCACTGGGCCCATTTCGGGGTCCAGGTGTCCGCAGCCTGCCGGGCGGTGCCGAGGTGGGCACGGAGCGACGCCAGCGCCGGATGCGGGTTGTCCGCGCGCCAGATCAGCGAGTGCGGGTAGACGGGCGTGGGGTCGCGCACGGGGATGCGGCGCAGGTCGTGGTGGGCCGGCCAGACCATACGGGTCTGTACGCCGACGAAGGTCGCGAGCAGCGAGGAGTCGGCGATGGTGTCCAGGAGCGGTTCGGTGCCGAAGTCGGGACCGGTGACCTCGATGGTGAAGCCGAAGGCCGCGGCCAGGTCGTCGTAGTAGGCGGCCCATTCGGTGCCGGCCACGTTGCCGGGCATCCAGATCCGGTGTCCGGCCAGTTGGGCCGGGGTGACGGAGCGGGCAGAGGCGAGCGCATGCCGGGGGCCGGTGAGCAGTTCGAGGGGCTCGTCGTGGACGCGGGCCGCCTCGATGCCCTCGGGCAGTTGCCGCGAGGGGAGGGTGAGGGCGCGGAAGGACGCGTCGATGGTGCCCGAGCGCACTGCGGAGATCGCCGCGTCGGCGTCGAAGAGCGTCACGACGTCGAGGGCCGAGTCGGGGTGGGCACGGTGGAAGTCCCGTACCAGGTCGGCCGGGGCGAGCCGACGGCCGATCACATCGACGCGCAGGGCACGGCGGCCGGGCCGCACGGAGGCCGCGGCGCGCTCCTCGGCCTGCAGGAGTTCGCGGGCGTGGGGCAGGAAGACCTGGCCGTCGACGGTGAGCTGGGCGCCACGCGCAGTGCGCGTGAACAGCCGCACGCCGAGGTCCTTCTCCAGCGCGGCGACCCGCTTGGAGACGGCCTGCTGGGTGACGTCCAGGCCGAGGGCGGCCTCCCGGAACTGCCCGGCATCCGCGACGGCCACGAACGTGCGCACTGCGTCGATGTCCACGCGCCCCTTTCTACAACGTCCGGTTGTCGGCCGACCTACAACTTCCCGTTGTTGACCGACCCGCGCGTCGGTTGTTTGCCCCCGCGCCGCGCGACCCGCTTTGATGTCGCCGGTCGGGATTCGGGCGGGGCGGGGAGGCTGGCATGCGGGGCGGGCAGGCGCTGGGGCGGCAGTTCGGATGGCTGTGGGGGGCCTACACCGTCAGCGCGATCGGGACATGGCTCGCCTTCGACGCGTTCTCGCTGATCGCGGTGATCGTGCTGCATTCCGGGGCGACCGAGGTGGCGGTGCTGTCGGCGGCCGGGCTCGCGGTGGGGGCGGCGGTCGCGACGCCGCTCGGGCCGTGGATGGAGTTCCGTCGCAAGCGGCCTGTGATGATGTCCATGGATCTGGTCCGCTGTGGGGTGTTGCTGACCATTCCGGTCGCGTTCGCGCTCGACGCGCTCACCTTCGTACAACTTTTGGTTGTGTCGATCGTCGTCGGAGCGGCCGACATCAGCTTCACCGCGGCAAGCGGGGCCTTCGTCAAGTCACTGCTGCCGCCGGAGGACCTGCTCGCCGCGAACGCACGGTTCGAGGCTACCCAGTGGACCGCGACCATCCTGGGGCCGCCCCTGGGCGGGGCCGCGATGGGCGTCTTCGGACCGGTGATGACCGTGGTGGCCAACGCGGTCAGCTTCCTGCTCTCGGCCGTCGGGATCCGCGCGATCGGCGGGACCGAGAAGCCGCCCGGGCGGCCGGGGCCGGGGCAGGCGCCGGCCGGCAGCCTGCTCGAAGGATGGCGGTACATCCTCACCCATCCGACGCTGCGACCGATGTTCTTCAACACGGTGCTGTACAACGCCCTGATCATGGTGTCGCTTCCGCTGCTCGCCGTGCTGATGGTCGGCGATCTCGGCTTCACGGCCTGGCAGTACGGCCTGGCCTTCTCCGTACCCAGCATCGGCGGCCTGATCGGCTCGCGGCTGGCCCGCCGGCTCGTGCCGCGGTTCGGAGAGCGCCGGGTGCTGCTCGTCTCGGGGACGCTGCGTGCGTGCTGGCCGATCGGCCTCGCCTTCGTCGGGCCCGGCACGGCGGGGCTGGTGCTCGTCATGGTCATGGAGCTGGGGGTGATCGTGTCCTGTGCCGTCTTCAACCCGGTGTACTCCACCATCCGGCTGCGGCAGACGGACCCGGGCCGGGTGGCACGCACCCTCTCCGCGTGGTCGGTCACCACCAAGGCGACGACCGCCGCGATGACCGCCTTGTGGGGCCTGCTGGCCGGCCTGACCGGCCCCCGCGCGGCGATCGCCATCGCCGGTCTCCTCGCTCTGGCCACCCCGCTGCTGCTGCCCCGCCGTATCGCGGGCTCCGCGGCGATGGCGCAACCGAACGTCGACGAAGCGGCCTGAGCCGCAAGTGGGACCACGTCCGCGCCGGCGTGGGCTTCCTCGCGATGGCTCGCAGCCCCGCGCATTGTTGCGTACAAAGTCTCGCCGTTGCCCGGATGTCTGCCCCGACACATCAAGAGCGTGCACCAAGACACAGGTCATGGCACTGAGGACAGCGTTGACAGGGCCGTGGATTTGGCCGTACAAAGCTGAGCAGGTACCGAATCCCTGGGGGGACCGTTGACCGTCGCCCGCGCCGCTCTGGGCGCCCGCGTGCATCCCCTGCGCAGCGTCACCGCTCCGCTGCCGGACGCGGCGCGCTGGGCGGCCATGGCTCACATCTCCGTGGTCACCGTCCCGGCGGTGCTCGCGGCCGACGGTGACGCGCGGGCGTATCTCGCCGGTGCGGGAGTCATGGCGCTGCTCGGGGCGAAGCTCGGCCGGGGGCACTCTGCGGCCGGCCGGCACGCGACCCGCACTGCGGGTGCCCCGGCCGCCGCGGTCGCGGCCGGGCTCGCCGCCGATGATGGGCAGGAGGCCTTCGGGACGCAGGGCAAGTCGCTGCAGGCCGGGTTCGCCGCCGATGCGGGCGTACGGGCGGCACGGCCGGCGCAGGCGGGTGCCACCGCCGATCCGCGGGTCCTGGAGGCCTGGCTGGAGCGGGTCGGCGGCAAGCCCGCCACGGACTTCCCCGCCAACCCCGGCCGTCCCCGGAAGCCCCGCCCGGTGACCGGCCTGGAAGGCAAGTTCTCACTGCCGTACGCGGTGGCCGCGGCACTGCTCGACGACTGTCCGGGCTTCGACAGCTTCACGGACGGCGCGGTGCGGCGTCCGGCGGCGCAGACGCTCGTCGATCGCGTCCACGCCGACCTGCCGGCAGACGGGAGCAGTTCGCTCGGACGGTCGGATCTCCCTGCGCATCGGCCTTGCCGACGGCCGCGAGGTGCACACCGAGCCGGCGCCGCCACCCGGCGCACCCGGGCGTCCGCCGTCCGACGCCGACGTGCCGGCCGAGGCTGCCGCCCGCGGACCCGACCGGCGCTGCTGGTCGGGCAGACGTGGACGGGCGCGGCCGAGCCGCCGCGGAAGCACTTCCCGTACATCCCCTACGAGGGCCAGGAGACATGACGGTGCATCAGCTTCCTCTGTCCGGCATCACGGTCGTCAGCCTGGAGCAGGCCGTGGCCGCTCCCTATGCCACCCGGCAACTGGCCGATCTCGGCGCCCGGGTCATCAAGGTGGAGCGGCCGGGCGAGGGCGACTTCGCCCGCCGTTACGACACGACGGTGCACGGCCACTCCAGCTATTTCGTCTGGCTCAACCGCTCCAAGGAATCCCTCACGCTGGACCTGAAGGATCCGCGGGGCATGGAGATCCTGCACCAACTCCTCGACGGCGCCGACGTGTTCGTACAGAATCTCGCGCCCGGTGCCACCGGCCGGCTGGGTCTCGGCGTCGATGCGCTCGCCGACCGCTACCCGCGGCTGATCCCCTGCACGATCTCCGGCTACGGCACGAGCGGGCCATGGGCCGACCGCAAGTCGTACGACCTGCTGGTGCAGTGCCAGACCGGTCTGGTCTCGCTCACCGGCACCGCCGACGAGACGGCACGAGTCGGGATCTCCGTCGCCGACATCGCCGCCGGGATGTACGCCTACACAGGCGTCCTCACCGCCCTGTACACACGGGCCACCACCGGCCGCACCCATCCGGTCGAGGTGTCCCTGTTCGAGGCGCTGGCGGAGTGGATGGGCCAGCCCGCCAACTACACGCGCTACGGCGGCACTCAGCCCGCCCGGCTCGGCACCCAGCACGCCACCATCGCACCGTACGGCGCCTTCCCGACGGCCGACGGCAAGCAGGTACTGCTCTCCATCCAGAACGAGCGCGAGTGGGCCGCCCTGTGCGCGGACTTCCTCGGGCAGCCGGCGTTGACGGATGATCCGCGCTTCGCGACGGGCTCCGACCGGGTCGCGCACCGTGACTCCCTCAACGCGATCGTCGCCGAGCGCTGCGCCCGCTCCGACGCCGAGGACATCCTCAAGGACCTGGAGGAGATCGGCATCGCGTGCGCCGGGGTCAACGACGTCGCCGCGTTCCTGGACCATCCGGTGCTGGCGGCCCGCGAGCGCTGGCGCGAGGTCTCCGTGCCCGGCGCGACGGTACAGGCGCTGCTCCCGCCGGCCGACCTCGCGGGCATCCCCGCACGCATGGACCCCGTGCCCGCGGTGGGCGAGCACACGGAGGCCATCCTCACCGGCCTCGGCCTCACCCCCGACGACATCCGGGCGCTGCGCGCCGAGGCCGTCATCTGACCCCGACGATGTGGAGTTGCGCCCCATGAGCGTCCTGGACATCCTCTCCGACGACGAACGCCTCGTCGTCCGGACCGTGCGGGAGTTCGTCGACAAGGACGTCAAGCCCGACGTCCAGCAGTTGGAGCACACCGACACCTATCCCGAGAACCTCATCGAGCGGATGAAGGAACTCGGCATCTACGGCCTGGCAATCCCGGAGGAGTACGGCGGCAACCCGGTATCCACACCGTGCTTCGTACTCGTCACCGAGGAACTCGCGCGCGGCTGGATGAGCCTGGCCGGAGCGATGGGCGGGCACACCGTCGTCTCCAGGCTCCTGGTGCAGTACGGGACGGAGGAGCAGAAGCAGCGGTATCTGCCGAGGCTGGCGACCGGGGCGGTGCGCGCCACGATGGCGCTCACCGAGCCGGGCGGCGGTTCGGACCTGCAGGCGATGACGACACTCGCGCGCCGGGAGGGCGGGGAGTACGTCGTCAACGGGGCGAAGACCTGGATCACCAACTCCCGCCGAGCCGGCCTGATCGCGCTGCTGTGCAAGACCGACCCGGCCGCCAGTCCCCGCCATGCGGGCATGTCGGTCCTGCTGGCCGAGCACGGACCGGGCCTCGTCGTCTCCCGCGATCTGCCCAAGCTCGGCTACAAGGGCGTCGAGAGCTGCGAGTTGTCCTTCGAGGACCACCGCGTACCGGCCGATGCCCTGCTGGGCGGCGAGGAGGGCCGCGGTTTCGCCCAGATGATGAAGGGGCTGGAGACGGGGCGGCTGCAGGTCGCCGCCCGGGCCCTCGGCGTGGGGCGGGCGGCCCTGGAGGACTCGCTGCGCTACGCCCAGGAACGGGAGTCGTTCGGCAAGCCGATCTGGCGCCACCAGTCCATCGGCAACTACCTCGCCGACATGGCGACCAAGCTCACGGCCGCCCGCCAACTGACGCTGTACGCGGCCCGGGAGGCCGACGCCGGGCGCCGGGTCGACATGGAGGCGGGCATGGCCAAGCTGTTCGCGTCGGAGACGGCCATGGAGATCGCGCTCAACGCCGCGCGGATCCACGGGGGTTACGGCTACTCGACGGAGTTCGACGTGGAGCGGTACTTCCGCGACGCACCCCTGATGATCGTCGGCGAGGGCACGAACGAGATCCAACGGAACGTGATCGCCGCGCAGTTGGTGGCAAGGGGCGGTCTCGATGGCTGAGAAGGCGCAGCGGGAGAGCACGTACTCACGGCTGGGGAGAGAGTTGCGGGTGGCGATCCTGCGGCACGACTACCCGGACGGTGTCCGCCTGCCCACCGAGGCGGAGCTGGCCGAGACCTACGGGGTGAGCCGGCAGACCGTGCGCCGGGCGTTCCAGGACCTCGTGGCCGAGGGACTGGTCTACCGGGTGCCCGGGCGCGGCACGTTCGCGACGCCCCGGGAAGAGCAGTACCTGCGGCAGTTCGGCTCGGTGGACGACCTGATGGGGCTGTCCATCGACACCCGTATGGACGTCGTCACGCCTCTGCACCGACGGGTCGACGTCGACGCGGCCGGACGACTGGGCCTGAACACGGACCGGGTGCACAAACTGGCTTTTCTACGACTGCACGAGGACGTCGCGTTCTGCCACACATCGGTCTGGCTGCCACCCTCAGTCGGTCAACTACTGGAATCTGTCGATGAGTTGACGCTGGCGGGCACACCGAACGCGTTCACCGTGATCGGCCTACTCGACCAGCGGCTGCCCGAACCGATCGCCGAGGCCGAGCAGAGCATCACCGTCGCCGAGGCCTCGCCCGAGATCGCCGAACACCTGCGCTGCGAGCCGGGCCGCGCCCTGCTGCGCATCGACCGCGTCTACCAGACGGTCGCCGGCCGGCTCGTCGAGCTGGCCATCAGCCACTTCCTGCCCGAGCACTACTCGTACCGCGTGCGGCTGCGGCGCAGCGGTCAGTGATCTACGGCTGCCCGTCCATACGGACTCCGAGGCCCCGATCTTCGACCTCGTCGACTACGGCGTGGTCGGCGGCCTCTGCGACGTCGTCCCCCAGCTCACCGAGGAGATCAGCACCCGCAAGGGTGGTTGACATCGCACGTGATAAACCGGGCGACGTCGGCGATCACCTTCGGGATACTGGTCGACCATGGACGAGGTCAAGGTCGTCGTCGCCCATTCCGAGCGCGCGACTCTGCGCGTCGGCGACATGTTCCTGAAGGTGGACGCCGATCAGGCGCGTATCGATGTCGAGGTCGAGGCGATGTCCCTCGCGCCGGTCCCGACCCCGGAGGTCCTGTGGTGCAAGCCGCCGGTGCTCGCGGTCGCCGCACTCCCGGGGACGACGCTTGGGCGCCTCGGCGGGCCGTCGACCGGGTCGTCGGCGGCGTGGGCCGCGGCGGGCGCCGCCATCCGGAAGCTGCACGACGCTCCCCTGCCGCCCCGGCCGGGCCGAGCGGGCCGGACCATCGGCGCGCTGACCGCGGAACTCGACGCCGAGTGCGAGTTGCTCGTGACGAACGGCGTCCTGCCCGCCGACCTGGTCACCCGCAACCGCCAGGTCGCCGAGGCCGCGCTCCGGCCGTGGACTCCGGCGTTCACACACGGCGACCTGCAGATCGCGCACGTCTTCGTCGACGGCGAAGAGGTCACGGGCATCATCGACTGGTCCGAGGCGGGCCAGGGTGATGCCCTCTACGACCTGGCCACCTTCACGCTCGGACATGAGGAGCACCTCGACGACGTCATCGCCGGCTATGGCACGGACATCGACCTCGACGTGATCCACGCGTGGTGGGCGTTGCGAAGCCTGCTGAGTGTTCGCTGGCTGATCGAGCACGGCTTCGACGCCTTCGCGCCGGGCTGTGAGGTGGATGTGCTGAGATCCCGGATGTGAGGCTCGGGTCGCAGGCGTGGGACCCGCCGGTACGTACCGAGGCGACGATCACTTCGCTGATCTGGGGTTGCCGCGCTGTTTGGCATGGAAGCGCGCCTTCTTCTCACGATTCCCGCACGTGTTCATGTCACACCATTTGCGGGTCCGGCTTTGGCTGGTGTCGAAGAAGGCGGCCTGGCAGGTGGGTGATGCGCACAAGGCAAGCTTTCCGTCTCGTTCGCCCGCGATGATGCCGATCGCGTCGGCGGCGATCACACCGAGGGCGTCCTCCACACGGGAAGCCGAGCTGAGCCGCCATTGGCGATGGCCCTCGGGCGTCAGGATCGCAGCTGCTCGCCCCCGAGTGCTGCAGTCGTTGATGACTTGGACGGCAGTTGCAGGGAGAGCGTCCTGGAGCGCGGCCGCTGTCGCGGCGGCGTGAATCGACTCCCTCAGTTCCCGAGCGAGGTCGAGCTGGGCAGTGGTGCAGGAGTCCACGGCGAGGCCGTTCGCTGCCAGCCAGTCGACGAGTCGCTGCGGTGTCGGAATGCGCTCCACAGCGTTGCCATGACGCTCCGACAGAGTCCCCGTGAAGCTGGTCGCCAGCACGCTGCCGAGGCGGAAGTCAGGGAACCCATCACGCATGGAACCACCTTAGCCGGTTGCGGCTTGCCTCGGGGGACTGTTAGAACCGTCTTAGCCGGTTCCGCGATGGCCAGGAGGTCTCATGCCCCGTCCAGCCAACGACGTACAAGCGTTTGAAGCTCACGCAACTGACGACGACCTCGACGATCTGCGCGCGCGATTGGCCACGGCGCGGCTACCGGAGGCCGAGACGGTCCATCGCGCCGAGCCCGGCCCCCGCCGATGGGAACAGGGCGTTCCGCTCGCCGACCTCGTCGATGTCGTGAACCACTGGCGCACCGGATACGACTGGCGGTCGTTCGAAGAGCGCCTCAACCGGGTCGGCCAGTTCCGCACGACCATCGATGATCTGGGAATCCACTTCCTGCACCGCCGATCCGCGCGCGCAGACGCCATTCCTCTGATCTTGACGCACGGCTGGCCGGACAGCATCGTCCGGTTCATCGATGTAGTGGACGAGCTGACAGATCCGAAAGATGCGGACGCGCCGGCATTCCACGTCGTGGTCCCGTCGCTGCCAGGCTTTGGTTTCAGCGACAAGCCGGCCACCACCGGCTGGGGAACCGAAAAGATCGCCGCCGCATGGGTGGAACTGATGGGAAGGCTCGGATACAGCCGATTCGCAGCCCACGGCGGCGACTGGGGAGGCAATATCACCACGGTTCTCGGCGGGAGGTTCCCGGCGCATGTTCTCGGCATCCACACGACGTTCGCGGAAGGGCCGCCCGGGTTGACAACCGACGGACTGACGGCGGTCGAGCGCAGGTGGGCCGAGGAAACCCGGGATTTCTGGCGCCACCGCGCGGCATACGCGAAGCAGCAGGCGACCCGGCCGCAGACCATCGGTTACTCGCTCGTCGACTCACCGGTCGGGCTCCTTGCCTGGATCCTCGACAAGTTCGCCGAGTGGTCGGACACCGAAGACAGCCCGTTCGAGACGATTTCCATGGACCGCGTCCTCGATGACGTCACCCTGTATTGGCTGACCCGGACCGGCGCATCGGCGGCCCGTATTTACTACGAAAGCCACAACTCGCTCGATCCCGAACTCCGGGTCGACGTCCCGTCAGCCATCACCGCGTATCCCCGCGACGTCGAGAAGTGCCCGCGCCCCTGGGCACAGGAGCGGTACCGACAGATCGTCCGATGGGGGTCGCCCGAACACGGGGGACATTTCCCGTCGCTGGAGGTTCCCGAGTACTTCGTCAAGGACCTGCAAGAAGGCCTCGCGGCAGTGCTGGCCGCCAATCCCTGACCGCGGCGGCGGCCCGGCGAGTTCAGCGCGGTCGGACGTTCACTTCAGGCGCAGAACACGGGATTGCGCCGAAGCTGTTCCGCGCACCATCGGAAGTGCCCGTCGCGGTCGTCCAGGCCGAAAAGGTCGTAGGTGGTCAGAGCGTATGCGGCCTGATAGGTGGCGAGGGTTGCCGGCTCGTAACCGAGCTCGTGGGCGAAGAGCCGGGTGAGTTCCGCGGTGTGCTCTGCGGCGTGCGGCCCGTACATGTCCCAGATGGCGGCGGTGACAGCGGCCTCGAAGGCCGGGTCGCCTGCGGTCGTGTAGAAGCCGAAGTCCAGCACCGCCACGGGTCGCCCGGCCGCGTCGACGTGGATGTTGGGCGGGACGAGGTCGCCGTGGATCGCTGTCACCGGGGCGTCGGGGAGTGAGCGCAGTGCCTTTCGCGTGCGCTCAACCCCTGCGTGGAAGTCGGACACATGGGCAGCCAGGGCAGTACCGTGGCGGGCCGCGGCCCGCGCGACCAGGGCGGCGAGCGCCTCGCGGAAGTTGTCGTGATCGCGCCACAGTGGACGGTCGTCACCCTGGACGGTCAACTGGCGCATCGCGTCGGTGCCGGGCACGGAGGCCATTCCCCGCAGAACGGCGAGGAGCGCGTCGCTGTGCTGTGGAGACAGCTCGCGCTCATAGTCCGCCTGTGCGGAGTCGACCCGCATCGGGACCCCGGGCAGCTCACGCTCATACGTCACCAGGACGCCCTCGTGGTCGTCGACGTCCAGGATCGCCGGGGTGGAGAAGGGCAACGGGTGCCGCGCAATGTCCGCGTACACCTGGCGGGTGAGCTCGAAATCGGCCGGCGGCCGACCGCTCCACACCTTGGCGACCCGGCCCTCCCCCAGCCTGTAGACGACGCCCTCGACACCGGCGCCGATACGGCGGACCCCCGTGTGCCCGCGGTCGGCGAAGTAGGCAAGCCACCGGTCGGTGCGTGAGGCCTCCGCGTTGGGGATGTTCTCCATCCGCGCATTAGACCAGCAGCCGCACCGACCGCACCGACCGCACCGGGCACTTTCCCCCGTCGGCAGGCCTCCTGTCGGACCGCGGACGCGGGGCCGTCGACCGGGCGTCACCAGGGCAGCCGGCCGTTGACGTCGTAGAAGCCGCCGGTCGGGCCGTCGGGCGCGACCTGGGCCATGCGCACGATGATCCGGGCGGCCTGCTCGACGGTCTGGGTGCCGGTGTTGCCGTTGAGGTCCGTCTTGGTGAAGCCGGGCTCGACGGAGTTGATCCGCATGTTCGGGAACGCCTTCGCGAACTGCACCGTGAGCATGTTGAGCGCAGTCTTGGACGTCGGGTAGGCGATTCCCGGGTAGAAGTGCGCGGGGTGGTCCGGGTCGGAGAGATGGGTCAGCGAGGCCAGGCCGCTGCTGACGTTGACCACGACCGGCGCGGCCGAGCGCTGCAGCAGGGGCAGGAAGGCGTGGGTGACGCGGACGACGCCGAAGACGTTCGTCTCGAAGGTGTTGCGCATCTGGTCGGCGGTCACGGACTCCGCGGTGGGCACGGTGTTGCCCTCGCCCCTGGTCTCGATGCCGGCGTTGTTGATCAGTACGTCGAGTCCGCCGTCGGCCTCGACGGTCTTGGCGGCGGCCTCGACCGTGGCGTCGTCGGTGACGTCGAGCAGGACGAAGCGTGCGCCCAGCTGTTCGGCGGCGCGGCGTCCGCGATCGGCGTCGCGGGCCCCCACGTACACGGTGTGACCTGCGGCGATGAGCTGGCGGGCGGTCTCGTGGCCGATGCCCTTGTTGGCTCCGGTGATCAGTGTTGTCGTCATGCGTCCAGACTGCGGCGCGCCACCGCACTCAGCCAGGAGACCCTTCTTCCTGGGACTCGCAGTACCAGGAAGATGTGCGGCCCGCGGTGTTCACTGGGGGCATGACGGTGACGGAACTCGGACGATCGCTGCGGCGCTGGCGAGACCGGGTCGCCCCGGAGGCGGCGGGGCTGCCGTCCGGCGGTCACCGGCGGGCGGCCGGTCTACGGCGCGAGGAGCTGGCACTGCTGGCCGGGATCTCGGTCGACTACATCACACGTCTGGAGCAGGGGCGGGCGGCCAACCCCTCCGGGCAGGTCGTCGAGGCGCTGGCCCGGGCGCTGCGGCTGTCCGGGGACGAGCGCGCGTATCTCTACGGTCTTGCGGAGTTGGTACCGCCGGGTCCCGACGTGGTGCCCGGGTTCATCACGCCCAGCGTCCAGCGGCTGCTGGACCGGCTGGTGGACACGCCGGTCGCGGTCTCCGACGCGGCCATGACGCTGCTGGTGGCCAACCCGATGTACGCGGCGCTGATGGGCGACCCGTCCGGCCTGCGCGGGTTCGAACGCAACGGCGTGTGGCGCAACTTCCTGGGATTTCCGAGCCGAGTACGGCACACGCCGCAGGAGTGGAGCGCCTTCCAGGTCGGCATGGTCTCCGAGCTGCGGACGACCGCCGCCCGTTATCCGGCCGACCGTCAACTGCGGCGTCTGATAGCGGAGTTGCGTGCGAAGAGCGAGCGGTTCGCCCAGCTGTGGGACGCGGGGGTCGTCGGCCGGATGGCGGCCTCGCGCAAGACGGTCGAGCATCCGCAGGTGGGCGTGCTCACGCTGGACTGCGACCTGCTCCGGGTGGAGGAGAACGACCTGCACATCCTGGTCTACTCGGCCGAACCGGGCACCGAGGCCGCCGAGAAGCTGGACCTCGTCTCCGTGCTCGGCACGCAGAACCTGACCGGGAAGGTCTAGCGGAGCTTCTCCCCGGCCACGCCTCCCACGACCGCATGCAGTTCGGCCGCGGTGTGCTGCATTCGAACAGCAACGTCCCCGGGGCGCAGCGGCTCCGAATCGGCGACCTGCCGCAGCAGCGCCACGGCTGCCCGGTCCAGCGGTACACCGGCCAGGATGACCAGCCGGTCGAGCTGCCGGGCTCCCGCGACGACCCTGCGGACGGTCGTGTCCAACGTTCAGTCGAGCGGGCAGGAGGAGGCCCACCCGCTCACCGCGGACGAGGTCTGGGACTACTGCGCGAACGGCCTCACGCGCAGCAGACGGCCCGCGAACCGACGCCAGGACGCAGGCGCGGGTTTTTCGCAGGCGCCGAGGCCCGCCGCGCGCCGCCCCTCAACGTGCCACACGCCGCGGGGCACCCTGGGCTCCGGGGGCGAGAGCCCTGCGTATCGCCCGGGTGACGATGGGGGGCAGCAGATCCACGCCGATGCGGCGGACCCGGGAGCGGGGGCGGCGGGTCGCGGCAGCCGGAGGGGCGGCGGGGGTGGGTGCAGGGGCCGGCGCCGGGGATTTGGACGGCTCGGGTGCCGTGTAGTGCCGGGAGCGCGGGAAGGGCGGCGGCTGCATTCCCTTCTGGGCGCGGGTGCGGACCAGACAGTGTCCCGCGGCCTCCTGGACGCTCAGGCCGACGTCCGCGCGGTCCCTGAGCATCGCCAGCAGCTCCTCCTGCACCGGCTGCGGATCACCCCAAGTGCCGTAGAGCTTCTGGGTGCTGAGACAGATCGGGCGCAGTCCGCGGTTGAGCACGGCCTCCCAGGTGGCGACCGAGACGCCGGGGGTGTGTTCGGAGCGGAAGTCGTCGAGGACGACGATGCCGTCGGGCACCAGGAGGTCGCGGGCCGCGCCGATGTCGTCGTGGACGTGCTCGTACAGGTGCGAGGCGTCGATGTGGACGAAGCGGCAGCTACCCGGGGCCACTTCCTTCGAGATCACGGAGGTCGGTGCCTCGATCACCCTGGGCAGGGTGTCGTGGAAGGAGAGGTAGTTGCGCTCGAAGGCCTGTCGGGTGAGCGAGGAGTACGACTTCGCCGTCTCGGCCTGGTTGGCTCCGTCCGGGGCGTCGCCGCCGAAGAGGTCGCAGACGGTGAACTCCTCGCCGTCCTGGCGGTGTTGGCCGAGCAGGATCGCGCTCTTGCCCATGTAGGCGCCGAGCTCCAGCAGGTCGCCCCCGAACCCGCGCGTCTCCTGCCGCTCTAGGAACCAGGTGAACAGGACCTGATCCAACGGCGGAAACCAGCCCGGGACGTCTTTCAGCTCGTCGGGATTGTTGTCGGTTGCCTGTGCAGTCGCCATGCAAGGGAACCTACTCACTGGAGACCGAACAAACTGTCGCCTGCTTGAACGTCCGGTGAACAGCTCGGCGCCCCCGCGGCACTCGGCCTCGACAGCCGAGCGGGATGCCTGTCCTCCCCAGAGGGAAACGCCCCCCTCCCCCATTACCGCGTGCCGGGAAAGCCGTCCGCCGCGGTTGCCGGGCGGCCAGATTCCCACACACGTTCGAACTCTGTCTGGAAGTGCTCGTACCAGTGACCGTCGCGCCCCGGCTTCACCGTGAAGACGGCGTCCCCGCTGGCGGAGCTGTGGGAGTAGACGTCGACGTGGATGACGCCGTTCGACCGTCCGGGATCCAGGAGCATCAGGCCGTGGGCGGGCACGAAGGGCAGGAACCTGACCTCGACCCTGCCGTCCACTCCCGGCCGCTCCACGAGTTCCTTGAGCAGGTCGATCGAGGGGCGCAAACGGTTCTCGTAGACCTCGGGCCGGTCGGCCATGGTGCTGCGACGGGCGGCCTCCGCGGGCGCCGTGGACGTCGGGTCGATGAGTGCCACCCTGACGACTGCGCCGGCCGTGGCGCGCTGCTCCAGTTCGTCGACGAGGTTGCGCAAGGTGCGGGCGAGGGTGATGCCGACGATCCTGATGTCCCGTGCGGCTCGGACCTGTTCGACGGCGTCGGGCTTGTCACTGGTGAAGAAGTCCACCGCGGAGACCTCACCGGAGCGGCCGGCCCGGACCTCCCGGGCCAGGTCGGCGATCTGGCGCCGGCTGCCCAGCAGGCTCCCGGCCAGCAGGGCGAGCGTCGCCAGGGTGGCCGCGGCGAGGACCTTGCCGCCGGCCACGTCGAACACTCCGAGTACGGCGAGAGTCAGGGAGAGGAGGGCCGTGACGTAGAGCTCCAGGTTCTCTCCTGCGGAGAGGTCGCCGCGCAGTCGCCGTAGGAAACGCATGCCGATCATCGTCGGGAGCCCGGCGGGCATCCGTCAACGCCGCGACGGGAACCGTCAGGTGGACTCGCGCACCACCAGCCGGCACGGCACCGTGTACACGGCGGCACCGTCGGGAGAGTGGTCGGTCACGGTTGATCCCATCAGCGGGTCGAACGGGCGGGCACCGTGTCGTGCCCGCCTGCGGTCCGCCGGGACGGCTACCCACAGTCGTGGGGGTCATGTGTGGCGAGGACCCGCCGCCGGTGGTCGTGGTTCAGCCCAGCGTCTTGAGCAGCTCCGCGGCGAGCGGGGCGGAGGAGGCCGGGTTCTGGCCGGTGACGAGGTTGCGGTCGACGACGATGTGCGGCGCCCACGGCTCACCGACCTGGACCTGCACGCCGGCCTCGGTCAGCCGGTCCTGCAGCAGCCACTTGGCCTTGTCGGCGAAGCCGGACTGGGTCTCCTCGTCGTTGGTGAACGCGGCCACCCGGTACCCGGCGAAGGCGTTGACGCCGTCCTGTTCGGCGGCGAGCAGCGCGGCCGGGCCGTGGCACACGACACCGAGCGGCTTGCCGGACTCCAGGGCGAGGGTGAGCAGCTTGCCGGAGTCGGCGTCGACGGCGAGGTCCTCCATCGGGCCGTGGCCGCCGGGGTAGTACACGGCGGCGTACTCGTCGAGGTCCACGTCCTCCAGGCTGATCGGGTGCTGCAGCTCGGTGGCCGCGGCGAGCACCCCGGCGACGTGGTCGGCGTTCTCCTGTCCACCGTTGTACTCGGCGGCGAGGCTGCCCTTGTCCACTGTCGGTACGACACCGCCCGGGGTGGCGACGACGATCTCGTGACCGGCGGCCTTGAACGCCTCGTAGGGGGCGACGGCCTCCTCGGCCCAGAAGCCGGTGGGGTGGCGGGTGCCGTCGGCCAGCGTCCAGTAGTCGACGCCGGTCATCACGAAAAGGATCTTCGACATGCTCTGTCTCCGAGGGGTCGTCAGCGGGGTGGTGATCCAACCGTAAGTCCCGCCTGCCATCGGAATCCAATAGGCTCATCGATATGAGGAATAGGGAAACCAATGGCCGGGAGGAGAGGGCACAGGTCGGCGGGTCGGCGGCACTCGATCTGAATCTGCTGCGCACGTTCCTCGCCGTCTACCGCACGGGCTCATTCACGTCCGCGGCGCGTCTGCTCGGGCTGTCGCAGCCCACGGTCACGACGCAGGTGCGCGCCCTGGAACGGCAACTGGACCGCGAGCTGTTCCAGCGCCAGGCGCGCGGCGTCTCCCCCGCTCCGTACGCGGACGAGCTCGCCTCCCGGATCGTGCAGCCGCTGGATTCCCTCGCCACCATCACCGGCCGGGGCAGAACGGCCGAGGACCAGCCGCCGGAGCCGGTGCATCTGGGGGGACCGCACGAGTTCCTGACCCGTTCCGTGCTGCCCGGCCTGGCGCCCTTGGTGGCCGGAGGCGTGCGGCTGCGCATCACCCCCGGTCTGACCGAGCCGCTCCTGGACGACCTGAAGGCGGGCCGCCACGACCTGGTGATCGCGACCTTCCGGCCGCGCGGCCGGACTCTGGCCGCCGTGCCTCTCGCGGACGAGGAGTTCGTGCTGGTCGCCGCCCCCGTCTGGGCGGAGCGCATCGGCGGGCCGGCCGGGATCGCCGCGGCCGGGCCCGCGGCGCTCCACGGTGTGCCGCTGGTCGCCTACGCCGAGGACCTGCCGATCGTGCGCCGCTACTGGCGTCATGTCTTCGGCAGGCGTCTCGTCTGCCAGCCGGCGGTCACCATGCCCGACCTGAACGCGGTCAAGGCGGCGGTGGCCGGCGGTACGGGCTTCACGGTGCTCCCCCGCTATCTGTGCACCGCCGAACTGGCCTCGGGCGCCCTGGTGTTGCTGCACGACCCGGACGACCCACCCATCAACACCGCCTTCCTCGTCCAGCGCCCCGGCGCCTCCGCAAACCCGCACGTCGCCCTGGTCCGCGACCACCTGCTGGAGGCCGTGAGAAGGAGCTGACCGAACGGGTCAGTACTTCTTCGCGCCCGCCATGATCGCCTCGCGGATGCGGTGGTACGTGCCGCACCGGCAGACGTTGCGGATCTCGTCGAGGTCGGCCTCGGTGATGTCGCGGCCCTCCGCGCGGGCCTGGCGGACCTTGGCGACCGCGGTCATGATCTGGCCGGGCTGGCAGTAGCCGCACTGTGCGACGTCGTACTCCAGCCAGGCCTCCTGCATCGGGTGGAGTTCCCTGCCGACAGTGGCGGGCAGTCCCTCGATGGTCGTCACCTCGTCGGTGGGGCCGAGGTCCTTGACCGGGACGCTGCAGGGGTTGAACGCCTTGCCGTTGATGTGGCTCGTACAGGCCTGGCACACGCCGAGCCCGCAGCCGTACTTCGGTCCGGTGACGCCCAGGACGTCCCGCAGCACCCACAGCAGCCGTACGTCGTCCTCGATGTCCACGGTCACCGCTCTGCCGTTGAGGATGAAGGTGTGTTCGGGCACGGAGAACCTCCTGGGCTCCTAGTAGGCGCGGCTCAGGCCGTCGGTGGGGGACGCCGGGATCGGCGGGGAGGTGGGCAGCGGCTCGAAGCCGAGGGGACCTGCGTGGTTGATCGGGAACGTGGTCGGCATGGTGCCGGTGGCGCGCCCGTAGGCGCAGGCCACGGCCGCCATCGCGCCCGCGACGGCCAGCTCGCCCGCACCGCCGGGCTCGCCGGTGCTCGGCGGCATGACGACGATCTCCAGTTCCGGCGGGGTGTTCCACTGACGGGTGTAGAAGTAGTTGTCCCAACTGCCTTCCAGGAAATGCCCGTTGTCCAGATGCAGTCCGGAGCTGAGGGTGATCGCGATGCCGTCCATGATGCCGCCCATCATCTGGGCCTGAAGGCCGCGCGGGTTGACGGCGAGCCCGGCGTCGACCGCGCAGACGACCTTGGTGACCCGGGGTCCCGTGTAGGCGTCGGGGACCTTGCGGCCGGTGGTCTGCGGGCGGCAGTCGATCTCGGCGAGGACGGCGACACAGGCGTGGTACTCGGGGTGCAGGGCGATCCCCTGGGCCGTGCCGGCCGGCATGTCACGGCCCCAACTGCCCACCTCGGCGGCCTTGTCGAGGACGGCCCGAGCCCGCTCGTCCTTCAGGAACGTGCGGCGGAACCGATACGGGTCCTTGCCCATCCGCTTCGCCAGCTCGTCCACGATCAGCTCCTGCGCGCAGCGCACATTGGGCGAGTAGATGTTGCGCATGGAGCCGGTGTGGAAGCCCTTGTCGGTCTCGCTGAGCAACTGGGTGACGACGCCGAAGTCGTACGGGGTCTGCTGGGTGAGCGTGAAGATCGTCTCGGAGAAGGTGAGGTCGCCGACCGGCAGCCGGGCCGCCTCGGAGGTGATGATCTCGCCGACACCGTGGCCGAAGTCGGTGGCCACGGAGGTGTGGCGCTGGTCGTAGGTGAGCACCTGACCCAGCGCATAGGTGGCGCGCACCCGTGAGGTGGACATGGGGTGGGTGCGGCCCTGACGGAAGTCGTCGGTGCGGTGCCACATCAGCCGGACCGGTTTGCCCGTCGCCTTGGAGATCTCCGCGGCCTCGGCGGCGCCGTCGTGGAACAGCTTGCGTCCGAAGGAGCCGCCGCCCTGGGTGACATGCACCTTGACCGTGCTCACCGGAAGTCCCAGGGTGAGCGCGATCTGCTCCTGGGCGGTGATCGGGGACTTCAGGCTGGCCCAGATCTCGGCCGAGTCCTCGTGTACGTCGGCGACGGCGCAGTTGGTCTCCAGGGCGCTGTTGCTCGCGAAGTGGAAGGTGAAACGGGCGTCGACCGACTTGGTCAGCAGGTCGAGGGCGGGCAGCGGGAGTTCGGCCTTGCGCAGTTCGTCGCGGATGGTGTCGTCGGAGGCGTCGTCCACGGTGCCGGGGCCCCAGGTGACCTTCAGGGCGCGCACCGCGTCGATGCACTGCCCGAAGGTGCGGCCGCGGACGGCGACGCCGGTGGAGATCCGTACGACGTCGGTGATGCCGGGCATGGCCCGCACCTCGTCGAGGTTGTCGATCGTGCGGACCGTGCCGTTGATCGTGGGCGGACGGCACACCATGGCGGGCAGCGCGCCCGGCACGTGCACGTCCATCGCGAACTTCTTGCGGCCGGTGACCGCCTCCAGTGCGTCGACGCGTCGCTGCGCGGTCCCGATGACCTTGAACTCGGAGGATGTCTTCAGCGTGACCGATACCTGACTGGTCGTCACTGCGGCGGCCCTCTCGGCGAGTTCACCGTAGGTGAGGCTCTTGCCGGTCACGGAGGAGGTGATGACGCCGAGCTTCGCGGTGAGGGTGTCGACGGTCTCGCCCAGTTCGAGGGCGGCCGCCTCCAGGAGCCGGCCGCGGGCGACGGCGGCCGCCACCCGGATCGGGGTGAAGGTGGAGATGGTGGTGTTGGATCCGCCGGTGAGCTGGTTGAACAGGAGCTCGGGGCGCGCGTCGGCGAGGGTGACGCGGACCTTGTCCAGCGGCAGGTCCAGTTCCTCGGCGACGAGCATCGCGCTGGAGGTGGTGATGCCCTGCCCGACCTCGGCCCGGGGCAGGGCGAAGGAGGCGGTGCCGTCGGTTTCGACCCGGATGGTGATCAGGTTCGCGGTGGGCAGGGTGGCATGGGTGAGCATGTCGTTGAGGTCGTAGATCTCTGCCGGTCCGGGCACAGACGGGACGACCGCCGCGGCCCGGGTGGGCGCGAGGACGGTCTCACCGAGCTCGGCGGCGACGGTGAGCGTCGAGGCGGCAAGGACGTATCCCAGGAAGCGTCTGCGCCCGATGCCGCCGGGAGCGGGATCGGCATCCTGCGGCTGCGGGTGTTCATGGGCTCCCATCAGCGGTCCTCCAAGCGCGCGGCACTCGCCTCGATGGCGGATCCCGACTGTGCACGTCAGGCGCGGTCCGCGAAAGATCTCCGAGCCACTTCCGCACGGAAAAGACATAAGTCGTGGGGCGCGTGAAGCGGATGGGCCTGGGGTGGGCAGAAAACCCGAATGCGTCGGCAGGCACGGCTCTGCGATCATTCCGGAATGTCCCACCGTCTGGAAGCCCTGGTCATCCGGCACACCCACCGTCTCCCCCTGCCGGCCGGCCCGGCCGGTCAAGGGGACGTCGCTGCACGGCAGTTCGACGCCGTGCTGATGTCGGTCGGCTTCAAGCTCTCGGCCGATCTGCTGGCGCACCTGTCGGGGCTGTCCGAGGGCGCGGTCGTCGACACCGCCGTACGCACGCTGCGCACGGTCCGCGAGATGGCCGGCGACCACGTCCGGCACAACGTGTACTTCATCGACTTCCCGGCCCATGTGCCGGACACGTTCGACTTCTGGATGCGCTGCATCGCCGAGGCGCTCGCCGACGACAAGGCGCGCGAGGGGACGCTCGCCCAGCTGGAGAGCGGTGTGGTGGACCTGCTCACGCTGCCTTCCTACGGCACCTACCGGCACTCGTACGCCGAAATGCTGGCCGCCCACGACGAGTTGATCGCGGCGGCGGGCGACCGGCTGACCGTCCTGCACCTGGGCGGGGCGGCGGAGGACGAGGTCGCGGCGCTGTATCTGGCGCTTGCCGGCAGCAGCACGCCGCTGGGCGAGGACGACCTGGGCGACCTCGGGGTGCTCGCCGGGCACTGCGTGGACGGGCCGCAGCCCGAGGCGATCCCGGTCCGGGAGAACCGTGCGGTCGTCAACGCGGCGCGTCTGGCGGCCGGTTCGGGCCTGCTGCTCGACAGCGTCACCGATGTACTGCGGCTGGCCTGCGCGGTGTCGGGCGGTGACGTGACGCTCCTGGAGCCGACCCGTTTCCGTACGCTGCCCCGTCCGGTGCGCCGGGCGCTGCTCGCCGGTCTGGACGCTCTCGTCGCGGCGGCCCCGGCCAAGCTGGCCGACGTGTCCGCCCATCGCGAGCCGTGGAAGCGGCTCGGTGAGCGGCTTCACCCGCACGAGTACCCTCAGTGGCCGCACGCCGCCGAGGTGTTCGCCGTCGCGCGGGGCGAGCAGCAGGTGCGGTCCTTCGACAGCCGCGTCGAGGAGCTGCTGGCCAGGGACGACGTGACCGGGGCGGCCGAGCTGCTCAAGTCCGCGCCGGGCAAGCTGCTGCGTTCCCTGGACCGACTGCTGCGCACGGCGCAGGCCGAGGACGAGCGCGAGGCCGTGGTGACCGCCGCCGAGCAGGTGGTGTCCGCGGCGGCGGGCCGGGTCGTGCTGTCGGTGCGCGAACACCTGCACAACCGGGCCGGGGAGACCGGCGAGCGCCGTGTCTTCGTCAACCGGCGCGGCCGCGCGTGGGTCACCGACGACACCCGGCCGCCGGTGGCGCCGGCGCAGCGCAAGCGCCTGATCGCCGCCCTCGACGCGGAGATACGCCGTCGGCTCCCGGCTCCCGAGCGCCTGCTGGTCGACCCCGACGTCCTCGATGTCGCGCTCCCGCTGAACGGGCGGGCGACCGCGGCGGGCCTCGGTGTGCTGCCCCGCGGTTCGGTCACTCCAGTCGCCGGGGAGCTGCTGCGGTTCTTCGTGTACTGGAAGCAGGCCGAGCTGCGGACGGACTTCGACCTGTCGGCGGTGATGCTGGACGCCCGCTACCGCACGGTGTCCTGGCTGTCGTACACGTCGCTCACCCAGTTCGAGGGCGAGCACTCGGGCGACATCACCGAAGCACCGGACGGCGCCTCGGAGTTCATCAACCTGCGGCTGGGCGCGGTGCGCAGCACCTTCATCGTGCCGCAGGTCAACATCTTCGCGGGCGAGGGTTTCGAGGAGGTCGAGGAGTCCTTCTTCGGCTTCATGCTGCGCGAGGGCGAGCAGCAGGGCCGCCCGTTCGAGCCGGCCACGGTGCGGATGAAGTCGGAGCTGCGCGGTCCGGGCCGGGTCGCGCTGCCGCTGGTGTTCCGGCGCGGGCGGGACGGCAGCTGGACCGCCAAGTGGCTGCACCTGTACCTGAAGGGCGCTCCCTCGGCCAACCAGGTCGAAGGCAACCGCATCACGGTCGAGACGCTGCTGCGCGGCATCGTCGAGCGCGACCACATCGACGTCCGGTACGTCACCGGCCTGATGGCCGAGGGCGGTACGACGGTGACGCTGTGGGACGGAGAGTCGATCCCGGAGGGTCCCGTCACCTACATCGGTCTGGAACGGCCGGACGGACTGCACCCGGACTCCCGGATCCTCACCCCGGAAAATCTGCGCGACCTGATCCCCGACTGACTGTTAGGGTGGGCCGCAGGCGAGGCCATGAACGGGACTTCCTTCTCAAAACACCTTCTGATGCTAGTCCCTTCGCTTTCCTCGCCGCTCACTTCACACAAGGGCCCCGCGTCTGATCACGCGAGGGCCCTTCGTGCTGTCGCGAGGGCCTGTTCGGCGTATCCGCGCCCGAACAGCACGGCATGCACCAGCAGCGGGAAGAGCTGGTGCAGCCCGACCCGGTCAGCCCACCCGTCGGCCAGCGGGGCCGTCTGCTGATAGCCGTCGAGGACGTGCTCCAGATGCGGGCAGCCGAACAGCTGCAGCATCGCCAGGTCGGTCTCCCGGTGGCCGCCGTGTGCGGCCGGGTCGATCAGCCAGGCCGGCCCGTCGGCTCCCCACAGCACGTTGCCGTTCCACAGGTCGCCGTGCAGCCGGGCGGGCGGCTCGGCGGGCCCCGCCAGTTCGGGCAGCCGTTCACAGACGCGCTCGATCACGGCCGTCTCGGTGGGCCGGATCGTGCCCCGGTCGACGGCCGCACGCAGGTAGGGCAGCACGCGGTGGTCGGCGTACCAGCGGGGCCAGTCGGTGCCGGCGATGTTGCGCATCGGGGCGAGCCCGATGTACGCCTCCACCGGACCGCCGGGCGGTGGCGCGCCGAAGGCGGGGGCGCCCGCGGCATGCAGAGCGGCCAGCCCGCGCCCGAACCGCACCGCCGCCCGGACCGTCGGTGGGCCCTGCGCGACCACGTCGGTCACCAGCCAGCGCCGGTCGTGCCCATGGACGTTCGGAACGCGGACCGTGCCGGTGTCGGCCAGCCAGCGCAGCCCCGCCGCCTCGGCCTGCACCGCGCCCCGGTCGTCACCGCGCTTGACCATCACCGACTGCCCGTCGTCGAGGTCGACTTGGGCGAGGGACGCGGACAACCGTCGCTCGTCGCGCACGGTCCGCCCGGTGATCCTGGCCGCAGCCGCGCGAGGGCCGTCGCTGTCGGCGCCGTCGGAAGGGGGGCCGATGTTCACGAACACCACAGTAGGACCGCCGCGAGCGGGCTGAAGTCAGTGCCGGGCGGTCAGTCCAGGGGCTCCTCGTCATCGCCGTCGCCGCCCGCGGCGTAGGGATGGACGTACCGCTCGTCGCCGAAGGGGATGAACCAGTCCTGCACGGCGCCCTTGGCGATGCCGTCCGCGGTCGGGGCGTACAGCCAGTCGTGGTCCATGTCCTCGAACACGCCGTCGGCGAAGACCTGCAGTGCCGTTTCCACCTCGTCGCTCAGCAGCTCGTAGAGGTCGGCCGTCACCTCGGCCTGGGCGAGCAGGAACTTCAGCAGCAGTTCCTCGGCCACGCAGCTGGGCCCGCCGAAGTGCGGCTGGGTGAGGCGGCCGGTCATGGTCACGGCGGTGACGGTCAGCCGGCGGACGAACAGGACCGTGTACTGCAGGGCGAACTGCGGGGGCAGATCGTCCAGGACCATGAACGGCGCGTCGGTCTCCGCGACGGTGGGCCCGTCCTCCTCCAGACCGGCCAGGTCCGTGAAGAGTTCGTCGACCAGCAGATCGATGGCGTACACAACGGCGCCCGCCGCGACCTCAGCCGCCTCACGGCTGACGATCCGCTCCGCCTCGTCCTCGCGGTGGCCGAAGGCCTCCAGCGGGAAGGCGCGCAGGGTCGGTGCGAGAGCACGGAGGGTCCGCCGCATGGCGTCGACCTCGTCGCGGTCGAGACGGCCGGAGCCGGTGGTGGGCTCCGCCGCCGCGTGCCGGCGTGCGCGCTCGGCGGGATCCGCGGGCGGTGCGTCCGGGCCGTCGGCCGCGTCGAGGCTCTCCTGCAGCAGCTCGGGGTGCAGGTCCACACCGCAGCGGGTGATCTCCCAGTCGGCAAGGGGTTCGCTGCGCTCCAGCAGCTCTGCGACGACCTCACGGGCGGCGTCCTCGGCGAACTCCAGTGCCGGTGCGTCGACGAAGAGTTTCAGCAGGACCCCGGCGGGATGGACGGCGATGACGTCGTCCACCAGGTCGACTTCCATCCCGTCGGGTCCCTCGATCGCCGCGATCGAATCGAGCCCCTTGCGCAGCAGGAAGCCGACGCCTTCCCGCTGAAGAACGTCGAGCTCCGGGGCGCCCTTGGGGAGGTCCACGTCCACAGTCACCGCGTATGTCACACGATCATGGTGCCTGAGCGGCGGCTTCCCGGGGGCAGGAACCTGTAGGAAGCGGGTGCCCGGAGAGCACTCCCTCAGCGCTCTCCCGACATAGCTTTGCATGATCATGCGAGATCATGCATACTCTTCCTATGTCCAAGGTCCTCACCTCCCTTCCCGCCGGCGAGCGCGTCGGCATCGCCTTCTCGGGCGGCCTCGACACCTCCGTCGCGGTCGCGTGGATGCGCGACAAGGGTGCCGTCCCGTGCACCTACACCGCCGACATCGGTCAGTACGACGAGCCCGACATCGCGTCGGTGCCCGGCCGTGCGAAGACCTACGGTGCCGAGATCGCGCGTCTCGTCGACTGCCGTGCGGCGCTGGTCGAGGAGGGCCTGGCCGCACTCACCTGCGGGGCGTTCCACATCCGCTCGGGCGGGCGCGCCTACTTCAACACCACCCCGCTGGGCCGCGCCGTCACAGGCACCCTCCTGGTGCGGGCGATGCTGGAGGACAACGTCCAGATCTGGGGCGACGGCTCGACCTTCAAGGGCAACGACATCGAGCGGTTCTACCGCTACGGCCTGCTCGCCAACCCGCACCTGCGGATCTACAAGCCCTGGCTCGACGCCGACTTCGTCACCGAGCTCGGCGGCCGCAAGGAAATGTCGGAGTGGCTGGTCGCCCACGGCCTGCCCTACCGGGACAGCACCGAGAAGGCGTACTCCACCGACGCCAACATCTGGGGCGCCACCCACGAGGCCAAGACGCTGGAGCACCTGGACACGGGCGTCGAGACCGTCGAGCCGATCATGGGCGTGCGGTTCTGGGACCCCGAGGTGGAGATCGTCACCGAGGACGTGACGATCGGCTTCGACCAGGGCCGCCCGGTGACGATCAACGGCAAGGAGTTCGCCTGCCCCGTCGACCTGGTCATGGAGGCCAACGCCATCGGCGGCCGCCACGGCCTGGGCATGTCCGACCAGATCGAGAACCGGATCATCGAGGCGAAGAGCCGCGGCATCTACGAGGCGCCCGGCATGGCCCTGCTGCACGCCGCCTACGAGCGCCTGGTCAACGCGATCCACAACGAGGACACCCTCGCCCAGTACCACAACGAGGGCCGTCGCCTCGGCCGCCTGATGTACGAGGGCCGCTGGCTGGACCCGCAGGCGCTGATGATCCGCGAGTCGCTGCAGCGCTGGGTCGGCGCGGCCGTCACCGGCGAGGTGACGCTGCGGCTGCGCCGCGGTGAGGACTACTCGGTCCTCGACACCACGGGCCCGGCGTTCAGCTACCACCCGGACAAGCTGTCGATGGAGCGCACCGAGGACTCGGCGTTCGGCCCGGTGGACCGGATCGGCCAGCTCACCATGCGCAACCTGGACATCGCCGACTCGCGCGCCAAGCTGGAGCAGTACGTCGGCCTCGGCCTGATCGGCACCGGCAGCCCCACCATCGGCGCCTCCCAGGCGGCCGCGACCGGTCTGATCGGCACCATGCCGGAGCTGCCGGAGGGCGGCGCGGAGGCCATCGCCTCCCGCGGCGAGGTCTCGGAGGAGGACGCGCTGCTGGACCGCGCGGCGATGGAGTCCGGCACGGACTGACCGGCGGATTCGTCTGCGAACGGAGAAGGCCGGCTCGACGCCCTGGGTGTCGGGCCGGCCTTTCCGTCGGTGCATCGCCGCTCCCGCCGTATGAAGCGGGTTCAGCCGGCCGCCGTGTGCAGGGCCCTCAGCACGTCCTCGTCCGTCAGCTGCTCGAACCTCTCGTAGCACAGGCCCACGGCCATGAAGGACGCCGGCCGCTGCAGACAGAGCACGTCGTCGGCCTCGGCGCGCATCTGGTCGGCCGCGTGCGGCGAGCCGACCGGCACGGCCAGCACGACCCGTTCGGGGGCCTGGCGCCGGATGTGGCGCAGTGCGGCACGGGCCGTCGATCCGGTGGCCAGCCCGTCGTCGACGACGATGACGGTGCGGCCCGTCAGATCGGGGGCGGGGCGGCCCTGACGGTAGAGGCGTTCGCGACGGTGGAGTTCCCTGCGTTCGCGTTCCACCACCGGGGCCAGCATGGTCTCGGTCAGGCCCAGTTGTACGAGGGCGTCCTCGTCGAAGAGGGGGTCGTCGTCGCCGACGATCGCGCCGACGCCGAGCTCCTCCTGGAACGGGGCGCCGATCTTGCGTACGACGAGGACGTCGAGCGGGGCGTCCAGCGCCCGTGCCACCTCCCGGGCCACGGCGACTCCGCCGCGCGGGAGGGCCAGGACGACGGGGTGCGGCAGGACGCCCTTCTCCTGCTGGATCCGCAGTCGCTCGGCCAGTTCCCGCCCGGCCTCCGTGCGGTCATGGAACTGCATCGCGGTCGCCACTCCTTCCCGCGCGGAGACGGCCCCCTCGGTCCGCTCCCCCGCGTACCCCGCACGCGCCGGTCGAAGCACGCGCCCCGGCCGTCGCTCCATCCCCGTGCGCGGCCGTCACCCGTCACTGCTCCGGTGCGGCCTCGCCTGCGATCTTGAGGCGGTCGTCGCACCAGTTCCGCGCCATCTCAGCGACCTGCTCCAGTGCCCCGGGCTCCTCGAACAGGTGCGTGGCACCGGGCACCACGCGCAGCGAGTGCGGGCCGCTCAGCTCCCGGGCCGCCGCCTGGTTCAGCCGCAGCACCTCCGGGTCGCGGCCGCCGACGATCAGGAGCACCGGGGCCCGTACGCCGGGCAGCACATCGGCGGCGAGGTCGGGGCGGCCGCCCCGCGACACCACGGTCAGGGTCCGCCGTGGCCGCTCGGCGGCGGCCACCAGGGCCGCTGCCGCCCCGGTGCTGGCACCGAACAGGACGACCGGAAGCTTCCGGGTGTCGGGCTGTGTTTCCAGCCAGTCGACCACCGCGACCACGCGGCGGCCCAGGAGGGGTATGTCGAAGCGGTACTCCGCCGTCGATGCGTCCCGGCGGTCCTCCTCCTCGGTGAGCAGGTCCATCAGTGCGGTGCCCAGTCCGGCGGTGCGCAGTTCGGCGGCGACCGCGCGGTTGCGGGGGCTGTGCCGGGAGCTGCCGCTGCCGTGCGCGAACACCACGACCGCGCGGGCCGAGTCGGGCAGGACCAGATCGCCCGCAAGGGCCACACCGTCGGCGGGAACCGAGATCAGCTGGGAGATCATCGCCATCATCTTCTTCCTCGTGGCCAGGCCGACGGGGGCTCGTATGGCCTGCTGGGGCACGGGTACCCGTACCGGTGAAGCACCTCTTGCGAGGAGATGACTCGGATGCTGCTCATCGGACTGCTTCTCCTCGGGGCGACCGGCGCCTTCACCGCCCTGGCGATCGCCGGCAACCTGTCCGGGGGCCCCGAATACACCGTCTCGGTGCTCGGTCACCAGATCGCCACCATGAACACGCTGGCCGTCTTCAGCTCCGGTCTCGCACTGGCGCTCATCTTCTGCCTGGCGCTGGCCACCGCGGTGAGCGGGGCCTCGCACCGCCCGACGCATCGCCGCCATCGCAGGGTGCGCACGCGCCACGCCGCTGACACGACCCCTCTCGACGACATGACGGGACCGGACCAGCGGGCCTGAGGTACCTCACCGGTCCCGCAGCCGCACGAGGTGATACAGCACGGGCATCACGGTCGTGCCGTTCTCCTTCAGCGTGGGTTGCAGGAAGCGGTAGAAGCTCGGCTTGGTGAACTGGCGCAGGGCGACGGCCGCCAGGCTGTGGTTCCAGTGGGCGTGGCCGACGAAGCAGTAGTCGGAGGTCGTGCCGTCGAGGGGCTGCAGCAGCAGCGAGTTGTCGAGGCCGGTTTCGGCGGCGTACCAGCCCGCGAGGTGCTCCCACAGCTCCGCGACGAGTTCGGGATCGTCACCGGCGAAGTAGCTGAACTGGAACAGGCCTTCCTGGCTGCGGCCCACGTCGGCGACGCACTTGCCGCAGCGGGCCGCCATCACATGGACGTCGGCGGCGGCCTGCTCCAGCCGTCGGCGCAGGTGATGGTAGGCGGCGGTGTCCTGCACCTGCACCTGGTCGATGTCCTGCGGTGTCCTGGTCTCGACGAGGACGACGACGTCGTAGCGGGCCGGGTGCACGGTGTCCGACGGATGCCGGCCGACGGTCGGTGCCACGGCGGCGGCCCGGTACACGCTCGCCCGTTTCACCTCGGTCAGGCTGGCCAGGTCCTCCGCGTCGGCCCGCAGCAGATCGAGCAGATGCGTCTTGTCACGGCTGTGGCCGGGCCTGCCGATCCCGCCCGGGGGTTCCACCGCGGCGGCGATGTGGAGGTAGCCGGACGGCGGTGGCTCGGTGAGGTGCGCCGGAGCGAACTTGGGTCGTGGGTGAACAAGGGTGACGCTCATGGGGTTCTCCCGCGGTGCGGTGCGTTCCCTGGTCGTCGTTGCACCTACCCGAAGTGCCCCGGCTCACGCTCGCCCCGTCCCTGCGACCGCCACTACCGTGGGGGGCATGGGCGGCGACGCGGTGACGCTGTTCCTGTGCGGCGATGTGATGCTCGGACGGGGCGTCGATCAGATCCTGGCGCATCCCGGTGAGCCGGAACTGCGCGAGGGGTACGTCGAGGACGCCCGCTCCTATGTCCGGCTGGCGGAGTCGGTGAACGGCCCGATCCCCGCCCCTGTCGCGCCCTCCTGGCCGTGGGGCGAGGCGCTGCGCCTGCTGACGGAGGCCGCCCCGGACGTCCGGATCATCAATCTTGAGACGTCCGTGACGTGCAGCGACGCTTTCGCACCCGACAAGCTGATCCACTACCGCATGCACCCGGCCAACCTGCCCGCCCTGACCGTGGCCGCCCCGGACGTCTGTGCCCTCGCCAACAATCACGTACTGGACTTCGGCCGCGAGGGCCTGGCGGAGACGCTGGACACGCTCGCCCGCGCGGGCCTGCGAGCGACGGGGGCGGGACACAGCGCCGAGCAGGCGTATGCGCCCGTCACGGTGCCGGTCCCGGGCGGGGGCCGGGTGCTGGTGTCCGCCCTCGGGGCACGCTCCAGCGGCGTTCCGCCGGGCTGGGCGGCGACCTCCGGGCGCTCCGGGGTCGCCTATCTGCCCGAGGTGTCGGCGGCCGCCGCCGCGGAGGTGGTTCGACGGGTGCGGGAGGAGAAGCAGGCGGGCGACGTCGTGGTCGTGTCCGTGCACTGGGGCTCGAACTGGGGTTACCGGGTGCCCCGGGAACACGTCCGCTTCGCCCGCGCCCTGGTGGACGGCGGCGTCGACGTGGTCCACGGCCACTCCTCGCACCACCCCCGCCGGGTGGAGGTCTACCGCGACCGGCTGATCCTGTACGGCTGCGGCGACTTCATCGACGACTACGAGGGCATCGGCGGCTACGAGGAGTACCGCGACGACCTGCGGATCGCCCACCTCGTCACGGTCGCGGCGGACACGGGGCGCCTGACCGGCCTGCGCATGGTGCCGCTGCAGGCCCGGCGCATGCGGCTCGAGCCCGCATCGGACGCGGACCGCGGCTGGCTGCGCACCACCCTGAACGGCATCAGCGACGCCGTGCACATGGCCCTGGATCCCGACGGCACACTCACCCTGACGCACCCAGCCCTGGCCGGCTCGTGAACCGACCCGCTTCGCGCCCACCGGGCTGCTGCTGCGCTGGAGTGGCCACCGGGTCGTCCTCGACGGCGGTCCCGGCGACGAACCACCGCCGGGACCGCTGGACGCCTGGCTGGTCACCGACGAGCAGGCGGAACTCCGCTCGGCACTGCACCGCGGCGCGTCCGCCCGCGGCGTCCTGGTCCGGGCCGGCGACCTGCAGCGCGGCGAGCTACGACTGCGGTGCCTGCCGGTGGCGCACACCTCGCATCCCGCCTACGGCTACCGCATCGAGGCGGGCGGGCCGGTGGTCGTGTGGGCACCGGAGTTCTGGGAGTTCCCGGCCTGGGCCGCGGGCGCGGACCTGATGTTCGCCGAGGCGGCCGCCTGGGGTCGGCCCATCCGGTTCCGCGACGGCGTCGGCGGGCGTACGGCGGTTGGTCCACGCCCACATCGGCCGGCCGAGCATCCGAGCCGTCGACGCCGGGCGAAGGCCGCCGGTCGGCGAGTGGGGCGTCGAGGGGCGCACGTACTCCGTGCGCTTCGGCGAGGAGTGGAACTGAGGGGGGTCTCAGCGGTTCGGGGCCGCCCTGCTGATGTCCGTCAGGGCGGTGTGCGGGTCCTCGGTGTCGGCGAGGTCGCCGATGCTGACGATGCCGACCGGACAGCCGCCGCGCTCGACGACGGGAAGGCGGCGGACGGCATGCCTGCGCATCAGCTCGAGGGCGCGGTCGGTCGTGTCGTCCGGCGTCAGGGTCACCACGGGCGGTGGTGTGCACACCGAGCCGACGGTCGTGGCGGCGGGGTCGCGGCCCACGGCGAGGGCGCGGACCACGATGTCCCGGTCGGTGAGCACACCGAACAGGTCGCAGTCGTAGGCCACCAGCACATCGCCGACGTCCTGCTCCCGCATCAGACGGGCCGCGCGCGCCACCGTGGTCATGGGTTCGACGGCGGCCGCGCCGAGTGACATCACGTCGCGTATCTTCCGGGTCATGGCGGCTCCCAGCTCCTGAATCGGCGAGGTAGTGCTCTCGCCCGCGTAGCCCGCAGCGCAAGCGGTAAACCGGCCGTCGGCCGTGGGGCGTCGCTCGGAGCCCCGGCTCGGGCGTCACCGCAGTCCGGGCAGGCCCCGCAGCTCCGCGATCTTCAGGAGACGGGCCAGGGCGAGAAACACCAGGGCCAGTGCGAGCGTTCCCGCGGCGAGGGCACCCGCGGCGGCCCAGGTGCCGCTGCCCAAGAGGCCGGCGCAGGCGTGTGCGGCGCCCCAGCCGGCGGCCGCGGCGAGGGCGGCGGCGGACAGCAGTTTGAGGTAGGTGCGGCGCAGGGCGCCGTCGTCCAGGCGGCCGCCGGTCCTGCGGCGCAGCAGCCGCGCCGTGACGGCGAGGCCGAGGAGGTACGAGAAGGCGTAGGCGCCCGCCATACCGGTCACGGACCAGCGGGCGGGCAGCAGCACATGGCAGGCGGTGGCCAGGGCGATGTTCACCGCGGAGATCCACACGGCCATGAGGAACGGGGTGCGAGTGTCCTCGAAGGCGTAGAAGCCGCGCAGCAGCAGGTACTGCGCGGAGAACGGGATCAGGCCGAGGGCGAACGCCTGCAGCATGTGCCCGCCCGGCTGCGCGGTGGTGGCGTCGGACGCGCCGTGAGCGAACATCAGCGTGGCGATCCGCGGGCCGAGCGCGAGGAAGAGGAAGGCGGCGGGCACGATGACGACGCCGCTGACGCGCAGCGCCCGCGCCAGGTCGGCACGCAGGTCCGCGACACGACCCTCGGCGGCGGCCCTGCTCATCCGCGGCAGCAGCGCGGTCACCAGGGACACCGTGACGATCGACTGGGGCAGCATCCAGATGGTCTGCGCGTACATGTAGTTGGAGTAGCCCACGCCGGCCTTGGGCTTCTGCGCGTCGGCGGCGTTGGCGTAGTTGGTGATCACCGCCAGGGAGACCTGGTTGGCGAGGACGAACAGCAGCGTCCACTTCGCCGCGTGGACACCGGCGCCCAGGCCGGTACCGCGCCAGTCGAAGCGGGGGCGGAAGCGGAAGCCGGCGGCCCGCGCGATCGGGATCAGCGCCAGGGCCTGTACGGCGATGCCGGCGGTGGTCCCGATGCCCAGGAGCCGCACCTGGGTCGCGGTGATGTCCTCGACCCGGTCCGGGACGGTCATCAGGCCCAGGTAGGTGGCGAACATGCCGATCAGAACAACGTTGTTGAGGACCGGGGTCCACATCATCGCGCCGAACTTCTCGCGGGCGTTGAGGACTTGGCCGTAGATGCCGAACAGGCCGTAGAAGAAGATCTGCGGCAGCAGGAACCGCCCGAAGGTGACCGTGAGTCGGTAGGCCTCGTGCTGGTCCGGGGTGTCCTGGATGTAGACGCCGACGATCTGCGGTGTGGCCCACACCGCGAGTGCGGTGCCCGCGCCGAGCACGCACACCACAAGGGTCACCAGGCGCTGCTCGTAGGCCCGGCCGCCGTCGGGATGGGTGGCGCGCGCCCGCACCAGCTGGGGCACCAGTACGGCGTTCAGCGCGCCGCCGATCAGCAGCGTGTACAGGCTGGTCGGCACCGTGTTCGCGGTGTTGTACGTGCCGGCCAGCTGGCCCACGCCCAGCGCCGCGGCCTGCAGCACCTGCCGTATCAGCCCCGTGGCCCGGGACACGACGGTGGCCACGGCCATCAGCACCGACGACCGGGCCGGTCCGCCCGTCGCCGCTTTCCTCCGCGGGGCGGCATGCCGCGCCGGTGTTCCTTCGCCCGCCGACGTGGTCGGCGCCGCGGGCTGCTCCCCCTGCTTCATGCGGCCAACCTATGCCATCAAGATCCCGGCACCTGTCGGCACTGTTCCTGCCCGGGCATCAACTTCGTTCACCGGCCGTCGACGGAACAGCTCGCCTGCCAACTCGCCGCAAAAATACAGCTGTTGGCGGTCCCGGGCGAGGACCTGGCAGGACAGCGAAGGCTTCGAGCCTTCAGGCCTACGGAGCCCGGTCCGCAGCCCGGCCTCCAGGCCACCGAGATGCGGCTGGCCATCATCCGGTGCCTGGCCGACCTGCTGGGCCGCTCCGACGAGCTCGGCCACCGCCCGCGAGGCGTCCACCGCCCGGAGCCGGTCTGCGGCGCCGAGTCCTACCGGCGCCGCCACGGCAGTACCGCCGGATCGGTCTCGGTGCTCTCCACCCGGTGCAGCGCATCGCTGATCGCCTCGCCGATCTCGGCGAACTGTCGTACCTGTTCCGGGGTGAGGGCGTCGAACACGGCCCGGCGCACGGCGTCGACATGGCCCGGTGCGGCCCGTTCCAGCAGGGCGCGGCCCTCGTCGGTGAGGACGGCGAGCTGACCGCGGCCGTCGGCGGGATCCTCGCGGCGGTCGACGAGGCCGAGCTCCCGCAGCCGGTTCACCGCATGGGTGAGCCGGCTGCGGGTGATCTTGAGCCGCTGGGCCAGCTCTGACATCCCGAGGACGCCGTCGGGCGTCGAGGAGAGATAGGCGAGCAGGCTGTAGTCGGCATGCGTCATGCCCGCGTCGCGCCTCAGCTGGCGGTTGAGATAGTCGGCGAGCAGCGTGGAGAAGTCGACGTAGGCCAGCCAGGCTCGTCGTTCCTCGGCGTTGAGCCAGCGTGGCGTCGTGGACATGGTGCCACCCTACCGGACATGCGTTTGAACCTTCACGCATCTCGCGTTCCGTCGTTCCGGCGTGCCTCGCCCGGACGAGCGTAGTGGTGGACGAGGTCGGGAGCGTCCACAACGGCCGGATTGACGACCTGCTCGACGGGAGCGCCCTGGAGCAGGCGCTTGGGGTCCATCGGATGGGCCTGACGCCGGTTGTCACGTCCCGTCCGTCGCTGTGGGAGGCGGACGCGTCGTCCCGTCGCGCGAGGGGCCGTCAGGCCGCCTCCTCCAGGGCCTCGCCCTTGATGTCCCCGGAGCGCTCGGCGCTGCCAGGTTCCGCCGGCCGCCGGTGGAGCAGTACCAGCGCCGCGCCCACGGCCAGGCCCAGTGCAGGCAGCACGGGGAAGCGGCCGTCGTCGGTGAAGCCGCGGGTGGCGAAGTGGCTGAGGGCGGTGGCGCACGCGGCCAGGCCCGGCCAGAGCAGCCATGGGCGGTACGGGTCGGCGTCCGGGCGGGTTCGCTCGTACCGCTGCACCAGGGCGCCCTCCAACGGCCGCAGGGCTGACACCACGGCGACCAGGGTGACACCGAGCACCAGCAGCCAGGGCACTCGCAGGGCCCACCAGGCGGCGGATCCGAGGGCGGGTTCGGGTGCGAGGCCGGTCAGGTAGAACGCGGCGGCGACCATCAGCACCGGCAGCATGTGCCACAGATACAGCGTCATGCTGACGCCGCCCAGCGGGCGCACCACCCGCCAGACCCGCTCGCGCTGGAGGAGGCGCCGCAGTACCTGTCCGGCGAGCAGGCAGGCGCCCACCTGGGCGACCGCCCAGGACAGCATCGCCACCGACGGGGGGTTGGTGTTGCTGGGTGTCTGGCCGGTGACCAGGATCAGGCTGACCGGAAAGGGACCGAGCGCGACCAGCGCCGCGAAGGCCAGTCCGCCGCCCACCGCCAGCGCCGCCGGAAGCAGGGGGCGGCGCTCGGTCAGCAGGCCGTCGCACCAGCAGAAGCCGAGTTGGTAGGCGACGCCCCAGACCAGTACGTAGTTGAGCAGGCCGACGTGGGGTGCATGCACCGTGAGCACCACCGTGTCCGCGATCACCGCGATCGCGCCCATGGCCACGGGGACGGCGAGTCCCCAGCGCCGGTGCGCCGCATGCAGGACCGGTGTCAGGGCGCTGAGCAGCAGATACACCGGCAGGAACCAGAACTGCATGGCCATGGCCCACCCGACGAGCGCGAGGGTGCCCGGGTCGACGCCGACGGCGGAGCACACCCCTACGGCAAGCAGGACCAGGCCGCCGTACAGGGTCGTCGGCAGCAGCAGGCGCACCGCCCTTCGCCCCACCCAGCCGGTGGCTGTGCCGCCCGCCGACCGCGTCCGCGCCCAGGACCCTGCCGCCGCATGGCCTCCGGCCAGGAAGAACAGGGGCATGATCTGGAAGAGCAGGGTCAGCCACTGGGTCCAGGGCACGCTCGCCAGCAGCTCGGGGGCGGTGAGTTCACCGCCGGGCCCGTGCAGCAGGGCGGTGATCAGCCAGTGGCCGAGCACGACCAGGACGATCGCCCACGCCCGCAGGAAGTCGACGTACCGGTCTCTGCCCATGCCTCGTCATGCTGCCGCAGCCGCACCATCGACACGGCGGGACGTCCGGGCCGCAACCAATCCGTGGCCGGTACGAGATCACCCGGTCCCGCGGCTCACGCCTGCGCGGCCGGCTCCTCGGGCGGCACGATCGCCGCGACCTCGTCGACCACCACGCTCGCCCGCTTCTCCGGCACGCCGGCCGCGATCAGTGTGGCGACGGCCGTAAGGGTCCCGTCGTCCTCCAGCGCCCCGGTGTTCACATCCTCCAGCAGGGCGACCGTCATCGCCTCGAGTCCGGCGCTCAGCACGGCGGGCGGCAGATGGGAGTGGAACACGCCGTCCCGCTGTCCGCGCTCCAGGATCGACGTGACCACCTCGCGGGCCGGGGCCAGGACCTCGGTCACCCGCTCCGCGCCCAGGTCCCGCCGGGCCAGGCCCAGCAGCATCCGGTAGCGGTCCCCCACCGGCCAGAGGCGGAGCACGAAGCAGGCGAGCGCCCGGTCGGCCGGTTCCTCGGCCCGCACTCCGTCCACCAGCACGTCCTTGAACGTCTCGGACGCCTCTTCGGCGAGCGCCTCCAGCAGGGCCGGGCGGCCGGGGAAGTGACCGAAGAGCGTGCGCCGTACGACACCGGCGGCGCGCGCGAGTTCCTCGAGGGTGATGTCGGGGTTGCGGCCGAGCTCCCGGCGGGCCGTGGCCAGGATGCGCGCCCGGTTGGACCGCGAGTTGCGGCGCAGTGGCACACGGGCGGCGGGCTTGGTCACGGATCAACCTCGGCGGTGTGTGGGCAGAAGGGCTGAGCAGGGGGAATGACGGCCATTTTGGCACGGCGTCCGTCTGACCAGACGGGCTACGCAGTGGGCAGTAGGCGACACTCGGCCAGATATGGCCAGTTTCAGCCGCCCCTCGTGTGCGCAGTGACATTCATCTGTCACTGTGCGCTTATTCGAGTGTCGAGATCTTTTTTCGATGTCATACGGGAGGGATGCGTGTGCTGAGACGTGAGGCGTTCCGGCTTCCCCGTCATCCGGCTTCGGTCGGCTTCGCTCGGTACCGGGTACGGCAGCATCTGGCCAGCTGGGGGCACGCATCGAACGACGAGATGACGGAGAGGGTCGTCCTGCTGGCGTCCGAGCTGGCGGCGAACGTCGTGCGTCACGGGCCCATCCTGGAGCGCGAGTTCGAGATGGCGGTGACGGCACGCGCGGACGGCTCGTGCTTCATAGCCGTCTCCGACGAGAGCCCGGCGCAGCCGGTCCTGCATGAGGTGCCCACCGGCGACGACGAGAAGGGGCGGGGCCTGCACCTCGTCGACCAGCTCGCCCAGACCTGGGGTGTACGGCCCCGTGGACGCCACGGCAAGACGGTGTGGGCCCTGGTCCGCCATCCCCGCCCGCACACCGTCGCCGGCCTGCAGAAGCCGTGCCGGTAGCGCACCGGTCGCGTCAGTCGGCGGACGATCGGGCGACTGACGCGGCGCGCTGTTCGAGTCTCTTCAGGGCCGTCTCGCTCCACTGCAGGTTCGCCCGCTCCAGGGCGATCCCGCCCAGCAGGGTGAGGTAGGGGCCGATGCGCTCGGCGGTGGCGAGGTACTCGTCCTCGGTGCGTCCGTCGAGCAGGCGTTCCTGCAGGCGCCGGTAGCGGGCGAGCTTGGCGGTGGCCCGCTCGAAGCGCTCGGCGACCGAGGCCCGTACCGCCTCGAAGTCCTCGACGTCACCGATGTCGACGCACTGGACCTTGACCATCAGCTCGTCCCGCAGGGCCGGCGGCTTGGCCGGGGCCTCGCCGACGTAGTCCCGCAGGACCTCAAGACCGGCCTCGGTGAGCGAGAAGAGCCGCTTGTTGGGGCGGCGCTCCTGCTGGACGACCCGGGCGCGGACGAGCCCCTCGCTCTCCATGCGCTCCAGCTCGCGGTAGAGCTGCTGCGGGGTGGCCATCCAGAAGTTGGCCACGGAGGCCTCGAAGCCCTTCGCGAGGTCGTATCCGGACGCCTCACCCTCCAGTAGCGCGGCCATCACCGCGTTGCGCAGAGCCATTGGCCCAATTTAACACCTTGTTGATTAGTCAATAGGGCGACTACTACGCCGGTGTCGGGTCCGGCGTCCCCGCGGAGCGCGAGAGGTCGCCGAGGTGGGTGTGCAGCACGTCTATACAGGCCTGTGGGGTCAGGATCCCGGGATGCAGGACGGCGTTGAGGCCGAGTCCGTCCAGCAGCGCTGCCAGCCGCTCGGTCTCAAGACCGAGGTCAAGACCCGGGCGCAGGGCACCTGTTGCGTCCAGCCGGGTGAGCACACGCCGCACCAGCGCTCTGGTGCCTTCGGCGGTCTGGCGCGTCAGGTCGCCGAAGGCCGGGTCGGTGCGGGCGGCGGTGTTGAAGTCCAGGAAGACGGTGACCTCGGCACGGCGCTGCTCGTCGAGCGGCAGCAGCTCGGCCAGGAGCCCCGCGGCGGACCGAAGCTGTTCGGGGCGAGGGTGGCGGTCCAACTCCCCGATGGCCTCGACGCGTTCGAGCAGCCGGCTGCCGACCCTGTCGAGCATGGACTGCATCGCGAAGCGCATCAGCTCCTGCTGACTGGCGAAGTAGTGGCGCAGCGAGCCGATGTTGAGCTGGGCCTCGTCGGCGACGGCCCGCAGCGAGGTGCGTTGCAGGCCTTCACGGACCACGACTCGGAACAGGGCGTCGACGACGTGGCGACGGCGGGCCTCCGGATCCACGACTTTGGGCATGGAGCTTTTTTATCACAGGCGTGCTACAAAGGATTTATCACAGGCGTGATACCAACGGGTGGAGGCATCTTCGTGGAGACATACCTGAATTTCATGCTCATCAGGTTCGGTGTGGTCGTGGGCGGCCTGGTGGTGCTGGCACTGCTGGTCTTCGCCGTCGCCCTGAGGCTCAAGCGCAAGGGCAGGCTGGACGAGGTGCGCCGGTATGCGGATCCCGCGGTGCGGGCCGGACTGCGGGCCGCTGCCCGGCGGCTGGAGGGCGGCGCGCAGGGAGCGTCCTGGTCGCGACGGCAGGGCGGCCGGCGATGACCGGCCTGGCAGCGGACTCGTCGGACATCCTGCACCACCTGTTGCTCGACCTCGTTCTCAAGGTCGTCATCGTGGTCGTGGCGCTGGGCGTCCTGGCGCTCGGAATGAGGGCGATCTGGCGGCGGACCCCTCGACCGCCACGTCCCCCGCGCTCCTGACCGCGCGGTTTGGGGCCCAATCCCTCCTACGGCTCAGGAGGGGCCGTCGGCGCATGCGGCCACCGGGAGCAGCGCGGGCCGCTTGGCCTGCCGGCCGTCGCCGGAGGAGCGGCCCCGCACCCGCCGTACCACCCAGGGCCCCAAGAAGGCGCCGACCCAGCGCAGTTCGGCGCCGACGGCCCGCAGTCCCGTGCGGGGCACCGCTTCGGGAGGCAGCGGTCGCGCCCAGCTGTCGTCGCTGCCCGGCAGGTCGAGGGCATGGGCGACGGCGGCCGCGATGAGGGCGTGGCCGCGCGGACTGGCGTGCAGCCGGTCGGCGCTCCACATCCGGGGATCGGTCACCGCCGGGTGGGGCCATGAGTCGGCCACGGCGACGCCGTGCCGCCCGGCCGCCTCCCGGATGCGGGCGTTGAGGGCGAGGACGCGGGGTGCGAGCGGCCGGGCCGAGGGGGCGAGCCGGCCGGGGTCAGGGAACGTGACCGTGGCGACGCGGGCACCCTGTCCGGTGAGTGCGGCGAACATGGCCTCCAGATGGCCGGCGACCTCGTCCGCGTCGAACCGGGGCCGCAGCACGTCGTTGAGGCCCGCGACGACCGTGGCAAGGTCGGGCCGCAACTCCAGCGCGGGGGCCAGTTGTTCGGCACGCACCTGCCCGGCCAGCCGCCCGCGCACGGCGAGGTTGGCGTACAGCAGGCCCGGACTCTCCCGCGCGATCTGCTCGGCGAGCCGGTCCGCCCACCCGCGCAGGCCCCGGACGTCGTCACCGTCGCCGACGCCTTCGGTCTGGCTGTCCCCGACAGCGACGTACCGCAGATATCCACCGCCGGCCACGGACCTACCGCCTTCCGCTGACACCGCCGACCACCGACCACCGACGGCATAGGTAATTAATCTCATACTCGTATTGTTGACTATATCGACCTCTCGAAGATCATGAAACGCCTAGGCTCAGGCACATGGTTGAGCATCGAATGATTGACGTGAACGGGATCCGGCTGCACGTGGCGGAGGAAGGCGAAGGCCCCCTGGTCGTGCTGCTGCACGGCTTCCCCGAGTCCTGGCACTCCTGGCATCACCAGTTCGGTCCGCTGGCCGACGCGGGCTTCCGCGTGGTCGCCCCCGACCAGCGCGGATACGGGCGCAGCGACCGTCCCGCCGAGGTGAGCGCCTACAGCATCCTGCACCTGGTCGGCGACGTCGTCGGGCTGATCCATGCGCTCGGGGAGGAGAAGGCGTTCGTCGTCGGGCACGACTGGGGTGCCCCGGTCGCCTGGCACACCGCGCTGCTGCGGCCGGACGTCGTGCGCGGCGTGGCCGGTCTGAGCGTGCCGCCGCCGTTCCGGGGCACCCGGCCGCCGCTGACCGTCATGGACGAGCGGTTCGACGGCCGTTTCTACTGGAACTACTTCAACCAACCCGGTGTCGCCGACGCCGAGTTCGCACAGGACACCCGCACCACGCTGCGGAAGTTCTTCTACATGGCGTCCGGCGACGCGCCCGGCGCCGGCGCGGGCAACCAGCCGCTGATCGAACCCGGCCAGGGCTGGCTCGCGACCATGACGGACCCCGAGACCCTGCCGGACTGGTTCACCGAGGAGGACCTGGACGCCCTCACCGAGAGCTTTTCCCAGGGCTTCACAGGGGCGCTCAACTGGTACCGCAACCTCGATCGCAACTGGGAACTGACGGCGCCCTGGCACGGCGCGGTCGTCAGCTCGCCCGCCCTGTACGTGTACGGCGACCGCGACCCGGTCCCCGCCTTCCCCGGCACACCCGAACTCATCGAGGCCCTCCCTGATCTGATGCCCGACCTGCGCCGCAAGCCCGTCAAGTTGACGGGCTGCGGTCACTGGACGCAGCAGGAGCGGCCCCGCGAGGTGAACGCGGCGCTCATCGACTTCCTCACCGAACTCGCGTGAGCAGTGGCGTGATCAGTGGACGGACAGTCCGCCGTCGACGAAGAGGGCCTGCCCGGTGACGTAGGCGGAGGCGCGGCTCGCCAGGAACACCGCCGCACCCGCGAAGTCGTCGGCCAGACCGTTGCGCCCGACCATGGTGCGCGCGGCCAGCTCCGCGACCTTCTCGGGATCGGAGGACAGCCGCTCGTTGAGCGGGGTCATCACGAAACCCGGCACGAGCGTGTTGCAGGTGACGCCGTACGGCGACCACGCCTCGGCCTGGGAGCGGGCCAGGGACTCCAGCGCCCCCTTGGACACCCCGTAGGCCCCGCTCTGCACGAACGCCCGGTGCGCCTGCTGGGAGGTGATGTGGATGATCCGTCCGAAGCCCCGTTCGGCCATGCCGGGGCCGAACCGCTGCCCCAGCAGGAAGGGCGCCTCCAGGTTCACCGCCATCGTGGTGTCCCACACGTCCTCGCCCAACTCCCCCATCGGCGGCCGCAGATTGATCCCGGCACTGTTGACGAGGATGTCCGGTTCCCCGAACACTCCGGCCGCCTTCTCGGCCGCCGCGCGCACGCCGTCGCGGCTGCCCAGGTCGGCGCCGACCCAGGCCGCCCGGCACCCGTCGGCCACCAACTCGTCGACGACGGCGGCGAGTTCCGCCTCCTTGCGGGCAACGAGCACGACACTCGCCCCGGCCCGTGCGAGGGCACCGGCGATGGCCCGGCCGATGCCGGAACTGCCGCCGGTCACCACGGCGGTCCGGTCGCTGAGCGAGAACAGTTCGGCGAGGTACGTCTGCGAGGTCATGCCCGCACCCTAGACACACCCCTGGCCGCGCCCTGGACGCGGGAGGGCCGAGCCCGTGCCTCTCAGGCTGCTGTGTAGCCGAGTTGGCGCCTCATGTACGGCGTCATGAGGGTCTTCGCCTTGGCCAGCACCGAGGTGCGGCCGCCGAGGACCGCGCTCTCGCCGCCCGGCACGGGCAGCAGGGTCAGCCCGTCGGCCGGGCCGAAGGGCACGATGAGCGGGGTGCGGTGGATCGGCCGGTACAGGCGCGGTTCCTTGCGGTGCTTGCCTGAACTGCTCAGGTAGGTACGGATGTTCCAGGCGGCGAGGTCGGCCTGGGCCAGCGCGGCGGGGGTGATCTTGAGTTCGGTGGCGTCGTTCACGTCGCCGACCGCGAACACGTCCAGCCGTCCCTGGACCCGCAGGGTGGGGTCGACCCTGACGTGCCCGGCCGGGTTCAGCCAGTCGCCGTGTCCGCCCAGGCGCAACCAGAGTGTGTTGGGCGTGGTGCCCGTCGCCCAGAAGGAGAGGTCGGCCTCGACGACGGTGCCCTGCGCGTCGCGATAGGTGCCGAAGTCGTTGCCGGGGGACATGAACGAGTCGAGGCGTACCTCGATGTCGTGGGACTCCAGCCAGGCCCGCGCCCTGCGCCCGGCCCGTTCGACGCCGGTGGAGTGCAGCAGCGCCGGCCCGGAGTGGGCGAGCGTGACCCGGGCATCCGGCCGGGCCAGGCGTACCTCGGCAGCGAGTTCGACGCCGGAGGGGCCTCCGCCGACGACGAGGACATGCCCGGCCGTGGCGATCTTCTGCTGGTGCCCGGCGAAGGACTTGACCGCCTCGTCGGTGGTGGTGCCGGTGAAGCGGGCCGGTTCGGGGTAGTCGGCGCCGGTGGCGATCACCACCACGTCGTACGGCAGCCTCTCCCCCGTCGCCAGGACGACCTGGCGCTCGGTGGTGTCGATGCGGACCGCCTTGCCCACGGCCACCCGCCCGTTGCGCAGCAGTCGGTCGTACGGGATGAAGGGGGTCACCGACCACTCCGGGCGAACTCCGGCGCGCAGCGAGGCGATACGGTGGAAGAAGACCTCCTTGCGGTCCACCAGCGTGACCCGCGCCACCGAGTCCAGTCGCTTCGCCAGCCGGACTCCCGCGTAGCCGCCACCGATCACTACTACGTCACCGTCGCGCACAACGCTTCTCCTGTGCCTGTGGGGGGATGCGAGCGCCGCGCTGTGGGGGCTTCCTCGGCCACTCGGACTGCGGACGAGCGTACCGCTTGAAACTTAAAGCTCTCATGGGGCTTTGTGGGAATCGTGTGAAGCGAACGCGACGGCTGGATGCGGCCCACGCCCGGTGCTCACGTCCCGCGGGGCATGGGGCGTACCAGGCCGGTCCGGTAGGCGATGACCACGAGTTGGGCGCGGTCGCGGGCGTCGAGTTTGGTCAGGGCGCCCTGGATGTGGGAGCGGACGGTCAGGACGCTCGGGAAGAGCTGCTGCGCGGCGTTCCGGGGGTGCCAGCAGGGAGCCCGGGGCCGGTCCGGTGAGGAAACGGGTGATCAGGGCGCGGGTGGCGCCGGGCGAGAGGAGTGCCTCGCCGGAGGCGACGGGCCGGATCCCGGCCAACAGGACGTCGGTGGTGACGTACTTGCCCAGGAAACCGCTCGCTCCGACGTGCCCGGACAGCTCGGGGGCGTCGTAGATGGCGGCGGCCCGACCGTCGGTGCCCGGCATACGGATGTCCATGAGGACGACGTCGGGGTGACGGGCGCGGGCGAGGTCCACCGCTTCATGCCCGTTGGCGGCCTCGCCGACGACCTCCATGTCCGCAGCGCGGTGGCGGACGTCGGTTCTGTCCTACGGGGGCACGACGGACCGGGGATCGGGACGGTTCGGCCGCGCCCCGAAGAGGCGCGGGGCAGTATCCATATGCGGCTCCGCCGCGCGGGCGCGACCCGCCACGATGGCGCCGCAGCCGATCGACTGCCTTTGGCGGCACTCATGGCGGAGTGCCCGGCAGACGCTCCAGCTCGGCCGCGACACCCGCCTGACCGACGGCGTCAATCAGTGCCTGTCCGATCACCGAGACGGGCTCCCGCGCCGGGAGGACCAGGCCGATGTGCTCGGTGCGGACCGGGCGGACCAGGGGGACGGCCTGCATGCCCGCGGGCACGCCGAACACGTGGAGCCAGGCGTGCGGTACGACGCTCGCCCAGTGTCCGGCTCTGACCTGCGCGAACAGGGAGGCGATGGAGTCCGTCTCCACGCGCGGGGTCACGGAGACGCCCGCCGCCTCGAAGGCCGCCTCCAGGACCTGGCGCCCCTGCATCCCGGGATGCAGCAGGCACAGCGGGTACTGGGACGCCTCCTCCCAGGAGATCTCGGCCGGGCCGACGTCGCGGGCGGAGCGCTGGATCAGCAGGACGTAACGCTCCTGGTAGAGCGGGACGAACTTGAAGCCGTGCTCGACGACGGTGCTGTGATAGGTCACCGCGGCATCGAGCTCGTACGTCTTGAGACGGTCGACGATGTCCACGGACTGCAGGTCGGCGAAGACCTGCACGGTCGCCAGCGGGTTGGCGAGGCAGAACGGCTGGGTCAGGAGCGCGACCGCCGTGGCGGCGGTCGGGACGGTGCCGATGCGCAGCCGTCCGGTCAGCCCGGCCCGCAGCGCCTGGATCTCGCCCTGCATCGCGTCCCGGTCCGCGAGGATGCGCTGCGCCCACAGGACGACACGCTCGCCCTCCGGAGTCAGGCCGTCGAACCTGCGGCCCCGCTGGACCAGGGGGATGCCGAGCTCGTCCTCCAGTTTCCGGATGCCCTCGGACAGGGTCGGCTGGGAGACGTAGCAGGCCTGCGCCGCCTTCGCGAAGTGCCGGGCGCGGGAGAGGGCGACGAGGTATTCGAGTTGACGCAGGAGCACCCTCCCATGATCCCTCGCCCGCGGCCGTCCCGCGCCGGCGGTCCCGGTCACGCTGCACTGATCGGTGCCGCCTGTCACGCGATAGGAACTTCCGCTTTGACCAGGTCCGAGGCGCTGACGAAGAGTGTCGTGCGGACGAGAGGGCGTGGTGTGCGATGCGGGACTTCGAAGAAGACGGAGCGGAAGAGGGCGAACTGTCGGTCTCGGCTCCCAAGACCTGGGCCACCGGTGCTCCCGCCGTCGTCCACGCGCTCAAGTACGCGCTGGGCCAGACCTCGCCGAAGCGCACCGCGCTGACGCTGCTCAACATCAACCAGGCGAAGGGCTTCGACTGCCCGGGCTGCGCCTGGCCCGAGCCCGCGCCGGGCGAGCGGCACCGCAACGAGTACTGCGAGAACGGTGCCAAGCACATCAGTGACGAGGCCACCTCCCGGCGGGTGACCGCGGACTTCTTCCGGCAGTACTCGGTGGACGAGCTGAGCCGGAAGTCGGACTACTGGCTCAACCAGCAGGGCCGGCTGACCGAGCCGATGGTGCTGCGCGAGGGCGCGACGCACTACGAGCCGGTCGGCTGGGACGAGGCCCTGGACCTGCTCGCCCGCGAACTGCACGCCCTGGACCACCCGGACGAGGCGCTGTTCTACACCTCCGGGCGGCTGGCCAACGAGCCGGCCTTCCTGCTGCAGCTGTTCGCGCGGGCCTTCGGCACCAACAACCTGCCGGACTGCTCCAACATGTGCCACGAGTCCAGCGGTTCGGCGCTGAACGAGACCCTGGGCATCGGCAAGGGCAGCGTCGGCCTCGACGACCTCTACAACGCCGACCTGGTCTTCGTCGTGGGGCAGAACCCCGGCACCAACCACCCGCGGATGCTGTCCGCACTGGAGGAGACCAAGCGGCGCGGCGGCAGCGTCGTCGCGGTCAATCCGCTGCCGGAGGCGGGGCTGCTGCGCTTCAAGCATCCGCAGAAGGCACGGGGCGTCATCGGCCGGGGCACGGACATCGCCGACCAGTTCCTGCAGATACGCCCGGGCGGCGACCTGGCCCTCTTCCAGGCCCTGAACCTGCTCCTGCTGGAGGCGGAGGACAAGGAGCCGGGCACCGTCCTGGACCGCGCGTTCATCGACGAGCACACCACCGGCTACGACGCCTTCGCCGAACGCATCCGCGCCACGTCCTGGGATGCCGTCCTGGACGCCACCGGGCTGACCCGCGACGAGATCGAGCAGGTCCACGCGCGCGTGCTGCGCAGCCGCGGTGTCATCGTCTGCTGGGCCATGGGCCTGACCCAGCACAAGCACGGCGTGCCCACCATCCGGGAGGTCGTCAACTTCCTTCTGCTGCGCGGCAACATCGGCCGTCCGGGCGCGGGGGTGTGCCCGGTGCGCGGGCACAGCAACGTCCAGGGCGACCGCACGATGGGTATCTGGGAGCGGATGCCGCAGGCGTTCCTGGACCGGCTGGGGCAGGAGTTCGGCTTCACCGCACCGACCGCGCACGGCCTGGACTCGGTGGACTCCATCCGGGCCATGCTGGACGGCCGGGCCAAGCTCTTCGTCGGTGTCGCGGGCAACTTCGTGCGGGCCACGCCCGACAGCGAGGCCACCGAGCGCGCCATGCGCAACTGCCGTCTGACCGCGCACATTTCGACCAAGCTCAACCGTTCGCACGCGGTGTGCGGACGCACCGCGCTGATCCTGCCGACGCTCGGCCGCAGCGACCGGGACGTCCAGGCGGGCGGCGAGCAGTTCATGACGGTCGAGGACTCCATGAGCGAGGTCCACGCCACGCGCGGCCGCCTCGATCCAGCGTCCCCGCATCTGCTGAGCGAGGTGTCCATCATCAGCCGCCTGGCCCGCCGGGTCCTGGGCTCCGAACCGGGCATCCCCTGGGAGGACTTCGAGGCCGACTACGACCTCGTCCGCGACCGCATCGCCCAAGTCGTCGACGGATTCCACGACTTCAACGAGCGGGTGCGGCGCCCCGGCGGCTTCCGCCTGCCCAACCCGGTCAACTCCCGTGTCTTCCGCACCCCCAGCGGCAAGGCCGTCTTCACCGTGAACGACTTCACGATGCTCCAGGCGCCCGAGGGCCACCTGGTCCTGCAGACCCTGCGCTCGCACGACCAGTGGAACACCATCCCCTACGCGATGGACGACCGCTACCGGGGCATCAAGGGCGGGCGCCGCGTCGTCCTGGTCAACCCGGCCGACCTCGCCGACCTCGGTCTCACCGACGGCAGCCTCGTCGACCTGGTCAGCATCTGGTCGGACGGCTCGGAGCGCCGCGCGGAGGCCTTCCACGTCGTCGGCTACTCCACTCCCCCGGGTTCGGCCGCCGCGTACTACCCGGAGACCAACGTCCTGGTGCCGCTGGACAGCGTCGCGGACATCAGCAACACACCGACGTCGAAGAGCGTGATCGTCCGCCTGGAGCGGACTGCCGAGCGGGCACCGGTCTAGCCGGCCGGGGTCGGCGGACGTTCACGAACGAGGTCGCCGAGCCCCAGCCCCGCAACGACCCAGCTTGGCATGGAACGGTGAGGGGGCCATGTACGCACGCGACAAGCCGGCCGGCGGGCGGGCCGGCGGCAGAGCGCGCCAGGCCTCGGAAGGCGACCGCCGTTCGAAGGCCCTCGCTACGACGGCGATCTGCCCTCCACCTGCGCGGCCTGCAGGTCGGCGAGCAGCTCGGCCTGCCCGGCCAGCACGCCCGACAGGATGGTGCGGGCCACCCGGAGCAGTTCGGCGACGTGCGGGCTGGTCAGCGAGTAGTACACGGTCGAGCCCTCCTTGCGGGTCTTGACCAGGTTCGCGCGCCGCAGCACGGCCAGCTGCTGCGAGAGGTGCGCAGGCTCGATGCCGACCTCGGGCAGCATCTCCGCGACTGCGTGCTCGCGCTCGCTCAGCAGCTCCAGTACCCGGATGCGGGCCGGGTGGCCGAGGGTTTTGAAGAACTCGGCCTTCAGCTGGTACAGCGGCGTACTCACCTGGCCGTCTCCTCCCCGGTACAGCAGCACGGCCCCGCCGGCCGGGCCCCGGCGCATCGCGTCCACCCACTCATGAAGAACATGCGGCCCATCCTCGCGCGCGACACCGGCGGGACCGAATCCGCACCCGAGGAAGGCAACCGCCCGAATCCAGCGATGTCGGGACCTGAGTAATTGCTAATGTTAGCAATTACTCAGGTCCCGTCACGACAGGCCGACCGGGGAGAGTGCGATGGGTGACTGGGACATGCAGACCGGCACCGGGATCCGCTTCGAGTGGGGACCCGCCGGAGCCGGCCGTCTCGCCGCCGCGGCCGCCTGTCTGGTCACCGTCGACGTACTGTCGTTCTCCACCGCGGTGAGCGTCGCCGTCGAGAAGGGGATCCGCGTTCTGCCCTTCGGGGCGCCCGGCGGGCCTGCGACCGAGGCGGAAAAGACCTGCGCCACCGAGGCCGCGAAGGCGTACGCCCGCCGCCGGGAGGCCCGACTCGCCACGCACCGCACGACCGTCACACCTTCAACCCCGTGGTCGCTCTCCCCGGCCCACCTGCGGGCGGCCCCCTTCGTGGCCCGCCTGGTGCTGCCTTCCCCCAACGGCGGCGCCATCGCCGCCGCCGCGCCACCCGGCGCGCAGGTGGTCGCCGCCTGTCTGCGCAACATCACCGCGGTCAGCAACTGGCTCACCTCTCACGGCTACGGCACCCCCGAACATCCCGTCGCAGTGATCGCCGCGGGAGAGCGGTGGCCGGACGGGAGTCTGCGCCCGGCCCTCGAGGACCTGCTGGGCGCCGGATCCCTCATCTGCGACCTGCACTCCCAGGGTGCGGGCCCGCTCTCCACGGAAGCCGCCGCCGCGAAGGCAGGCTACGAGGGCACCGCCGACATCGTGCACGCGGTCGCCACCAGCATCTCCGGCCGCCGGCTGGCGGCCATGGGATTCGTCGCCGATGTGGCCATCGCCACCGAGGACGACGTCTGCGCACTCGTGCCCGTCCGGGACGGCGACGGCGCCTTCGCGCCGGGATGATGAGCCGGGGCCATCACTCGCCCGCCTGGTCTGCGGCCGGCCATCCGGTGGTGCGCCACTCATGACGCCCCTGCACCGGCACCGCATGCGCAGCGCCGTGGGCGGCGCGCGCCGCGGCCAGGTCGGCATGGACCGCCACCGGCGGACAGTCACCGGCGGGGACGAGGGACCCGTCGGCGGGAATGGCGGCCAGTTCCAGGCTGCGGCCCGCCTCGGCGAGACGGCGGGCCGCCTCGGTGATCGCCAGCTGCCCCTCGGCCGACCAGCTGCGCAGCTCGGTCAGGTCGACGACGACCGGGCCGGTGCCCCGGGCCAGCGCCCAGCCGACCGCGCCGGAGAATCGACGGACCGCGTCCGGGCCCAGATACCCGGCGACGGACAGGATGCCGAGGTCGTCCTCGACGGTGTAGCGCCAGTCGATGGTCATGGTGGTGAACTTCCTTGCGCGGGTTGCCGGTCGGAGTCTGCCGCCCGGTTCAGAGGGGAAGGGTGATCCAGATGCTCTTGCCACCGCCGTCGGCGTCCGCCCGGACCACCGCTGTGCCGCCCAGGGCCAGGACCAGCTCCCTGACGGTGGCCAGGCCGCCGACACCGGAGCCGATGTCCGTGCCGTACAGCGCCGGCTGGTGGGGATGGCGGTCGTGGACGGCGAAGGCCAGGCAGTCCGGGCCCGCCGCATAGATCACGGTCACCGTCGGGGAGTGAACGGCGGCGTGCCGGACGCTGTTGGTGACCAGCTCGGCAAGGATCAGCAGGGCCGGGTCCACTGCCGGGTGGCGCACGCCGATGCCCCACTCGACCAGCGCCTGCTCGGCCGTCTGCCGGGCCAGCCGTACGGCCGATGGTTCGGCGGGCAGGGTGAGCACGTGCCGGTAGGGCAAGGTCTCCAGCTGTGTGGACATCACTCACGCCTCCGCGCGGGCGAGGCGGAAACCGGTGACCGTCTTCGGATGCAGGCGCAGCAGGGAGTCGTGCGGGCCGTGACTCCAGCCCATGAGGGTGCGCCGGTGGTGAGCGGCCTCATCGCGGTCGGTGATCACCTCGACGGGGCCGGAGACGGTGACCGTCCAGCCGGTGCCGGAAACGGCGCGGATGTCGTCGACGTGGTACGTCCCCGTCGCAGGCACCGCCATGGCCGGGGCCGGGGTACGGACGACCAGGCGGCCGTACTCCCACACATGCCGGGCGGGCCTGATCACGCTCGCCCCCCGCTGGGCGTACACCAGGCTGCCCAGGCTGCTGCCTTCGAGCAGCCACAGGGCCTCAGCACCGGAGACCTCGACCATGCGAAGGGGGGCGGGGACAGTGCTCATGGCAGAACTTCCTCGCTGGAGGTCCGGGACAGCCGGGCGGGAAGGGCGGGCAGGACTCCGGCCGTCTCCAGATGCTCGCGGGCGGCGCGGATCGCCTCGGGAGTGGTGGCGTACTCCCGGCCCTCGTGCAGCAGCGGCTCCAGCGCGCCGACCGAGTCGAGGACCTGGCGCTGGCCGGGGCGGATCCCGGAGGCGAGGACGACGATGCCACGGCGGCGCAGCTTCTCCACGGCGTCCTTGAGGACGAGGGCACCGGTGGCGTCCATCGTCGACACCCGGGACATCCGCAGGATCACCACCCGCACGTCGGCGACGTCGGTCAGCTCCAGCAGGAAGCGGTGGGCGGCGGCGAAGAACAGCGGTCCGTCGATGCGGTAGGCGACGATGTGCTCGGCCAGCAGCGTGTGCTCCTCGGCGCTGTGGTCACCCGGGTCGAGCGGCACCTGGTCGAAGCGGGCCTCCCTGGCGACGGCGCGCAGGGCGAGGGCACCGGCGACGACGAGACCGATGATCACGGCGTACACGAGATCCAGGGCCAGCGTCGCCACGGCGGTGAGGACGAGTATCAGCGCATCGGACCGGGTCGCCTTCGCCATGGCCTTCAGCGAGCCGACCTCGACCATGCGGATCGCGGTGGCGAGCAGGACGCCGGCCAGCGCGGCCAGCGGGATCCTCGAGACGAGCGGCGCCGCCGCGAAGACGATCACGGCGAGAACGGCGGCATGCGTGAGGGCGGCGAGCCGGGAGCCCGCACCGGTGCGGACGTTGACCGCGGTGCGGGCGATCGCACCGGTGGCCGGCACACCCCCGAAGAGCGGGGCGGCGATGTTCGCGAGGCCCTGACCGAACAACTCCCGGTCCGGATCGTGCTTCTGACCCACCGTCATGCCGTCGGCGACCGAGGCGGACAGCAGGGATTCCAGCGCGGCGAGCGCCGCGACCGCCACGGCGGGCGCGAGCAGGGTGCCCAGCGAGCCGAGGTCGAGGAAGGACAGCGAGGGCACGGGCAGCCCCGACGGCAGGTCACCGATCGGCTTCGCCGCGTCCAGGCCGGCCAGCTGTGCCACGATCGTCGCCGCGATCACGGCGACGATCGAGAACGGCACGGTCGGCCGCCACCGGGCCCCGACCAGCATGACCGCGGCCACGGTGGCCGCGAAACCGACGGCGGTCCAGTTCGGGGACTGCGCGAACTCCTCGACGGCACGCCAGGTCACCACCAGTACGCGGTCGCCCTCCGGCTTGGGCACGCCGAGCGCGTTCGGGATCTGCTGCAGGCCGATCACGCAGGCGATGCCGAGGGTGAAGCCCTCGACGACCGGGGCGGGCACGTACTGCATGTACTTCCCGGCCCGCAGCACGGCCAGAGCGACGAGCATGACGCCCGCCATCAGTCCGACGGTCAGCACCCCCGTGGGCCCGTACCGGCCGACGATCGGTACCAGGACCACCGTCATGGCGCCGGTCGGCCCGGAGACCTGGAGGTTGGACCCGCCGAACACCGCCGCGAGCGCGCCCGCGACCACCGCGGTCGCCAGGCCCGCCTCCGCACCCAGCCCGGAGGAGACCCCGAAGCCGAGAGCCAGGGGCAGTGCGACGATCGCCACGGTCAGGCCCGCCAGCAGGTCGCGGCGCGGGTCGCGCCGCATCTCCGCGAGATCGGCGCGCCCTGGCAGCAACACCACGATCCGGGCCCAGGCACGGCCGATTGCTCTGGTCATCACGCGACAGCCTCGGCTTCCCGCAGCTCGGCCAGCAGTTCGCCCCGCCCGGCGAGCATCTCGGTCAGGATCACCCGCGCGGCCTTCATCAGGTCGGCGACGTCGCCGCCGGCCAGCTCGTACACCACGGTCGAGCCCTCGCGGGTGGAGGTGACGATCCCGGAGCGGCGCAGCACCGCCAGCTGCTGCGACAGCCCGGAAGGCTCGACCTCGATCTGAGCCAGCAGGTCCCGCACCGGCATCGGCCCGTCCTGCAGCAGTTCCAGCACGCGTATCCGTACGGGATGGCCGAGCATCCGGAAGAACTCGGCCTTGGCCTGGTACAGCGGAACGGACACGACCCCTCGGACTCCCTGCGAGGCCCCGCGCACGGGGCGGACACGAATAGCTGCGCCCTCGTCTACCTGCAGACACAACCAAGCCAGCATCTAACCAATTGCGAAATTTTGCAATTCCGCATCCGGCTGCACCCAGGACGACTCACCGACGGAGGGGGTCCCGCGCCGGGTTCAGGCCTTCTTGACCACGCTCGACTTGAGCTGCATCGCGCCGAAACCGTCGACCTTGCAGTCGATGTCGTGACCGTCGACCCCGTCGACCAGCCGGATGTTGCGCACCTTGGTCCCGGCCTTGATCCCCGACGGGCTGCCCTTCACCTTGAGCGCCTTCACCACCACCACGGAGTCGCCGTCCTGCAGCACATTGCCGACGGCATCCCTGACGACACGCTCCCCGGCAGCTCCGCCTCCCTCGGCACCGGCCTCGGCGGGCACCCATTCGTGGCCGCACTCGGGGCACACCACCAGGGCGTTCATCTCGTAGGTGTACTCACAGGAGCACTTCGGACAGGGCGGAGGATTCTCGTTCATCAGGCCAGGTTATCCGGCGCCGCCCACCGCCCCGCCCCCCGGCCGACCCGCCGGGAGGCCATGCGATGCCCGGGGCGAGGAGCGCGTTTCCGCTCAGTCGGGCCCGCTCCAGTCGAACGGGAAGTACTTGCTCGACTTCCCCGAGCGCTCCCAGGTGAAGCCGAATGCGTTGGCGCGGTCGGCCGTGGCGCGCCCCCAGGTGCCGACCTGGCCCGGGCCGACCTCGGCGCCCGGGGCGTTGTGGACCTGGACGCGTGCGCCGTCCGGCGTCGTCGGGCCGGTGAGTGCCTCGACGGTGGCCGTGACCCGGTCGGGAATCTCGGCCCGCCAGCCGGCGAGGTCCTCGTCGATCTCCACGTGGATGGGAACGACGTCCATGCCGCGCATCTCGGGGTGGAACATTCCCACGAACTGCGCCGGCCATCCGCCCGCCTCACCACCGAAGACCGCTTGGAGCGCGCCGCGTTGCTGTTCATCGGCACGTTCGTCGAGGAAGACCGCGGCGTACGGGTCGGTGTGTGTGCCGGACCAGACGTTGCCGGTGAAGGAGGCGACTATCACGACGTTGAGGTCGTCGAGCCGCACGTCGCCGTAGTTGCCCTCCCGGATGTGCCAGGCCAAGACGCCCTCGCAGTCGCCGTAGGTGGGGGGCTGTGCAAATGTGCAGGGGCACGGTATGGCGCACTTGCACACATCGAACCAGTCGCCGGCCAGGTGCCAGGACGTACTGGTGGTGACCTGCTCTGTCATCCCGCTTCCCTCCTGCCGAGCCCGAGGGGCTCACTCGGAGTGGCGAGACCGGGTTTCCCGAGCCCGCTCGCGGGATCGCGAAACGGCCTCCGTTCCAGCTTGCACCTCACCCGTCGGGAGGGGAACCCGGCCGATTCAGGTGGCGACCGCCGCGCCGATGATCTCGTCGGTCAGCCGGCGAGCGACACCGTCGGGGTAGGGCGACGACAGCCCCAGGACGATGTGCCGGAAGCCGGCGTCGATCGCCGCGGCGACTGCGTCCCTGGTGACGCCGGGACGGTCGTAGGAGAGTTGCAGGACGATCGAGCGGGTGATCGAGGCGGGGTCGCGACCGATCTCGGCGCAGTGGCGGTCCAGCAGGGCGCTGCGGCGCCCGGCGTCGTCGATGCCGCCGCCCGGCATGTTCCACAGGTCCGCATGCTCGGCGGCCACACGCAGGGTCGCGGATGAGCGTCCGCCGATGAGGATCGGCGGATGGGGGCGCTGGACGGGTTTGGGATTGCCGAACGCTCCGGTGAGGTGGTGGTGAGTGCCGTGGAAGTCGAAGGGCTTCTCCTCGGTCCACAGGCGCCGGATCACCGTGCACGCCTCGGCCAGGCTTTCCACGGCCCGGGCGGTGTCCTGGAAGGGCAGACCGTGCGCCGGGTACTCGCGCCGGGCCTCGGGCGGGTCGGGCCGGGACCCGACGCCGAGACCGAGGTCGAGCCGACCTTCGGAGACGACGTCGACGGTCGTGGCGATCTTGGCCAGCAGGGCGGGCGGCCGGAACCGGTTGCTGGTCACCAGGAGACCGAGGCGCAGGCGGCGGGTCTGCGCGGCCAGGGCCGCGAGCAGCGTCCAGCCCTCGTAGACGGGCCCGTCCGGATCGCCTGCGATGGGCATGAGGTGGTCGAACAGCCAGGCGTGCTCGATCTCCGGAATGGTGTCGGCCTCCCGCCAGACCCGCAGGACGTCGCGATAGTCGACCTGCATGGGGGCGGTCATGATGCCGAAACGGACTCGCGGTGCGGTCGTCGACATGGGATTTCCCTTCCTCCTCGGACGGTCAGCGGCGTCGCAGTGCCGGGTCGAGCAGGGCGGGCGGGGTGTCGTACTTCTCGTGCGGGGCCAGGTCGGTGCCGGGGGCCACGATCGCGTCGATCGCGTCGAGTACGTCGGCCGGGAGCACGGTGTCGGCGGCGGCGAGCTGGGAGTGCAGGTGCTCCAGCGTGCGGGGGCCGATGAGTGCGCTGGTCACGGCCGGATGCGCGGTCACGAATCCGAGCGCGAGCTGGATCATCGTCAGTCCGGCCCGGTCGGCGAGCTCGGCCAGCTGCTCGACGGCGTCGAGCCTGGCCCTGTTCTCGGGAAGTCCGGTGTCGAAGCGCTGCGGCATGAACGTCGAGCGGCTGGTGGTGATGGAACGGCCGGCGCGCACGGCGCCCGACAGCCAGCCCGAGGCCAGCGGGCTCCACACCAGCACCCCCAGCCCGTACTCCTCGGTCACCGGCAGGACATGCGTCTCGACCCCACGCTGCAGGATCGAGTAGCTGGGCTGTTCGGTGACATAACGGCCCAGGTGATGCTCACGCGCCGCCCACTGGGCCTGCACGATGCGGTGTGCGGGAAAGGTGGAGGACCCGAAGTGGCGTATTTTTCCCGCGCGTTGCAGATCGGTCAGGGCCGAGAGCGTCTCCTCGTCTCCGGTGCTCGGGTCCCACCGGTGGATCTGGTAGAGATCGACGTGGTCGACGCCGAGGCGGCGCAGGCTGTTGTCCAGCGCGGTGACCAGCCAACGCCGCGAACTGCCGCGGTGGTTGCGCTCATCACCCATGGGCAGGCCCGCCTTCGTGGCCAGCACTATGTCGTCGCGGCGACCGGCGATGGCTTTGCCGACCATCTCCTCCGATTCGCCGTCGCCGTACATGTCGGCGGTGTCGATGAGGTTGATCCCGCCTTCGAGCGCGGCATCGACGATGGCCGTGGCCTCGTCCTGGGTGGTGCGCCCGATGCTGCCGAAGTTCATCGCGCCGAGCGCGAGCGAGCTGACCTGCACACCGGTGCGGCCCAAGGTGCGGTACTGCATGGCCGTATTCCTCCATTGCGGGTGGGTGGCTGTCTGTTGTGACCAGGCATGACTTGGTCGCGGGGCTCCCGCTCTGGCATCATGAGCAAAGCGGAACGTCGCTCCGATTACGATACGGAACACCGCTCCGCTTTAGCAAGCCCGAGAACGGAGGGAACGGCATGGTGAACGACGGCGACAAGGGCGCAGGACGCGCAGCCCGGTCCAAGCGGACGGACGCCCGGCGCAACGAGCAGACCCTGCTCGACGCGGCCGCCGCGGTCTTCGTCACCTCGGGCGTGGAAGCACCGGTCCGCGACATCGCGGCCAGGGCCGGTGTCGGGATGGGCACGATCTACCGCCACTTCCCGACGCGAGCGGACCTCATCGTCGCCGTCTACCGGCACCAGGTCGAGGCCTGCGCCGAGGCCGGCCCGGCCCTGCTGGCGAGCAGCCCGACCCCCTACGCGGCACTGGGCCAGTGGATCGACCTCTTCGTGGACTTCCTGGTCACCAAGCACGGACTCGCCGCCGTACTGCAGTCCGACAACGCAGGCTTCGACACACTGCACGCCTACTTCCTCGACCGCCTCGTGCCCGTGTGCACCCAGCTGCTCGACGCGGCAGCCGCCTCCGGCGAAATCAGGTCCGACCTCAAGGCCTACGAGCTCATGCGCGGCGTCGGCAATCTCTGCATCGGCGCGGAAAGCGACCCCCGCTACGACGCGCGCCGGCTGGTCGAACTCCTCATCGCAGGACTACGCCGACCGAACTGACCACGTACCGGGCATGAGAGGCGCGCATCTGTGAACCCGGAGATCGTCACGCAGCCGGCCGGGCTGTTAGCCATCACCAACATCGACGACATCCTGCTGCTGTCGCTGTTCTTCGCGCCGGGCGCGGGCCACCGCGGTTCCGCCCGCCGGATCACGCTCGGCCGGTAGGTCGGTTTCGCCGCCGTCCTCACTGTCCTGCCCGAATCGGCCATCCCGTATCTCGGACTGCTCCCCCTCGCTCTCGGCCTGAAGTCGGCCCGGCAGACGTGGAAGCACCGCGACGAGAAGGCCGAGGACGACGCACAGGAGACGGCCGAGGTCGGCCCGAGAACACTGGAGGTCGCCGCGGTCACCTTCACCAACGGCGGCGACAACATCGGCGTCTACGTTCCCGTGTTCGCCACTGCCGGCCTGGGCGGGATGAGCGTCTACGCCGTGGTCTTCCTGGCCCTGGTGGCCGTGTGGTGCTTCGCGGGCCGCTTCTTCGCCACACGGCCGGTCATCGCCAGAGCACTCAGCCGGTGGGGGCACGTCCTGCTCCCGTTGGTCCTGATCACCCTCGGGCTGCTCATCCTCGTCGAGGGTGGTGCATTCGGCTGGTGACCCCCGGCTGGGCGGTGTGCCGGGCCCGGTCCTCCGAGCCCGGCTCGACAGCCGATCTGCGAGACCCCCTGAGGGGCAGTCAGGGTCCGCCCCACACCCCTCCGCTTCTATCCTGGGCCCGCTGTCACGCCGAGTCCCCGGTCGCCGGGCCGCGGGCGAGGACACCCCTCGCCGTCACGCCGGCAACCGGGCCGCGCAGGCACCGGTCCTGGCCACCGCACCACCCGGGATCAGCTTCTCCTCATGGTGTGCAGAGGTGTCCGCGAGCGGGGCGAGCCGCCCGTGCTCCGCATCCAGTAGTGCGGACGGTGCCGTTTCGACGGCTACTTCGAGTGCTCCGGCTTCGTCGGCTGGTCCGGATACGAGGGCTTCACCGGGTGCTCCGGAGACACCGGCTTCTCCGGGAAGGCAGGCTTGACCGGCTGCTCCGGTGACGCGGGCTTTTCCGGGGTCGCGGGCTTCTCCGGGAAGGCAGGCTTGACCGGATGCTCCGGAGACGCGGGCTTCTCCGGGGTCGCGGGCTTCTCCGGGAACGCAGGCTTCACCGGCTGCTCCGGAGACGCGGGCTTCTCCGGGGTCGCGGGCTTCTCCGGGAACGCAGGCTTCACCGGCTGCTCCGGAGACGCGGGCTTCTCCGGGGTCGC